>CAYUSL010000165.1:0-12125 GCA_964447125.1 uncultured bacterium | reverse complement strand
GAACTCGCCGATGGCACAGCGCTCGCGCCGGAAACGGTGCGGAGAATTGCGTGTGATTGCAGCCGGGTGTGCGTGCACGAGGGCGAGGACGGCGAGATTCTGAGCGTGGGGCGGCGCACGCGGCAGATTCCGCCGGCGATTCGGCGGGCACTCAAGGCGCGCGATCGGACGTGTGCCTTTCCGGGATGCACGCAACGTCGCTTCGTGGATGCCCATCACGTTCGGCATTGGGCGGATGGCGGCGAGACGAAGCTTTCCAATCTCGTGCTGCTCTGTAGACGGCATCACGTGTTGGTGCACGAGGGCGGCTGGCGGATCGACATGACGGATTTCGGCTCGGCGTTCGTGCGTGGAGATGGGTTGCGGCTTCAGAGAGCCGAGCTGGGTGGCGACGAGTATCTGGATGCGCTGGCCGAGGTGGAACGCGAGCAGCGGGACGAGGAGCTGGCGATCACGGCGCGCACGATTATTCCCGAGTGGCGGGGCGAGCGGATCCTATGGTCGTGGGCGGTGGACAATCTGCAGGATCGGACGTACGGCAACCGAGGGTAGCCGCGTGCGGTTCCGGGCGGGCTTGCGCCCGCCCCTACCCGTTCTGGCGTGATCCTGCGCGCGGTGCGTTGAAAGACTTAGCGACTGAGCAGCGACGCAGCTCTTTCAACCTGCCGCGCGGCGTGAGCGACGGGCGGCGAGCACGAGCCCCAAGAGCCCGAGCATCGCGGCACTCGCACCGTCGTTGCCGTCGTGCGCCACGTTGCACCCACCGCCGCCGTCACCGGTGACGTGGATCGCGCGCACGTCCTTCTGCTTGCCTTTGCCGTGGCAGTCGACGCAGTGCTCCTTGATCACGCCCGAGTCGATGTCCGCCTGCAATGCCGTGCGCGAGCCACCGGCGCTGGCCGAGGTCATGTGACTCGTCGCATCGCCGCTGTCGTGGCAGCCGGAGCACACCGCCATGGTCGGCGTCATGTTGAGGTCGTTGGTGGGATCGGTGTCGAGGAAGCCGCCCGGCGTGCTGCGGGTGTCGACGGTGGTGCCTAGCACCTCGGGCTTGAGCGGCAGCTCGAAGGTGCCGGTGCCGTTCGAGTCGATGTGGCAGTTGGTGCACTGCTTCAGGTTGTCCTTGCCGCCGGGATACGAGACCACGAAGAACGGCACGGGGATGCCACCAAAGGAGATGACCACCAGCGGATTCTCCCGCATCACTGCGCCGTGGATCGCGTGCGTCAGGTACTTGAAGTCCACCGGCACTTCGTCGCCCGAGAGGCGGAACGGGATGTCGGTCTGGTTGGCGTTGTGGCAGACCTGGCAGGCGTGCAGCTCCTCGTTGCGGTTTCCGCCGTGCTCGGCGAGGCGATAGATGGGGAAGCCGTAGCCGTCGCGGGACGTGCCGTTGTGGCAGTTCTGGCACTTCGCGAAGTCCACCACCTCGCGCCGCGGCACCACCTGCGCATCGGTGATCGGGAAGAGCCGATACACGGTCTTGACCGGCACCCGCACGTACATCGCCGCCGAATCGCGGTACCAGCGCGGGTGACCTTCGAAGATCACCTCGCCGGTGCCCACGGCACTCGCCGGCAACGTCGCCGAAACCCAGTAACGATTGTTGGGCAGCACGTGTGAGGACGTGAGCAGGTTGATGGCGATGGGATAGGCAGCGCCCTCGGGATCGCCGCTGCCCACGTTGGTGAACTCTTTCGCGGTCCAGCCGACGTCGATCACCAGCTCGGTCATGAGATCGCGCACGAAATGATCGTCGGTGAAGATGTCGTAGGCCGCACCGCCGTCTTGCGGATTCGTGATCGAAAAGGTGACCACTACGTCGCGGGTGCCTGCGTCGTACGCCACCTGCTCGATGTTGAATTGGAAGAATTGGACCGCGTCCCACTCGTAAAACGGATCGAGCACGTCCGCACGCGCGGATCGGCTCGCGCCGAGTATTGCGAGCACCAATACTGCGAGCACGTACGAGAACACCTTGCGTGTCGAGCAACGCATGCCGAGACCTCCGCTCCCCCCGGTTCGAGGTTGGTGGGCGACGTCGGTGTCGCTACCGAAACCCGCCCGCATCACCAGCACCGATCGTCCGATGGCGCGATCGCGCGGTCCATGCCACAACCGTTGAGACTCGCCGCGTGCATGGTCGCCGCGTCGTTGCTCACCACGTCGGCGAGCAGGTCGTGCCTCCGCCGTTCGGATACGAATAGTTTCCAGCCGCGTCGAACGCCGACACGTAGAGCGTCCACCCCGTGGTGCCGCTCGGCACGGTGTTCACGAACGCGGATGTGTCCGTTCCATAGGAAACGAAACCGAAGCTGTTGGGGTGCGCGGTGTAATGGCGCTGACCGCGAATCGAGTAGCCGGCGATCTCGTGATTGTCGGAGGATTTGCTCCAGGTGACGTTGCAGCCACCGAGCGCGCTCTGCACCGAGAGGATCGACGAACCGCTCGGCGCCAAGAGATCGGTGCCGGCCGGATAGACCTCGAAGCTCACCGTGAAGTCCGCCGTGCCTTCGCTGTTGGTGGCGCGCACGGTGATGCTCTGGGTGCCGGGATCGCCAGTCACCGGATCCCACACCAGCCGGAAGGTGGAGGCGTTGATCGGCTGCATGACGACGCCGTCGGGTGCTGCGATCAGCTCAGCAGTGGGCAACGGATTGCCGTACACGGCCACCTGGTAGCCAGCCAGATACTCGACGGGATAGCTGTCCACGCCCTCGATCAGCATCAAGTGCTCGCCGATCACCGCTGCGGGCCGCTCGTTGGTGCCAACCATCGGATGCCCAACGCTCGGCAGCGTGAGAAACGTGGACGCCAACGAATTGGAGTTGGCGGACTCGTTCCCCACCGAGTCGTAGGCGCGCACCATGAAGATGCCGGTCCAGCGGATGGCGGTCTTCGCGAGGAAGTACGTGGTGTCCGTGAGGCCGTCGGCCACTCGGTTCCACGTGTAGTAGCCCTGGCGGTTCGAGAACGAGCGCTCGTACAGCCGATAACCCGCCACGTCGCCTTCGGGGGGCGCGTCCCAGATCATCGTGTAGCTGGTCTGGGTGACGTCGATGGCGCGCAGGTTTTGCGGTGCCGTCGGCGGCGTGGTGTCTGGTGGCTCAGGCTGGGTGTCGATCGTGAAGCTCTGATCGGCGAAGCCGGCGCTGCTCGCGGCGCGGAGGGTCACCGCCTGCGGTCCGAGCTGGTCGAGCGTCGGCGTCCAGAGCGTCAGCCCAGTCACCTCGTCCACGGTCATGCCCGCGGGACCCGCGATCAGCGAGAAGCTCGGCGCGGGCGCGCCCACGGCCGTGGGCTCGTAGATGTACGGCACGTTCACGTTCGCCACCAGCGGCGGCGACGAGCTGAAGGCCGGCGCCAACGGCTGCGTGTCGAGGGTGAAGCTCTGATCGACCGAGCCAGCCGCGTTGGTGGCACGCAAGGTCACGGGCTGCGCGCCGACCTGGTCGAGCGTCGGCGTCCACAGCACCAGACCCGTGGTGGCGTCCACGGTCATGCCGGTCGGACCTGTGATCAGTGCGAACGTGGGCACCGGCGTACCGGTCGCGAGCGCCTGATAGGCGTACTGGACGCTGGCGTTCGCGGTGAGCGGTGGGCTCGTGGTGAAGGCCGGCGGCGCATTACAGCTCGCCAGCACGAATGCGGCGACGAGCGCAGCGAGACCACGAGTGGGCTGTGCGGCTAACCGATTCTGCATCGGAATTCCCTCACGACGGGGCCTTGCGCGGCTTGCCCGTGACGCGATTCGGATGATGACGAACTCACTCGACGTCGACGATTCGACAACGGCGACACTCAACGAAGTGCCAGAAATCGTCTGCTCCTGTGAGTCATCTCACAGGTTTCGGGAAAATTCATGAGGAATATTCAGCGTGCGATGACACGGTACGCGATGTGCGTCAGCACGCCCCGGGCCAGCAGCGCTTCCCCCCGAGGTGCCCGTGACGACGCCAACGATCCTCCCCCGCCTCAGCCTGGCGGAACATCCAACAAAGGTAGAGTCGTTGCTCGCCAGCCGCACGCTGCCGAGCCGCCCAGTCGCCGCGCGGTCCGAGGCGCCCACCCTCGCGCTGGCACGCTGGCTGTGGGCGCCGCTGGTGTTTCTGGCGCTGTGGCATTGCATCGACGATGCGCGCTTCGCGGCCGGGTTCGCGCACATCGTCGTCGAGATCGCCGTCACCGGCGTGGTGATCGCCGGGGTTCTCGTGATCCAGCGCCACCTGGAAGAGCGCGGTCAGCTCCTCGAGCGGTTCTCGCACCACCTGGAGCAGGCCGGGCGCGAGGCAGACCACTGGCGCGGCGAGGCGCGCACTTACCTCGATGGATTGGGTGAGGCGATCGACCGCCAGTTCCGCGATTGGCAGCTCACGCCGTCCGAATGCGACGTGGGGCTCTTGCTGCTCAAGGGCCTGAGCCACAAAGAGATCGGCTCGATCCGCAAGACCAGCGAGCAAACCGTGCGCTCGCAGGCGCTCACGCTCTACCGCAAGGCGGGGCTGCGCGGGCGCCACGACCTCGCCGCGTATTTTCTCGAGGACCTGCTGCTGCCCGGACAGCCCGATACCGACCGAATTGCGCTCGCGGGATCTGCCGAAGCCGTCGATTGATCGAGCGTCGAGCGCGGCCCCGCTCTCCGGCAGCCGACACCCGCAGGCGCTTCCGCGGCTACGGACTGACGCCCGCGGCGTCGAGCGCGGCGCGGGCGGCTTCGGTGCGGGGACGGAAGCGCCGCCGCTTCGCGTAGCGATCGCGATACCACGCGAGCGTCTCGGCAAGGCCCACGTCGAGAGCGCGCGGTTGCCAGGCGAGATCACGACGCGCCTTCGCTCCCGAGAACGCCCACGTGAGCCCGGCGCTCATCTCCACCCCCTCGCTCACCACCTCCGCCGGTAGGCCGGCGAGGCGCGCCAGCGGCGCGAGCAGCGGCGCCGCCGCTTTCACCAAGCCCTCGGGCGCGCTGAAGAGCGGACGACGGATTCCGGTGAGATCACACGCCAGCGCGATCCACTCCTTCATCGTCACCGCGTCCGCGCCGAGCACGTAACTCTCGCCGGGCGTACCGCGCGTCGCGCAGCGGAAGAGCCCGTCGGCAGCGTCCTCCACGTGCACCAGCGTCATGGTCATGGAGTCGAAGCCGCCCACCACGACCAAGCCGCGGATCAGCTCGCGGTGGAAGAGGCCCACCAGGCTCGGATCGCCGGGGCCGTAGACCGTGCCCGGCATGCCCACCACGATCGGCGCGCCGGCGCGGGCGCGCGCCATCGCCAGCTCGTGCGCTTCCGCTTTGGTGCGCTCGTACAGGCTTCGATAGCGGCCGTCGTTGATATGCGTCTCGTCGACGAGCTTGCCGCCCGTCGGTCCAAGGGCAGCGACGCTGCTGCAATAGACGATGCGCTTGGCGCCGGCGCGTGTTGCGGCGTCGAGGACGGCCTCCGTGCCGTCGACGTTCACGCGATGAATGCGCTCCGCCTGAGCCGCCGGCACTCCCAGCTCGTACCAGGCTGCGAGGTGGTAGACCTCGTCGCAGCCGGCCAGCGCATCGCGAAAGCTCGCCGGCTCGGTGAGATCGCCGGGCACCAGCTCGCAGCCCAGCTCACGAAGCGCCGCGGCCTTGGCGGGCGTGCGCACCAGCGCTCGCACCGCACGCCCTTCGCGACGGAGCTGCGTCGCCAAGCGACCACCGATGAAGCCCGTGCCACCGGTGAGAAAGGTCAGCGGTGCGCGGCTCGTCATGTGGCTCCGGGTGCGACCGGCGCCGCCGGGGGCGTCGGCGGCGACGGATCCGGCAGGACGCTCGGCTCGCGACGCAACGGCACACCTTTGATCGTCTTGGGCGGCTTGGGTGGCGCTGGCTTCCAACCGCCGCCGGTGGTGAACGACTCCCACGCCCACTTGAGCCAGCGAATGAGCGACGCGGCGATCCAGAGCGCCCAGGCGAGCATCGCCACGCGATAAATCCAGAGCGGCACCGAGATCAGCCACGCCTGCGGCAGCGCGCCCGCCGCACGGTCGGCGAACCAGCGCAAGCCGTCCCCGCTCGAACCATTCCCCAGGATCTGCATCTGGGGCATGCCGAGCAGTCCGGTCTCGATTCCCCACGCGAGCACCGCCAGCGCCGCGAGCGTGAGCGCTGCCAGCGCCACCTGCACCAGGTTGAAGGTCGCGCGCCGCTCCGGCGCGTCGAGCGCCGCGACTCGCTCACGCCGGACGCCGAGGGCGAGCAGCCAGATCGCCACGATCGCCGCCGCCCCCACCGGCAATTGCGTGAGCCCCAGCCCGAGAAGGAACCAATGGTGCGCACGCAGCGGCGTGAGCGGCACGCGACCCAGCGCGATCGACACCACCAGCAGCACCGCGAGCAAGCTCCAGAAGAGCACCGCCGGCCCGAGCCGCGGCCCATGCACGAACAGCACCCAGCGGTTCGCCGACACCTCGGCGCGCACCGTTGCGTTCACGCTCGGTGCGCCAGCGTCCACGCGCGGTGTGGTGAAGCGAGTCTCGATGCCACGCGCCTCGCGCCACGCGATCTCGGCTGTCTGGCTTCCCGGATGGATCGGCAACGTCACCCGTGAGCCATCCATGCGCAGCGGCTGCGCCAGACCGCCCACCTTCACCGAGGTCAGCTCCACACCCTCGGGCAAGGTGACCACGTGACGACCACCGCGGCTGGAGCGGATCGAGAGCGTGAGCGTCGAGTCGGTGGAGCGCAGGCCGGGCGTCACCGCGAGCACGCTGGAATCGATGGTGAGCGTGGCGCCGGGCACACCTTCGGGGCGCGTGATCGCGAGCGCGAGCTTCTCGCCGGGCCACGGATGCCATTCGGGCACGCGCACACCCGTGACGTCGCCAGGATGAATGGGAGCCAATCCAGTGGCTTCGACGTGCCAGAGCGTGCTCGCGCCGAGCTGCCACACCTCCACGAAGTCCGCCGTGGAAGGCGCCACCAGCTCGAGCGTCGCGCGCTCTTCGAGGGTCGAGGACCATTCGACCTCGTCGGCGTCGGACGCGAGCGTGACCAGCACGTGTCCCTTCTCGACACGGCTGCCCTCGGTGGTCACCGATTCGCCGGGAAGAAGCGGGATCTGCGCGGTGGCCGGCGCGCCGCTCGGCGAGAGCCGCGTGACGCGTGTGGTGACCTCCCATTTGAGGCCGAGGCTGAGCGAGCGGGTGACCGCGAGGAAAGACGGCAACACCTGAGGTGAGTTTGCATCGAGTGCGTCGGGATCGGCCGGCGCGGTGCGCTCGCGGCGCAACGTCAGGCTCGAATCGGGCTCGCCGTTCTCGTGGACGCCCTCGATCGTGAAGCCGGGCGCTTTGACCTCGACGCGCGCAGGAACGAGCGGCAGCGGGATCGCGATCTCGTCGCGCTCGGGAAGCGGTCCGTCGAGGAGGACCTCCTTCGATTGCGTGGGCAGCAACGCCCAGAGCGTGCCGCTCGCGTCGCGAATCGCCGAGGCCGGCTTCGAATCGACGAGCACTTGCACTGGCAACCACGACATGGCGCTGCCGGGCAGCGGGATCGCGGTGGCCGCCTGTGCTGCGACTTCCAGGCGGGCCTTGAGACGACCGCCGCTCACGTCGAAGTAAGCGCGGGCGATGCTCGCGCAATCGGGGTGGCACACGGGGCGCTCGGTCAGGCGTGCGCGGAGCTGATCGAGAAGCGCCTGGTTGGGGACGTCGGCGCGCGCGGCATTCGGCGCGGCGAGGAGCGCCATCGTCGCGAGTACGGCAGCCGCGGCTACGGGCGCCGATCGCGCGCCGCCACCGAGCCACTTCGGCCAGCGATCTCCGCGCGGTCCCAGAAGACGCAGCACCAGCAAGCCGAGGAAGCCCGCGCGCAACACGTTGAGCAACGCGTTGATCGCTGGCGAAAGGAGGTAGAGCGAGACGTCTTGCTCCCGCTGGACCGGACCGCTGAAGCCGATCGAGACCTGGTTCCACGACCACGACGGGATGCCAGGACCGGTGTTGACCACCGCGTGCGGATCGAAGCGCTGCAGCTCGTCGGAGGACGAGCTCGCCAGCGAATCGAGCTCGAGCCGGAGCGATTTGCGCGGTTCGAGGCGATCATCGAGCTGCGCCAGCTTGCGCATCTGAAGATTCTGGCGACCGCGCTCGGCCGGCTTGTCGACCTCCGACTCGACGTCTCTCGCTTCTTGCGGCACGGGAGAAGCAGGAGCGACAGTCGCCTCAACCCCAGCCACCGTGTGATACCGCAGAAAGTCCGGCGGGGACCCCTCCGGTGGGGCGTCCGGCGTCGCGTACCAAGCGTGCTCCAGCGACGGATACATCGCGACGCGCACCTGCCACACCAGGAACGGCACAGCGGTCAGCACCGCGTAGCCCACGAGCACGATCCAGGTCGCGCGCACCCAGCGCCGCGCCTTGCCTGCGCCGAGTAGGCGCAGCGCAGCCTCGAACGCGAGCACCGCGAGGAAGAGCCAGGTGAACCCGTGGGCTTCGGGATGGATCAGCGCCAGCCCCACCAGCGCCACGCCGCCCCAGATCCAGCCCCACAAGCGCCGGAACGCCAGCGCCGCAATCAGCACGCCGAAGAAATCGAGCAGCGTCCACCCTTCCACCCACGTACCCGGCACTTGATCCGCGCCGCGCGCGGCGAAGACGCGCCACCCTGGCGGCAGATGGAGCGTCGCCGAAAGGCTCTCGACGTCCGCGTCCCACGACACGGCCGGTAGCCGCCGCAACGCGGCGTCGATGCGGCTCTCCGCGTTGAGCGTGAGCTGGCCTTGGCGCACCTCGATGCCGTCGCGATCCGAGCCCGGACGGCGAGTGACCACTTGGTCGCGGCCATCGAGCGCCACGCGACCGAGCACCAACGGCGGCTGCATCTCCAACCGAAAGCTCGTGTTGAGCGCGCCCGTCAGGTGATCGCGCACCGTGTAGCCGCCGCCGTCGAAGTCGAGCCAGAGCTCGCGTTCGAGTGCCAACCGATCGGGCTCGGGGGGCTCGTTGCCGCGCCGCCGCTCGACGAGCTTCATCGTCACGTCGGGCGCCATGCGGTACGCGGGCAAGCTCTTCCAGTCGTCCGGCAGCGTGGTCTGCTGCGGATCGACGGCGATCACGTCCTCGATCTCGACGACGCGAAGCGCGGGGCGCGCGTCCCACACCCACGTTTCCTCGCCGCCCTCGGCCCACGCGTCGGTGGGCGCAGGCAACGCGAGCGATTCCACGGGTCCGTCGTGGCGGGCGACCAGCTCGATCGTCCAATCGCCGGGCCGAACCTGCACGCGCAGCCGGCCATCGGCTTCGAGACGTGCCGCGAGCGGGCTCACGAGCGAGAGCGGCGTGAATGCGGCGGGGAGCGCGGGGCCGAGATGCACCTCGCGCGCCTTGCCGGAGACCGCCAGCTCGATCCGCGTGGTGAGTTGAAGCGGCACCTCGTCCACGACACGCCGACTCACGCGCACCGTGACGCGGTCCTCCTCCGCGGGAGCGTCCACGACGCGGCCGAGCCACACCCGACCGGTGGTGTCGCGGCTGGGAAACGCGACGGCGGCGTTGCGAAGCGTGAGCGAGACGAGGCCCACGTCGGGAGCGACCTCCAGCGCTTCCGGCAGCGCGTCCCAACGAAAGACGCCGGCGACCGTGTGCGCGCCGATCGGCAGTCGGAGCGTGGGCGCACCGGCGCGGGCGAGCGGTGTGGTGGCCGCGCCGTCGAGCTTCACGTCCTCGGGCCAGCGTCCGGCGCCGCCCGGTAGCGACACCGTGGACTCGACGTCGACGGTCCACGATTGGCTGAACCGCCCGCCGCGCTCGTCGAGATCGAGCTCGAGCCGTCCCGGCCACGCGCAGCGCGACGAGTCCTGCTGGCCGGCGAGGAATGGGCAGAGCGACTCGCGCGCGCCGTGGAGCGCCCAGTCGACCCAGGGTTGCAGGGGCTCGGGGACGCGATCGCGGCTGAGCGGCTCGGCGTGCGCGAGCGGGACGAGCCCCGTCGTTGCGAGCAGCACCAGCGCGCCGAGCACGCGCACCACGCGATGTCGCTTCATGTCTGGCTCCTCTCGAATGGCGAATCCGATGATTCGCGGCCACCTCGACGAACGAACCGCGTCGCTGGACGAGTATTCGTGAAGCGTCACAGTGGATCGGCCTCGGCGTTTCCGGGATGATAGGCGCTCTTCGGCCCGGAGAAACATCGGAAGATCTCGTGGAGAGCGTCCTGAGCGGCGAGAAGGTTCACGCGGCAGCGTCGCCCGAGCGGCGAAGGCGTGGAGCTGCGCCGGCAATTGCGATCGCGATCGTGGTGCTCGCCGTCGCGGCGCTGGGCTCGCTGGCGATCGCCCGTGTGAACGCGAATCGCCGCGCCGAGGACGCGGCCACCGCCCACGCCGCTGGCGACGCGCGCCGCATCGAGGTGAGTGCCGCGGCGGCGGACGCGCTGGCGCGCGAGCAAGCGCGGTCGACCGGCGCCCAGCCGAGCGCCGAGCTTCGCGCCCTCGCCGTTCGCGATCACGTCGATCGCGAGATCCTCTACCGCGAAGCCGAGGCGCTCGACCTGGGACGCGACGATCCCATCGTGAAGCGCCGCCTGGTCCAGAAGATGGAAGCGCTCATCGAAGCCGCCGTGCCGAGCGAAGCACCCACCGATTCCGAGGTGAGTGCCTGGTTCTGGGCGCATTCGAAAGAGCTCGAACAGCCGACGCGCGTGAGCCTCACCCACGTGTTCTTCCGCCGCGACCGGATCGACGGCGATCTCGATCGCGTGGCGGCGGAAGCCATCGCGGCGCTCGAAGGCGGCGCCGCGCCGAGCTCGATGGGCGATCCGTTCGTGCGCGGCAGCAGCTTCGCCTCGCGCAATCGCGACGAGCTGGCGGCGATCTTCGGCGCCGAGTTCGCCGCGCGCGTCCTCGATTCCCCCGAAAAGAAGTGGGTAGGCCCGATCCCATCGAGCTACGGCTGGCACCTGGTGCGCGTCGATGCGCGCGAGGGAGCGCGCCTGCCCGACATCGCCGAGGTGCGCCCGCGCATCGTCGCGGCGCTCGTGAACGAGCGGCGCGAGCGCACCCGCCGCGAGACCCTCGATCGCCTGCGCAGCCAATACGAGATCGTCACCCCACCATGATGAATCCCGACCGACCCGTCGTGCACCGCGCCGCGAGGGACCGCGGCGCCTCCAACCGGATGTTCGCGGCTGGAGGACCACCGGTCCCTCGGTGGCCCCAAGTTTTCTGGCCGCTCGTCGCCGCACTCGCACTCGCCGCTGGTTGTGACAGCGGTGGGAAATCAGAGCCCAACGACGCGCCGCCCTTCGTGCGCACCGAAACACGCGACGCGTGCAGCGACTACGACGAGCTCCGGCGCCCGCTCTTCGGCGATCTGCACGTCCACACCGCGCTCTCGTTCGACTCGTACATCTGGGACAACCGGAACCTTCCCGCCGACGCGTATCGCTTCGGTCGCGGCGAGGCGATCCGCCTCGAACCGCTGGACGAGAACGGCCAGGGCACGCGCGTAGTCCAGCTCGCGCGGCCACTCGACTTCATGGCCGACACCGATCACGCCGACCTCTTCGCCGAGGTGCAGGCGTGCACGGACCCAGGCTCGCGGGTCTACGACACCGACCGCTGTGTGGTGTTCCGCGAAGGCAGCACTTCGAGCACCGTGGCGTGGGGGATGTCGCTGGTGCCGACTGCCCCCGAGCGCTTCCCGGCGGTGTGCGGCCGAAACGGCATCGATTGCGCCGCGGCGGCGGGTGACGTGTGGAGCGGCGTACAAGCCGCAGCCGAGCAGTTCTACGACCGCAGCGCGAGCTGCCGCTTCACGACGTTCGTCGGCTACGAGTGGAGCGGCGCCAACAACCTCTCCAGCATCCATCGCAACGTGATCTTCCGGAACGCGGAGGTACCGGCGCTGCCCATCACCCACTTCGAGCAGCCGTTGCCCGAGGGGCTCTGGAGCGCGCTCGAAGAGCAATGCCTGGACGCCGGCACCGGTTGCGACGTGCTGGCGATCCCGCACAACTCGAACCTCTCCAACGGCCGGCTCTTCTCCACCGACTACCTGGGGCTTACGGACATCGAAGACCAGCGCACGCTGGCGACGCGGCGGGCGCGGCTCGAGCCGCTGATGGAGGTGTTCCAGCACAAGGGCGAGAGCGA
>CAYUSL010000164.1:1667-12133 GCA_964447125.1 uncultured bacterium | reverse complement strand
CGACCTGGGCGTCTTCCACCGCAAATCCCACGTCGTCGGATTCCGTGAGGCGCTCACGTGGAGCGCGGTCTGGATCATGCTGGCGCTCGTCTTCAACGTGGGCGTGTGGTGGGCGTTCGGCGCCCAGCCGGGCATCGAATTTCTGACCGGGTACCTGATCGAGAAGTCGCTCTCGATCGACAACATCTTCGTCTTCGTCGTGATCTTCTCGACGCTCGGCATCCCCGCGCTCTACCAACACCGGGTGCTGTTCTGGGGCATCTTGAGCGCCCTGGTGTTGCGCGCGGTGATGATCTTCGCCGGCGCCGCGATGCTCGCGCGCTTCCACTGGCTGATCTACGTCTTCGGCGCGTTTCTCATCCTCACCGGCATCAAGCTCTTCCGCCAGCGCGGACAGGAACAGCATCTCGAGGACAGCGCCGCGCTCAAGCTGGCGCGGAAGCTCGTCCCCTCCACCGAGCGCTTCGACGGCGAGCGCTTCTGGACCCGCGAAAACGGCAAACGCGTGGCCACGCCGCTCTTCTTGGCGCTGGTGCTGGTGGAGTTCACGGACGTGGTGTTCGCCCTCGACTCGATCCCCGCGATCTTCGCCATCACCCGCGACCCGTTCATCGTGTTCACGTCCAACATCTTCGCGATCCTCGGCCTGCGCTCGCTCTTCTTCGTCCTGGCGGACATGGTGCAGCGCTTCGCCTACCTCAAGGTGGGGCTCGCCGCGGTGCTGGTGTTCGTGGGCGCCAAGATGTCGTTGGTCGACGTCGTGAAGGTGCCGCCGGCGGTCTCGTTGCTGGTCATCGCTGCGTTGCTCGGCGGGTCGATCTGGCTATCGCTCGTACGCAGTCGCTCGATTCCCGCCGTCGGCGGGAACGAGCCCACACGCCAGGCCGCGTGATTGCGCGCGCCACGCGGGCGTCCGAATCGGCGATGAACGCACGGACGGTCCAAGCGAGGGCGCGGCTGACGTAAGATCGCCGCGCCCCCGCTTCGAGATCCGAAGGCCACTCGAGATGCCCACCAACACGCTGGTGAAAATCGAAGAGACCACGTTTCTCGGTCACGCCGCCGTTCGCCTCGCGATCCCCGAGCTCGCGGTGCTGCTGGTCCCCGACGTCGGCGGCCGGATCCTGTCGGTGAAGCACCGTGGCGAGGAGCTCTTCTTCGTCCACGACGAGCACATGGCCGAGCCGCTCGACGTGGCCGGCGCCCGTGACCTCGCCGCCGAGAAGCGCCGAATCGGCTTTCGGCTGTGGGGAGGCGACAAGACCTGGGTGGCGCCGCAGCGCGCGTGGAACCTGGCGATTCCGCCGCTCGACCTCGACGCCGGTCGCTACACCTGGCGGCGCGAAGGCAAGGTCATCGTCATGGAGAGCCCGGTGTGTCGCGAGACCCAGCTCCGGGTCGCGCGGCGCGTGGAGCTCTTCTCGAACGGTGATCTCGTGCTCGAAGAACGGCTCGTGAACGCGGGAAAGCGCGAAGCCGTGCGCGGCATCTGGAACGTGACGCAGATGCTGCGGCCGTTCGACGTGTACTTGCCCGTACTCATCGACGGCGTGCGCGGCTACCCGGACGAAGCCGACTCCGTCGCCATCCGCGACGAAGTGCTCGCTGCACGCGATCGCTGGACCTGCGTCCCCTGCCGCGAAGCCCGCCACTTCAAGTTCGGTGGCGTCGCCGAGCGCGGCGTGATCGTCGCGTTGCGACCGAGCGAGCGCGAGACGCTCGCGCACATCCGGCGTTTCGATCTTCAGCCAGGCGCCGCGTTCGCCCACGACTCGTCCGTCGAGGTCTACAACTCCCCTCACCACGATTACCTCGAGATCGAGCTCCACGCACCGCTTAAGCCGCTCGCCCCCGGCGCCACGACCCACCAGCGCCAGACCTGGCGCTTCGGCCGCCTGCCCGCCGCGATCGGCCCCGACGAAGCCCTCCTCGCGTTGGGGTGAACGTGCGACGCGCGCTCCACTTCACCTGTGGGTGGCTCGCCGTCTTCCTGCTCGGGATCGCGAAGCTGCACGCGGTCGGCCCCGTGGATACGTGGACCTACGGCATCGCTGCGGGAGTCGGCCTGCTCGGCGGGATTGGCGCAGCCGTCGGCGGATCGAGCTTCTTCCAAACATTGCTGGATGCCTGGTGGTGATTCAGCGACCGATGGACGACCATCGCGACGAATCCGCGAATCCGAGCTGACCCAGGAGGGAACGCATGCCGATCGACGACTTGTTTCACGAGGGAATGCGGCGATTGCAGGATTTGCGCGAGACGCGACCGCTGGCCGATCGTCTGAACGAGATCACGGTGCACACGACGTTCACCGACGACGATCGCGCATTCATCGAGCGCTGTTCGATGCTTTTCATCGCGACCGCCGATGCCGAGGGGCGGCCCGACTGCTCTTACAAGGGCGGGTTGCCCGGGTTCGTGCGTGTGCTCGACGATCGGACGATCGCCATCCCCGACTACGACGGAAACGGCATGTACCGGACGTGGGGCAACGTCCTCGCCAATCCACACGTGGGACTCTTGTTCCTCGATTTCGCCGAGTCTCGACGCATCCGTGTGAACGGCACCGCACAGCTTGGCGAGGGCGATCCCTTGCTGGCGGACTGCCCTGGCGCAGTCTTCATCGTGCGCGTCACCGCGACACAGATCTTTCCCAATTGCCCGCGCTACATGCACAAGATGCAGCTCGTCGAGCACTCCGAGTACGCGCCACGAACCGACTACACGCCGCCGGTGCCCGCCTGGAAGACCTTCGATGTCTTTCGCGATGCGCTCCCCGCGCGCGACCGCGGCGAGGAAACCGACGGGTGAGAACAGCACCGCGGTGAGCGCTCGGTCAGGAATCAGCGGATTGCGAGCCAGGCGATCGACACGGCGATGACCGCGGCGGCGAGAGGGCGCGCCATGCGCCGCCGATTCGAGTGACCGAGCCGCCCCACGAGAGCAACGGACGCGAGAGCGATGGCCGCGAACACGCCTGCGCTCGTGACGCGGTCCGAGATCGCGAAGCTCGGGGATGTGGCGGCAACTGCGGTTGCGCTCACGATGAGCGCAGCCGCAGCGACGAGGGCGACGTTCGCGACCGCCGAGCGACCGCTCGTGATCGCAAGCAGGGCGAGGCCGATGAGCACGCATGCCTGCGCGACGAGATCCCCGTGGGGGCGCGCTGCGCGTACGACTGAAGCGAGCGTCGCGCCGACGTAAATCGCAGCAGCGAGCGAACCGTTGGCCCCTTCTCGAACGAGCGCAGCGAGCGCCAGTGCGAGGATGGCTGCTGCGGCGATGGGGACCGACACGGTGACCGCGCCCGCAGGTGCGAGCACTCCCAGGGCAAGGCCAACGGCCGTCGCGAGCGCGACCGGCCACGCGGCGGGAAGTACGACCGCGCTCGCGAGGACGGCAGCCGAGAGCGCCAGCCACATCGGCAGCCCGCAGCGAATCTGCTCGAGCGCAGCGAGAGCGGTGGCGCCGACGGAGCGGCGCCCTCCATGCGAGCTGTGCCCCACGTGACGCGTCTCGAGGACGCGGTCAGCCGCCGTGAGCACCTTCTCGACGACGTCTCCGGCGGCAGCATCCGCTCCTAGCAGCTCGATCCGTGCGAAATGTGCGTGCGTGGGCGCATCTTCGAAGAATGCGTCGTCACGTAGCCGGAAGCCGTGATCCGACGGGCACGAGACGCTCCACTCGTGGACGATCCACGGCTCTTCCACACGCCCCGCAGCCGGGCCGCCGCCCACGGGCGCGCACGGCCCCATTGCGGTGACGAGGACGAGATGTCGAGCGAGGTAATCGCCGGTGATGAGGCTCGCCCGGGCGATGCTCTCCAAGGCGTCGGGCGATCCGGCTTCCCCGCTCGCGCCAAAGCGCCGCGCCAGCGCGATCGGCACCCACGCCGTCACCTGCGCGCGAGAGCCCGCGATATGCCACACGGACATCGACTGCGTGGTTCCCTCGGCACGCGCCGTCGTCCGCCCTACGGCGAGCAGCATCAGCGCCGCAAACGCAGCGAGAGCAAGCCGCGTCATCTCGAATCGCGCTCGACCACGGCGCCCGCGCGCAGCCCGGCGAGGTAGCTCGCGAGCGCCTCCTCGCCGGCGCGGCGCCGCGCGACCGAACGCGCTTGCTCGCGCACCTCGTCGAGTGGCGGGATCTCGCCAGGCTGGCGCGCATCCACGATCAAGAGCAGCACGCCCGCGCTGGTGCGGATGGGATCGCTCAGCGCACCGACGGCCAGCGCTTGCGCCGTCGCGGCCGCTGTGGGACCGAGATACTCGCGAAGCTCGGTGGGTGTGAGCGCGCCAACGGGGAGCGGAATCACGGACGCATCCGCAAGATCAGCCGACACCGCCTCGAAGCTCTCACCGGCCAGGAGGCGTGCATGCGCCCGCTCGACGCGCTGGGAAGCGGGCTCGACGTGTCCTGTCGCGACCTCGCGAAAGAGCATCTGCCGTAGCGCGACCCGCCCGGGACGGCGGAAGAACTCGGGGCTCTCGGCGTAGGTCGCCTCGACCTCGGCGGCGGTTGGCTCGCGCGATTCCGCCTCGCGCACCACCGCATCGATGAGCGTCTTCACCACCTGCTTTCGCGCCAGAAAGTCCTTGCGTGGCAGCTCGAGCGCCAGCGCACGCTGGAAGAGCAGCTCGTCGTCGATGGCACGATCGAGGGCTGCGCGGGCGAGATCCGGCGGCGCGACTCCATCGCGGTCGGGTCGCTCCGATTCGAGCGCCCCGGCGAACCGCTCGATGCTGGCGCGCGGGATCGCAACTCCGTTCACGATCGCCGCGGCCGGCTCGGCGTCGGCAGGCGCGAGGACGCCGGGAATGTGTGGCCCGCCGGCGAGGCCGATCGCGATCAGCGCGATGCCGGCAAGCGTTCCCACGACGAGCGCGCGCGTCGCGCGCTGCGGCGGTTCACTCGACTCGCGCTGCCACATCCACCTGGTCTTTCCAGTCCACGAAGATCGGCGACGACCACGCGCGCTCGCCTGCGGGAGCCAAGCAGTCGTCGCTCGCCGCCGTGCGGAAATCGCTGTAGCAGGGCTCGATCTTGGTGCAGTTGCCGTGCTCGTCCCAGACGCATCGCAGCGTGGCACCGTTCACGGTCTCGGTGTCCGGCTCGACGGCGCGGACGTAATACACGTTGGTGCGGCCGCTCGCTTGGAAGTCGGGATCGTCGAAGGTCACCACGCAACCGGCGGGATCGGCCGGGCAACGGAGCACCTTCCAGGGATCCTCGATGAGCTTCTCGAGGGGCTCACCAGGCTTCTCTTGCGGGCGAATCCGCACCACCTCGATGCGGTCGATGGGCTGGCGCTCGTCGCTCGGGTTGTAGCACTCGCCCACGCATACCCGGTCGATCAGCTCTTGCCCCGCCGCCGTCACGGTGTCCGCTGGGCAACCGGGCTTCTGCTTGAAAGCGCCCACGGCGCGCACCTCGAAACGCGGCGTCCCGCCGAGCGTGACTTCCGAGCCCATCGGCTTTCGCGAGCCGTCGGCGCCGAGCAGGTCGAACCAGAGCAGCAAGCGCTCGCCGGAGGTCCCGTACACGCGCCGCTCCTTGAGCGCCTGCCAGATCGACTCGCGGGTACGGTTCTCGGCGTGCACCGCCACCAATCCGCCGGTGTACCAGTAGCTGCCCTGGCGCTCGAGCTCCCAATCCATCACTCCACCACGGCCGTGATTGCGCCGGCGTCCCACGTCCATCACCCACTGGGTCACGCGATCCTGGGCGCCGGAAGCATCCGTGAACGCACTGCGGTCGTCCTTGTAGCCTGTGCCGGGCTTGGCGCGGTGCGTGTCGCTGGACGCGATCAGACCGAAGCGGAACTTCACCGGGTTCGCCGGATCGGCGAAACCGGTGGTGGCGAGCGCCGCTTGCACGGTCATGCGCGGGCGCATGTTGAAGTCCGGCAGATAACAGTCGCGGCACTGACCGCAATCGAGCCATTCCTCGGGCTGGGCGTCGGGAAGCGCCGCAGCGCCGTACACGCCGCCCGCGATGTACGCCTCGCGCGCCGCGAGCACCTGCCGATCGCACTCGGTGGACTTGGGATCGGCGCAGCGTGTGCGCACGATCTCGCCGGCCTGCCAGCAGCACGGCAGGTAGTCCTTGGTGGGCTCGCGGCAGACGTTCTGGCCATCGACCACGTCCCACTCCTGCCATTTGCGGAATTCCTCCGAGTTGCCGTGGCCCGAGTACACCTCGATCAAGTTCTGGCGCGCGGGATCGTGCCACCCCGGGCGCGCTTGCAGATCCCAGTTGGCGTGCGGCGGCACGTGGATCCCCCACGCGTTGCCGTGCGGGATCACCAGCGCGTCGACGCCCCATTGATCGAGCTTCTCGAAGAGCGCCGGCGGGTCCGGCGCTTCCTCTTGGCAGTCGTCGGGGAGCTTTCGGGTGTCGACGCCGCTGGGGCAGAACGTGACCTTCGAGAGGTCGAGGAGATGGTGGCGGAAATCGAAATAGGTGCCGGCGTTGCCGGGATCGTCGAGCAACGCGAGCAGGATGGTGTTGGCTTGGCCGCGGATCGCCTGGCGCTGATCGCGACTGGTGGCTTCGATGGGGCGGCGCGGAAGCTCGTCGTCGGCGGTGCCCGCGAAGATCACGTTCTTGTGGCCGAAGTGGTGCTCCGGATCCGCGTCGTGCTGGGTCCACTCGAAGCCCGTGAACGCCACCACGTCGGGGTCCGCCGGGTCGCCCGCGAGCGCGTTGCAGCGACGAATCGAGTCCTTGATGTTCTTCCAGTCGCTGGGCAGCGTGGCCATCGCGTGATCGGTGATGGCGAAGAAGTCGAGACCCGAGCAAAAGCGCGCGAAGTCGCACGCCTCGTCCGGCGGGTGAGCACCCACGCCGCCCATGATCGGCAGCGACATGAAGAACGCATCCAGCGAGATGGTGGTGTGGACGTGAAGGTCGCCGAAGAGGATGCGGCGATCGGTCACGAGCGCAGGATCCGGCGCGGACACCGGCCCGGTCTTGGGCAACCCCACCGACGGTGTCTCGCGAACGGCGCGCACCGCAGCAGGCACGCGCGACGAGGAGGACGGCGGCTTGGGCTTCGAGCATCCTGACGGCGTGGCCGCCACCAAGACCCAGGCAAGCATTCCAATCACCGTCGCGGCGGAACGCCGCCGACTTCCGCTTCTCATGTCGCGCTCCGGAGGGTGGGAAAGGCGCGCGAGTATACGTCCGCGTGGCGTGCGCCATCCACGCGCAGGTGCGCTGCGCGCCGCCTGCACGGAGCGCCCTCAGCATGCGTGACGGCCCCGTTCGTCGCGGGCTGAAGGCCCTGGCTCGCGGAGTGTTCCGCGCCGATCTGGCGCTGGTACGCGCCTTTCGACGGGCACGGCGGGAGGAGCGGTGGGAGCTCGCCGGTGGCTGCGTGAAAAGCGGCCAGTGCTGCGAGGCGCCGGCGATGCGGGTCGGGAAGGCGGTTTGGTTCCTGCCCACGGCGAGACGGCTCTTCCTCGCGTGGCAGCGGCGCGTGAACGGCTTCGAGATGGTGTCCGAGGAGAAGAGCGCGCGCGTGTTCGTGTTCCGCTGCACCCACTTCGACACCGCCACGCGAAGCTGCGACAGCTACGACTCGCGCCCGGGGATGTGTCGCGATTACCCGCGGGTGCTCCTCGACGGTGCCTGGCCCGATTTCTTCCCCGCCTGCGGCTACCGCGCCCTCGCCAAGAACGCGGCTGGCTTCGCTCGCTCCCTCGAATCCCAGAACCTCCCGCCCGAAAAGCTCGCGGAGCTCAAGAAGCGCCTGAACCTCGAGTGACGGCGATACAGATGGTGCCAAGAGCTCCAATGCGACACGGCCGTGCCAAGATCGTCCTTTTCCTCGTCATCGCTGGCGCTGCAGCCGCGCGTACGGGTGCAGCCGGCGCCAACCCTTTCGGTGTGATGGTGGGCGGCGGCGGGCTCACGATGCGCAGCCGTGTCGAGGTGGCGCAGAATCTCGGTGTGAGCTACGTGCGCCCGTGGGATCTCACCCTTTCCGAATGGGGCGGCTTCCACCAGGACACGGAAGCCTTCCGCGACGCGGGATTCGGCATCGTGCTGACGGTGCGCAACAGCGGCGAGCGCGGACCGTCCGGGTCGCCGTCGAAGCCGCCGCTCGATCTGCAGCGCTACGAGGCTCGGCTCGCCAGCGTGCTCGACAAGTACCAACCGGAGCTGGTGGCGATCGAGGACGAAGAAAGCTCACTCAGCCGCTTCTCGGGCACCCCCGAGCAATACGCCGGCATGCTGCGCGCCGCTTGCGAGGCCGCGCATGCGCGCCGCTTGCGCTGCACCAACGGCGGCCTGCCCGGCAAGGTCGTCGCGTTGCTGGTCGCGGAGCATTTGCGCTCTCGCGGAGAGGCCGATCGCGCGGATGTCTTTCTCGGCCGAGCCACCAGCGAGTCCGAGCAGCGCGAGCTGCGCGCGCCCGGAGGACGCGATCGCGCGGCACGCCTGGTGGAGCGCGCTCAGGCGTTGCTGGGCGGCTATGCGAGCGCCAAGGCCGACTACGTGAATCTCCATTGGGACGTTCCCGATGCCGCGGCGTTCGAAGAAGCCGCGCGCTACCTGACGCGCGCGACGGGGCTGCCGGTGGTTTCGAACGAGCTCGGCCAGCCCACCAGCGACGAGGACGACGTGAGGAACTTGCTCGCGGCCGTGCGCCGTCTCGACATGCCGTTCGCGGTGTGGTCGAGCCTCGACGGCGCCGATCGCCGTGGCCTGCAGAACCCCGATGGATCGCTGCGGAGCAACGGCCGCGCATTCGCCGCATTTCTCCGCGATACCCGTTGATGCGCCAGGACGTGCATCGGTTTCCAAGCCCGCCTGGGCTGTGAGAGTCTCCGCACATGGCCTCGATCGATTCGGTGATGCGTGCGCGCGAGCGCGCTTCGTGGTGGGTGCTCGCCGTGTGCCTCGCGCTCGCGACGGCGACACCGGCATCCGCTCAGGTCGCGGATCGCACGGTGTGTGTGGTTTCGGCCACGCCGGCACTCGCCGACCAATGGGCGAAAACCCTCCGTGAGCACCGCATCTCGACCCGAATCATCGATGCGCTCGATCTCGATCAGGTCGCCAATCGACCCGACCTGCTCGCGTGCGGCCTGGTGTTCGCGAGCTCGGACACGGCCCTCTACTGGAAAGGCCACCCGGGGCCGTGGAAAGCCGTCTCGGCGCGGCCGCTCTTTCTCATGGGTGCCGCGACCGAGCTGGTGGCGCCGCGCGGCGCCGGCACCGAGGGGGCTCGCTTCACTCCCGGCAGCGGCAGCGCGGTGGCGCTCTCGACGGCCGCCGCCGCTCGGCTCGAGTTGCCGGCCTCGATCCCGAAGCAGCCGGACGGTCGCGTCGCGCTCTACGCCAACGACGTGCCCATGCGCACCATCGTCGGCATCGACACGCGTCGTGCCGTCTCCGTCGAGGGAGTGGGCCGCGTGAGCGATGCCGCCAACGCCGACTTCGCGATCACCCGCTTCGACGACCGGGTGCTGTGGGGGTTCGGCGGTACGCCGGACGCGCTCACCGGCGCGGGACGGGCGCTTCTGAGTGCGCTGGTTGCGAGCGCGTTGCCGCCCGATCCTGCCGTGGTCGCTCGCGCCGAAGCGGCGAAGCCGTTCTCGAACGATCCGAACGACGCGCCCTCCACCGACGACGGCGAGTCGCTCGGACCGACCACCGGTCCGCCGCCCAAGCTGGTCGCCGCGCGCGACGCCCGCAAAGCGCCGCGGTTCGATTTTCGCGAAACCTTCGCCGGCGCGCCGCGCAGCTTCGACGCGCTCTCCGGACACGTGAACGTGGTGGTGTTCTGGGCCACCTGGTGCGGCTGGTGCCGCAAGGAGATGCCCGAGATCCAGAAGCTCCACGACGCGCTGGGGCGCAAGGGCGTGAACGTGATCGCGGCCAGCATCGACAAACGAACCACGACCGTGGACGACTATTTGCGTCGGGCGGGCAGCACCGTGCCCACCGTGGTCACGACGCCCGGCACGCAACGGAGCTACGGATTCAATGGAGTCCCGAGCGCCGTGCTCATCGACCGCGCGGGCCGCATTCGCGCCAGCTACTCCGGCGCCGGCTCGTTCCGGCTGGCACAGGTGCAGCCTCAGGTGGAAGCCCTGCTCGCCAATCGCTGACGAAGCCGCGCGCCGCGCATTGCTCGCCTGCGAGGAGCTCGGCGAGACTGGCGCCGCGTTTCGAAGAACCCGCAGGAGCGTCGGCTCACAGGGGGGTGCGATGGAGATCAATGGCATCGCTCACGTCTTCCTGACCGTGAGCGACTTCGAGAAGGCACGCCCGTTCTACACGAGTCTGCTCTCGTTCCTCGGGCTCAAGCCCATGATCGACAGCGACGGCTACCTCTACTACGTGGGCGGCCGCACGGCGGTGGGCGTGGTTCGCGGTGACGACGCTCACGCCGGCGAACGCTTCGCGCAGTTTCGCGTGGGTCTCCATCACCTCTGCTTCCGCGCCCGCGA
>CAYUSL010000164.1:0-1567 GCA_964447125.1 uncultured bacterium | reverse complement strand
AACGCTTCGCGCAGTTTCGCGTGGGTCTCCATCACCTCTGCTTCCGCGCCCGCGAACGCGCTGACGTGGATGCTCTCTACGAGCATCTGCAATCGATCGGCGCCACCATCGTCCATCCGCCCGAAGAGGGCGCCTGGATGCCGGGCTATTACTCGGTGCTCTTCGAGGACCCGGACGGGATTCGGCTGGAGGTGAATCACGTCCCGGGCAAGGGTTTCTTCGCCGAGCCGCCGGCGGGCTGAATCCGGCATGCCGGGACCGCTCGATCTCGATCTGCAGGGGCTGGTGATGGCCGCGGCGCACCACGCCGCGGGACGCGACGAGATCGCCACCGCGGAGGTCTTCGTCCGCACGCTGCCGCGGAACCGCAGCTACTTGATCGCCGCTGGCGTGGACGACGCCGCCGACGCGATCGCTGCGCTCGCGTTCTCCTCCGAGGACCTGGCGCGGCTGCGGGCGCTGCCGGCGCTCCGCGCTGTGCCCGACGCGTTCTTCGCCTGGCTCGCGGGCTATCGGTTCGAGGGGTCGGTCCGCGCACCCGAGGAAGGCACACCGGTCTTCGCCGGCGAGCCGCTGCTTCAGATCACCGCCTCGCTGACCGAGATCGCGCTCTTCGAAACCTCGGCGCTGGCGACGATCCAGCTCGCCACGACCGCGGCGACCAAGACGGCGCGAATCGTGACGGCCGCGCGCGGGCGCGACGTCGTCGAGTTCGCGAGCCGACGCGCCGCCGGACACGCCACCGCGGGAGCGATCGCGCGCGCCGCGCACCTCGCCGGATCGGCCGCGACCTCGAACGTGGAAGCGGCGGAGCGCCACGGCATCCCGCTGGTCGGCGCCGTGTCGCACGCGTGGGTCCTGGCACACGAACGCGAGCGCGATGCGTTCGCGCGCCTGCTCGAGATTTTCCCGGAAAGCGACCTGCTGCCGCTCGACACCTACGACGTCGACGGCGCGGTGGCGGCGCTGATCGCGCTCGGCCGTCCCGTCCGCGGCGTACGCATCGATTCCGGCGACCTGCTCGCGCTCAGCCGGCGCGTGCGCGCGGCGCTCGATGCGCACGGCCTCAGGGCAACGAGAATCACCGCGAGCGGAGAGCTCGACGAGTACCGCATCGACGAGCTGGTGTGCGCGGAGGCACCGATCGACCGCTTCGGCGTGGGCAAGCAGCTCGCCACTCCCGCCGACGCACCCGCGCTGGGCGCGGTCATGAAGCTCGTGGAGATCGACGGACCCGACGGCGTGCGTCGACCAGCGAAGCGGAGCCCCGGCAAAGTGAACGTCGCCGGTGCCAAGCAAGTCTTGCGGAGCTTCGACCCCTTCGGGATGGCGCAGAGCGACCGCGTGGTGTTCCGCGACACACCTGGCAGACCCGGCGAGCGCGCGCTGCTCGAGCCCGTGATCGAGCGCGGCCAGCGCGTGCGTCCCATCGCGCCGTTGGCGGAAGCACGCGCGCGCGCCGCCGCGAGCCTCCGCGCCATCCCGGCCGAGGTCCGGCGCCTCGCCGTCTCCGCGCCATTTCCCGTCCGCTTCGAGATCGAAGGCTGACGAGGATGGAGATACCGTG
>CAYUSL010000163.1:0-12226 GCA_964447125.1 uncultured bacterium | reverse complement strand
GATCGCCCACGGCTTGCTCGCACGCTCGCTGCGCTGCCGCTTCTGCCCATGCTCGGCGGCGCGTGGGAACGGATCGAGCGCTGGGTAGCTACGGCGGACGATGCTGGCGAACGCTTCGGATTCGCGGATCTCTCGATTGCGGAGATCACGGCCTCGCACGGAGCCACGATCTGGTCGCTCGACGACGACTTTCGGCGGATGGCGCGTCTCGGTTTGGTGCGAATCGCCGAGCCTGCTGGCTGAACACGCTCCCGTCACGGCGGCGTCGCGGCCGTCCAGCGCGCGGTGTCGCCGCGCTCGAAATCGTCGGCGAAGAGCCAGACGTCGAAGGCGAGCACGCTCTGATGCGTCGCGGAGCCAGTGCGCGGCCAGGTCAGCTCGCCACCCACCATCAGCCGGCCTTCGCCGCGCGCCATCGCCCACGTGCCCGCGATACCGCCCGTGTCCGGGTTCCACGGCAGAAGTGTGCCGTCGTCGAGGCTGAGCGCCAGGAGATCGCGCTGGAACGTCCCGACGAAGAAGGAATCGGTGCCGCATTGGGCGGGATTCGGATCGACCGGAGTCGCCGAGTTCACCCACGCGCGAACGCAGTCGAAGTGGCCGCCCACGAAGAGCACGCCCAGATCGAGGTCGAGGGCACACGCTTGCACGCCACCGTCGGTGGCGATCCAGAAGTCGAGGTCGACAGCGCCGTCGGCAGCGGCGAATCGGTTCACGTTGCGCTGGTTCTGCTGGCTGCCGATGCCATCCGTGATCCACCAATCGCCGCACACGTAGATCCAGTCCCGATCGACGATCACGTCGTAGACCTGCACGTCCAGATCACTGGGGTTGGTGTCGGCCAAATCGGGCGCGAACGCCGTGGCGACGGAGCCGGTGGCGGCGTCGATGGCCGCCACACTCGATCGCGCTTCGCCGTCGATCGTGTCGAATTGGCCGCCGACGTAGATCGTCGCGCCGTCGGTGGAGAAAGCGAGCGCGTAGACGGTGGCAAATCCGTCGCCTGCCGAGGAGATCGCCGGGTCGAACGCCGCGGCTGCGGCACCGGTCGTGGGATCCACGGCGGCGAGATGGGCGTGGCACGGCGCTGGCGCGCAGCCTCCCGCTTGCGTGAAGTTGCCGGCGACGTAGACGCGCCCGCCGTCGGGAGCGAGCACGATCCGCTGCACGCGATCGTTGGGCTCGGGAAGCCAGGTCGGATCGAGAGCGGCGCTGGCACGGCTCACGCGCGCCGCGTGCCGCCTCGTCTGACCACCAACGCCACGGAACTTCCCGCCGATGTAGATCGACTGTCGATCCGCCGCCAGCGCCAGCGTTTGGCCGCGCGGGTTGCTGGAGCACGACGGGAAGGTACCCGCATCGCAGGTGACCTGCGGGTTCCAGTCGAGCACCGCACCCGTCGCCGCGTCGCACGCGGCAAACCACTGACGCGCCACCTCTTCCGGTCCGCCGCTCGCGGCACCGGGCGGACGCACGTGCGTGAAGCGCCCTGCGAGGTACGCAACTCCGTCGACCTGCAGGATGTCCTCGACCTGGCCATCGGCGAGGCACGCCGCGGCAGGTTGGTTCGTCGGCGGGTTCGCAGCTTCGGCAACCGAGCCGGGAACGCTGGCAAACGCCGCTACGGTGCTCAGACCCAGCGCGCAACGCAGAAGCGCGCCGCGGGCGTCGTACCGTGTCCTCATTCGCTCGCGGAGTCGAACTGCACGGCGGCGCGAGTTTTCAGGATCGGCTTGATGAAGCGCTCGATCACCGCGAGGTGAGCCGGATGCGCTCGGTACACCTGGTACCCGGCGGCGGAGTCGAACTCGGCCACCAGCGCGAAGTCCCAGTTGCCCTCCACGAGCCGAGCGTCGTCGCCGAAGTGGTAGCGCCGGATCTCCGGGATCGCCGCGGGGAGCCCGGCGAGAGCTTCCGCCAAAGCCTGGCGCTCCGTGTCACGGGTGCCGTCACGAAACTGGAGCAGGATCACGTGCCGGAACATCAGCTCTCCTCGGAGGTCGCGGCGGCCGCAGGGCGCTCGACGCGGAAGGTGAGCCCCCGCGCGCGAGCCTGGCGCTCGAGCGTTTCGGCGAAGCGGCGCGGCTCGTCGGGGCCGACCACCAGCGGACGCGTACCGCGACGACGAATGGCGAGCATCTGCGGCTCGCCGGTGAAGTAGAGATCGAAGAGGCCGAGGGTCGAGTTCCGAAAGCGGCCGTACGTACCGTAGAAGCCGCCCACGCGAAACACACCGATGATGCGGGCCGCGAGTAGCGGGGTGGCGTCGACCACCGACTCGATCTGGTCGAGGCGCACCCGCACCGGTCCGATGGGACGTTCGACGCGGATCTCGTCTCCGTCGATCGCATAGCGCAGCGGCCGAAAGAGCGACGACACCAAGAGCAGCATCGCCGTGGCCGCGGGGATGAGCAGCGGCCACGCCTCGCCGCTGGTGCGCGCCATGTTCACGCCGATGATCGCCGGCAACACGATGCCGGCGCCGTAGCCGAGGGCGTAGGTCATGATCTTCATCGGCCGCGAGAGCGTCGCCGAGAACAAGGTCACGTCGGATGACATGGGGAGGTCCTGTGCGAGAGGTGCAGTGTTCGGCGTGCCAGTGTAAGTGAGCGAACCACGGTTGGATCGGCGGATCGCCGGCCGAGGGCGAGGTGCCGCACGGACGGAACGTCGATTCCGGTGCCGCGAGCTCGACTCAGCGCTCCGCGTCATCGGACGCCGGCTGGGCGTCGAGGGTGGCGTCCAAGTCGGAGGAGCAGTCGACGAGCGCCGCGCACGGCCCCAAGAGCTGCGAGACCGTGGACTGGCGATCCGCCTGCGCGTCGGCGAGGCGCTGATCCAAGGCGCCTTCGTCTGCAGTCTCGACGTCGATTCCATCCGCCGAGGTCGTCGTGGTGGCGGGTACGTCATTCGTTGCGGCGGTGGTCTGTCCCAGCATTCCGTTCAAGTCGGCGAGCAACGCGTCGCACGAGCGACTACCGAGCCACTGTGTGCAAGCAGTGAGCGCGTCGGTGTGGACGGTGCAGGCGCCGCCGTTGCTCGCCGCGCCGATGCCCGAGGCGAGCTCGGTGCCGTAGCCGTCGAGCTGAGCGCGCTCCTCGGGTGTGGCCGCCGTGCCGGTCTCCGCGCTGTAGCAGTCGAGAGTACGGCCCAGGAGCGCGTGAGCGTAGGCCGTCGCCCACTCAGGGGCCGGTGGAAGCGCTGCGAGATTCGCATTCGCGTCGGTGAGATCGCCTGCGAAGCCGTCGCACTCGAGCGCATCGACGGCAGCGGCACAGGCTGCGGCGCTGGGCCGCTCAGCGCCCTCGGGAAGCTCGCCCGCGCATGGCACGCCGTTCACCGTGATCCCTGCGGCTTGAGACAAGTCGGCGCCACTGGCGGCGAGCACGGCGCGATCGTCGTCGGTGAGCGTGCCGCCTTGCGTCTCGAAGCAGGTCGCGAACTTCGCCACCAGCGCATCACCGAGCGGATCGCCCGCGCTCGCGACAGGCGCGAGCGCCCAGCCGATCGTGGCGGCGAATACCCAGGCGCGCGCGCGTCTCACGGGCGCCTCCCGACCCCGGCGCGGCGCGCGCCAGCCGATGGGGACCCCAGCGCCACGACCGAAAGGCCGATGCTTCCGGCGATCAGCCCCAGCAAAAACGTGGGGAGTGCGTGGATCGATCTTCGCGAGGCGCTCGCAACCGCGGGTGGTGAGGGCGACGCAGACGCTGGCGCCGTTACGGGTGGTGAGGGTGCAGCGTTGGGAGCCACGGGCTGCGTGGGAGCAGGCGCGCTGGCTCCCGCCGCGGGGCTCGACGTCGCGCCCGTTGGCGGGTTCGTCGTCCTTGCCGATGGCGATGCGACGCGCGACCCCGCGGCAGCCGTGGTCCTCGATGTCACGTCTGACGGCGCGGTCGCGACGGCAGGTGCGCGTCGCAGTGGTGAAGAGCGCCCTGTATCCGCGCCGGCAGAGGTTGCGCCGGCGACCGGAGCAGCGGACGGATGCCCCGAGGCGTTGGCCGAGGAACCTGGGCGTGTGGATTTGGGCGCGGGCGCAGTCGCGGAAGTGGCGACGCGTTCCGGCGCTGGCGAGAGTGTGCGTGAAGCGGGCGCGGACGATGCCTCGGCGGTCCGCGAGGCTTCCGCAGGCTCGGCATCCGTCGCAGCGGCCGAATCGGGCGGGAGACCTTCCGCAACGTTCGGCCGCCGTAACCGCTCGAGACAGAGGAAGCTCTGGAGCGCACTTCCCGCGTTCGCACACGGCGGCGAGGACGGAGCCAGCAGTCCGATCAGCTCGCGATAGCTCTTGGGTGGCGACTTCCTCGGCGTGCCTGCCGTGGGCCGCAGTTGGCTCGCACGCGCTGGTGTCCGCACCGTCGCGGTCCGCCGCGGCAGCGGGGCGCTCGGCGCCACTGCGGACTTGGCGGGTGCGGTGGCCTTCGTTGGCGGTGCAGGGCGCTCGGCCCACACCAGCGCCGCCAGGATGACGGCGCTCGTGGCCAGAGTCGGCACCACGCGGATCCACATCGCACGCGAAGGCGAGCGTCGCCGCGCACGCCGCGCCAAGATCTCGAAGCCACCCGCCCAACAGATACCGACGACGAACCCCGCGACCTCGAGAGCACGCGAGGCGGGCTCGGCGGCTTTCGACTTGGGCGGCGCCGTTCGCGCAGGGCTCGCGCGCCCGCCGCTCGGCACGTCGGGAATGGCGGGTCGCGCGCCTTCGCTCCCCGACTCCGCGGGCAACGATTGCAGACCGCCCGAGGTCGGCTCTGCGGGTTCGGCTCCGCCGTCGCCGTCGGCCGAGTCGGGGATCGCCGGCAGGTTCATGTCGCTTCGGCCGAATGCCGCGAGTCGCGACAGCGTCGACGCATCCGGTCGGCTGCCCGTCGCTTCGCCGGTGCCGAGCCAGAGCAGCAAGAGCACGATCGAGCCGCCCATCACTGCGATCGCCGCGAGCCAGCTCAGCACGCTGCGCCCGTGGCGCACGACGGCGTTGCGCACGGTGCTCGCGGCGCCGCCGCGTTCGAGGATCGAGCGCGTGCGCTCGCGCTCGCGGGCCTGGCGGCGTGCCTCGGCGCTCAACGTCTCTCGGATCGCGCCACTGAGATCGCGGCCCAACGTGCTGCCGCCATCGTCGAACGCCAGCATGCAGCCCGCTGCGCCCAACGCCTGCTGGATCTTGACGATCTCGCGCTTGCGGTCGCTGGACGCGATCTCCAGCCAATCGACGGGGATCTCGGCCTTGAGCGCCTTGGTGAGGCGTGGGACGTCGAGCGCCGACGGCAGGGCCCAAGCCGCGCGCTCGATCGCGCGCGGATTCCCGGCGGGACGCTCGAGGAGGAAGAGCTTGTAGCGGGGCACCGGTCGCGCGCCTCGCGGGACTCGCTCGTCAGTGCGGAGAGATCGGCGCTGCAGGCATGCTTCCCGCAGCAGGTGCGCCCATCGTCGCGTCGCGGTGCTCGCGCAACATCACCTGGCGCTGGACCTCGGCGTAGACGCGTTTCAGGAAGATGCCGTAGTCGTCGCCCGGATCGACGTCGGCGAATCCGATGCGCAGCTCCGTGCGGGGGCCGACCTCCACCATCGTGGCGCTGACCTTCACCGCGCGCTTTGCATCCGAAGCGGAGGCCGCCGACACGGCGGGGTCCCAAAACACCGAGAACGGCCACAACAGCAAATCCAGAACTCCGAGGCCGTAGTTGCCGACGTAAAACGACCCGCCGCCGGGAAGGAAGCCGAGCGCGAACGCGGTGCCCGTGGACTTGGTGCGCACATCCCGTGAGAACTGAAGGAAGCCACTCGCGAGCTCGCTCTGCTCGACGGTGTATCCCTCGTTCTGGAACGCGGTGCGCGTGGCACGAAACACGTCCACGAGGGGCGCCTCGACGTACGTGGTTTCGAGCGCCTGTCGCTCAAGCGGCGTCATCTGCTTCGCACACCCCGTGAGCCACAACGTGGCGATCACAGCGGCGAGACCTGCCGCCGAGCGCACCGAATCCGAGCGCCGTGACGTCTCGATGGAGGCGGGCGACGTGGCTCGCATGCGATCAGTAATGGCTTTCCATGATGCGGTAGTCGCGCACGTGCTCCGCAGCGTCGAAGTACACGATGAGCGTCACCGTGCGACTTCCCGAGCTCGCGGTGCCGCCACCGAAGCCGAGGCCACCACCCACCACCGCCGGCGCTGCCGGGATGCCGCCCGCGCCCACGCCCCCTCCGCCGCCCATCCAGCTCGAGTCGTACGCCACACGCTCGTAAGTCCAGATCTCGTTTCCATCGCCGCTCCGCGTCACCAGATTGGGCGCACCGAACGTCTCGATGACCTGCTGCTGGGTGGTTTGGCCGGGCACCAGATTGCGCTTGGCATTCCCCGCGGTCACGGGGTCGCTCGATACCGGCGCGCGAGCGCAGCCGGCGAGCACGAGGAGCAGCGCGAGATGGCGGAAGGTGCCGGCGCGACCGGCGGAGCGGGATCGAGCGTTCATGGCTTCACCTCGTTCGAACCGGAAGCGCCTCGTAGAAATGCGTGGTTCGCATGTCATTTATTCCAGTGTCCGAGCAGGGGCAAGAAGCAGTGGTATCCCCGCGCTGGATCCGCGCGGGTTGGCGCGACGTTCCCCTTGCGGCTTACTGCGCCGCCCCAAACGACGGAGAGAACCAGGATGGGCACGAGCCAAGGACCCGTAGCGCTGGTGACGGGCACTTCGAGCGGCTTCGGATTGCGGGCGAGCGTGGACCTCGCGCTGGCGGGTTTTCGCGTGGTCGCCACGATGCGGAACCTGGAGAAGCGACAGCCGCTCCTCGACGCAGCGGCGCGTGCGGGCGTCGAGCTCGACCTGGTGCGTCTCGACGTCACCGACGGCGAGTCCATCGCCGCCGCCGAGCGGCACGTCACCGAGCGTTACGGCCGCATCGACGTGCTGGTCAACAATGCGGGATACGGTCTCATCGGCGCCGTCGAGGACGTGAGCGCGGACGTGTTTCGGGCCCAGCTCGAGACCAACGTCGTCGGTCTCGCCGAGGTGACGCGCGCGTTTCTGCCGAGGATGCGGGCACAACGCTCGGGCCGCATCATCAACGTGTCGTCGATGGGCGGGCGCACCACGTTCCCGATCTTCGCGCCGTACCACGCCAGCAAGTTCGCCGTGGAAGGCCTGACGGAAGCGATGCAGTACGAGCTCGCGCCCTTCGGCATCCACGTGGTGCTGATCGAGCCGGGTGCGTTCGGCACCGAGTTCGACCGCAGCAGCATGGTGCGCGCCACGTCGCCGGAAAGCCCGTATCGCCGCATCCTGGAGAGCATGAATTCGCGCATGGCGACGTTTCGTTTCCTGGCACAAGACCCGCGCTGGGTGAGTCGGGCGATCGTACGCGCGGCGCGAGCGAGACGGCCGCGGCTGCGTTATCCAGTGGGGATCGACGCGCTCTTCATGATCGCGATGCGTCCGATCGTGCCGTGGCGCGTGCGTCACTGGCTCAACGCACGCGTGATCGGCGTGCCGTTTCGGCTGCCGTGAGCGCCCGATGATCGGAGCGCGGCGCGTTTTGGTGCTGGGAGCGCTGGTCTTCGCCGGCGTCGGGGCCGCGTGCCTGCTCCTTCCCGATGCGCTCTTCCGCGCTGTCGGCTTGGCGCTGGACTCGCCCACGGCGCGTGTGGAGATCTACGCGTTCTACGGCGGCTTCGAGCTCGGGATCGCGGTCTTTCTCGGCATCTGTGCGACACGCACCGACTGGCTGCCGCTCGGGCTCACGGCGATGGCCACGATGCTGGGCGGGATGGGCGGCGCACGCCTCGTGGCCGCCTCGCTGGTCACCGGCGCCAGCGCGATCCATTTCGCGTTCGCGTCGTTCGAGCTAGCGGGCGCGGCGGCGAGCGTTTGGGCATTGCGGCGGGTGCGCGACGTGCGCTCACCGCTTTGGTTCTGAGCGACGCTCGGCGGCGACGATCGTGGGCGGGCTTTCGCCCGCACCTAACGACTGACGCGCCGACACCGCCCGTTGCTAGGCGTGACCGACGCGATCGTACGTGGGGATGTCGGATACGAGCCGCGCGGCGGCGGCGATCCACACGACCAGCAGCACGAACTTGATCGCGGCGAAGGTCGTCGTGAACGCAGCGACGAAGTCGCTCGTGGGCCCGGTATGCGCCAGCATGCAGAAGATCCCCAAATTCTCGATGGCATCGGCGGCTGCCGCCCCGAGCGGTGCCGCGATGAGGCGCGCAGGCGATCTGGCTGCCCCCGGCACCGCGCGCCGCGTGGCCAGCCAGCCCACGAGCGCCATCGTGACACCGTAGAAGAGCAAGAAGCCGTAGTCGGCGACGGTGTCGCGGTGCGCCGCTCGGACGATCGTGCCCTCGCCCGCTCGCCAGAGCGCCAGCGTGGCGTCCGCCCGTGCGCCGGTCCGCGGCAGCTCCAGGCACATGATGTTGGGATGGATGCCGAAGCGAAGCTGGGCAGTCGGGCAGGCCGTGGTGCTCGCCAGCAGCGACGCGACCAGGAGCGCGCTGGTCACGACGGCGAAGATCAGGAACTTTCGCATCGGTTCACCTCTGCTCCGGCGCGGCCTGGGCCATCGCCATCCAGTCCTCGGGGGTGTGGGCGATGCCCGATTTGATGGACCAGCGCACGTGCCTGAGCGCGGAGATCGACTCGAGTGGATCACCTTTCACCAGCACCAGATTCGCGCGCTTGCCCGCGGTCACGGTGCCGACGTCGTCGCCGATGCCGAGCACACCCGCGGGCACCGACGTGGCGGCCGCGATCGCGTCCATCGGCGTGAGCCCAGCTTCCACCAAGAGCTCGACCTCGCGGATGGTCGTGAAGCCGTGGAAGAGGCTCGAGAAGAGCGGCCAGCAGCCCGAGTCCGTGCCCGCGATCAGCGTGATCCCGGATTCGTGGAGCGTGCGCAGCCCCTGCTCGGCGAGCGCCACTCGCTTGCGCAGCATGCGCTCGCTCAGGAAATAGCTCGACGCCAGCGGTGCGAGGAAGCTCGGCATCCAGCTCGGCATGCTGATCTCGGCGGTGCCGAGCGAAAGCGCATCCCACGACTTGGGGTCGCGCGCGGTCTCGATCTCGATCGGCGGTGTCACGAGCCCGAGCAGCGGATCATCGAGGCGGCTCGGCTCGACGCGCATCAAGAACGTATCGGTGACCGAGAGCGTGCTCACGACGGTGACGCGCTCGTCGCGCATGCGTGCGAGCGTCTCGCTCGACGGCTCGTCGTCCTGGTAGCCCGCGTGGACCAGCACTTTCGGCGCGAGGTCGAGCGCCAAGCGGTGCTCGGGGTCCGACATGCTGTGGACGAAGAGCGGCATGCCGCGCGCCGCCGCCTCGCTGCGGATCCGCGCTCGCATCGTCGCGTCGAAGACGGGCCAAACGTCGAACGGGCCGAAACCCGATTCCATCGTCACTTTCACGCCGACCACGCCGGGCACGCCGCGCGCGGCGTCGAGATGGCTCACGAGCCGCTCGGGACCGTCGACCGGCTCCCAGAGATCTCCGAAGGTCTGACCGCGAAGCTTCTCGTCGCCGAAGTAACCACCTTTCGGCGTGAGAAACGGCGCGAGCATCAGGATGTCGGGACCTGCTCCCGTGGCGGCGACCTGCTCTCGCGCCCAGGCGAGAAAGTCCTTCGGCGCGGCGGCATCGAGAACGGTGGTCACGCCTGCAGCGACGTACGCGGGCAGCTCGGTGCGACGCAAGCGCTCGTACGTCGCGCGGTCGTCGTGGCGAAACACGGCGCCCGGCACCGAATTCAAATGGACGTGCGAGTCGATGAGCCCGGGGAGCACCGTCAGACCGGTGGCGTCGAGGATCTCGCGGCCACTCGAGTCGAGATCGCGGCCGATGCGCGCGATGCGATCGCCGTCGACCCAGATCGTGACGTCCTCGGCCGGCGGGCCGCCGGTGCCGTCGACGACGCGCGCATGAACGATGGCGTACGCGCCTGCATACGCGTGCGCCGGGTTCGGCGCTGCGCACGCGAGCACGAGCGACTGCGCGGCGACGGCGGCGCCGACTCGAAACCTGCGCGCGCTCACAGCAACGCCGCGTAGGCACCGCCGTCCACGGGGAGGGCTGCACCGGTGATGAAGCGCGCGTGCTCCGAGCACAGGAACGCGGCGACGCTGCCGAAATCCTCCGGTGCTCCGACGAAGCCCGCAGGAATCGTCGCAGCGAGCCCCGAGAGATCGGCGCCGTGGAGCTGCGTCACCCGCGACGTCGCGTGGAGCCCGGGCTGGAGGGAATTGACCGTGACGCCGTCCTTGGCGACCTCGCGGGCCAGCGTCTTGAGGAAACCCGTGGCACCCGCGCGGGCGGTATTCGAGAGGATCAAGTTGGCGATGGGCTGCCGGACCGCGATCGAGGTGATCGCAACCACCCGACCCCAACGCTGCTCCTGCATCCCCGGCACCGCCTCCTTGCACATCGCCACCACCGACAGGAGGTTGAGCGCCAGCGCATCCGGATAGCGGTCGAAGGGCGTGCTCGCGAAGTCCCCCGGCGGCGGTCCGCCAGCGTTGGTGACGAGGATGTCGAGCCCGCCGAGCGCCGCGCGCGCCTCGCGAACGAAACGCGCGGCCTCTTCCGGTTTCGAGACGTCGATCGCCAGCGCGATCGCGCCCGCACCGAGCCGAGCCGCCGCATCGTCCAGCCGCGCGCGATCCCGCCCGCAGATCGCCACCCGCACACCCTCGCGCGCCAGCGCCGCTGCAGTCGCGAATCCCAGCCCCGCCGAACCCGCTGCCACCGCCGCCCGCTTGCCGCCGATCCCCAGATCCATCGCGCGCCTCCTTCGATGACGATCGCGCGCGACCTTACCGCATCGCGCGATCGGCCCGCGTGTGGGTGACGCGTGTTGGCTGGTTCGGGTGGATCGGCGATTCTGGGCGCGCCATGGATCCGTTGGTGGTGCGCGCGGGATTGGTGATTCCGGAGTCGGAGCTGAGCGTGAGCTTCTCGCGCGCCGGCGGGCCGGGCGGGCAGAACGTGAACAAGGTGGAGACGCGCGTCGAGCTGCGCTTCGCGTTCGAGCAGAGCGAGGTGCTCTCGGCGTATGCGAAGACGCGTTTGCGCGCGCTGGCGGGCACGCGAGCGACGCGTGAGGGCGAGATCCTGATCGCGAGCCAGCGCTATCGCTCGCAGCCGCGGAATCTCGACGATGCACGCGAGCGACTGCGCGAGCTGGTGCTGGAAGCGCTCAGCCCGCCGCCCAAGCCGCGTAAGCCCACCAAGCCGTCGCGGGGTGCGAAGGAGCGGCGCCTCTCCGAGAAGGCGCGCCACTCGCAGAAGAAGCAGTTCCGTCGCGGCGCTGCTGACGACTGAGCGCGCGGCGATCCACACGCAGGCGCTCCGGCGTTCCTGCGAGCTTGCGTTGAATGGCGTCGAGTTGCGGCTCGCGCGCGCCTGCCGGGAAAATTGAGCAGGGAGGTGTGTATGCGGGCCGCGAAGCAGGTCTGGGCTCTCGTCGTAGCGATGTTGGCCGCGAGCGTCGTCGATGCGTTCGCAGGCTTCTACGTATCCGGTGTCTCGCCTGCGGCTTGGGGCACGACCGACGCAACGCTCGGCCTTCCTGGCGGAACCGTCGAGGACTTCGAGGACGCCACCCTGGCGACCGGCCTGCAGGTCGAATGGCTCTCGTCCTCCGGCAACGTCCTGCCCACGGCTACGCTCCCGGCGCTCTTCGATCCGGCCGCGGACTCGTTCGGAAGTGCATTCGTCGGCGGTACTTGGGACGGAACACGCGCCCTGATCAGCTCGGTCGGAAACGCCTCTCACGAATACACGCAATCCCAGTTCTGGGGGGACGTGGGGCTTCGATTCGATCCTCCCGTCGCGGCGGTGGGATTCAGCGTGCAACAGCTCGACAACGACGCGACGCTGTGGGTCAACGGTCAGAACCCGGGTGGTCTAGCAGCGCTCTCCTACCTGACGGTGAATGGGGCTCGCATCGGCTACGTGCGAATCGTCGGAACGGGCGGCTCGACCATCGAGTCGATCCTCCTCGACAACGCGGGCGGGGATGGGTTCGTCGTCGATCATCTCGTCATGCTCGCGCCCGCGGCGATGCCGGACGTGACCCTCACGGGAATCGCTGCCGACCAATGGGCGGCAGCCGATTGTGCCCTCGGTCTTCCCGGCGCGCGTCGCATCGAGGACTTCGAGGACGTCGACTTGATCTCGGGCCTGACGGTGGCGTGGACGTCACCTGCGGGCGACGCGGGACCGGCGACGACGCT
>CAYUSL010000162.1:0-12245 GCA_964447125.1 uncultured bacterium | reverse complement strand
TTCTCGACCCGGCGAACTCGTGAACGCTGCGTCGGGACACCTCGAATCGACCCTGCCGAGGCTTGCGATCGTCGCAAGCGGCCGTGGCTCGGGTCCGCGTCAGCGCGTCGGCGCCAACGGAGCGGCGCCCTCCATCCCTTCGAGCGCGCAAGCGGCCTGGAGGGCCGCGCTCCGTCGCGGCCGCAGGCTCCTGCTCGTGAGTCCTAGGGCTCGTGGCTTGGCTCGAGCCCAGCGCCACGCAGGTCGCGACGCCGCGGGCAGAGCCTCCGGGAGATTCTCGGATTCCCGGGCGGGCGCGCTACGGTAGCGGGATGCGCAAGGCATCCGCCACGTCAGCCCGAGCAACGGGAGGAGTTGCGCGCGGCACTCGCGCCTGGCGCACCGCGATCGTGGCGGCACTGCTCATCGGTCCGTGCGCTTGCGTCTTCCAGCCGGGTGGAATCGCCGGTAGTGGCACACCCGAGCTGGAGCGGATTCGAATCGGCTTCGGCTTCGGCACCGCCACGCCCGCTCAGGCCCAGCTTGCCCAGGCCACGCTGACGGCGGTCGCCGAAGGTGCGCGCACGGGTGTGCCGTTCACCACCGATCTCATTCTGACGAGCTTCGACCGCGCGCTGCGGGCGACGCTCGCCAGTGAAGGCTGGGCCGACGTGCTCGGCGATGGGACTCTCGATTGGTACGAGCCGGGGCTGGATCTCGGCGACGGCAACCTGCTTCACGTCGCGTTCGAAGTCGCGCGTGAGCGTGGCTTCGTTCGCGTGCTGCTCGAAGTCGAGCAGCCGAGCGGCGATTCGGTTCGCGCCGCGGTGTGGGGCGGCGGCAGCTCGGAACCGGCCTTCCAGACCCGCGATCTGCCCGTCGGCGGCTTCGGCGGCGTGCGTCTCGAGGTGGGTGCCCTGTTCGAGCACTTTCAGGATCTGGTGCTGGCGCGTCTCGAGTTCCGTGCCCGGGACGGCAAGCGTCTCGCGGTCTATCGCTGTTTCCCCGCCCACGAGCCCGAGTGGACGGCCTATTCGTTTCAGACGCCCCAGGACGTGGATGCGCAGGAGGCTGCGTTCGAGACGCTGCTCGGGCGCTTCGAGGTCGACGACCGCTGGTTCTTCGCGAATCCCGACGAAGACCTGGCGCGGCTCTATCAGCAGATCGCGATCGTGCGTGCGGACAAGACGGCTGCTGAACGCGTCGATCGCCTGCTCGAGATCCTGCGCGAAGCAGGCGAAGAGGAGTTCCTGACGAGCCTGACGGCGGTGCGCTTTCCCGATGGGCCCGTGCTCACGGTGACGCGCCAGGAGTTCCATCGCCCCATGATTCGCGTCGAGATCGGCCCCGATCCGGTGCGCCTCGCCTATCTCTTTCCTGGCACGCTCGCCGTGGCTTACGACAGCGGCCCCGTCGCGCGCCGTTTCCTGGACCGTGCTCGTCAGGACGAGTCGTTCAACTTCGGATCGTTCCTTCCCGATCTCTGGCGCGGCGAGAGCGAGGAGCTCTTCGTCGATGTCTTTCGCGTGAACCGCGCCAAGGCGCTCGCTGCCGGTGGCGCAGCGCTCGACGATCAGCGGCTCTTCGACCGCACCGTGCACGACTTGGCGACCATCGGCACGAGCTGGGAAGCGGAGACGGTGCGCATCGGCGGCAAGCCCTTCGAGATCCGCATCACCACCGACGACATCGAGACGTTGTGGCGCGGCCTCGACCGCACTGCGGGTGCGACGCAGGCCGTGCCGCGTGGAGCGCGGCCACCCACGCCTGCGCCGAATGCCACGAGCTGGCGGCTGGAGCGCTACCAAGAAGGCGGGCTGACCTTCTATCGCGACGGCTCGCTGGTCTACTACGAAGTCCAGGCCGACGACGCGGAGCACGGCGGTTTGGACGGCGTGCGTCGCAAGCTGCGCTCGCGCCTACCGGGCCGCTACGATTACCCGCTCGCCTTCAGCGGCTTTCGCGACGACCACTTGGCGCCCGGGCTCTTGCTCGTGGTGCCCGAGGCGCAGGAGATCCGCGTGATCGGCTCGGCGCGATTACGTGCACTGGTGGATACTGCCTGCCAGGCCGAGCGCTACGACTATCCCGAGCTGGTCTACGCCTTGGTGTGGAACGAGTCGCGGGCGGGGATCGACAACTTCTTCCGCTTCGAAGAGGGGCGGCTCGACGCCATCGCCCGGCTGCGTGCCGACCTCGGCGGCGCCGAGCGGCAACGCTTCGAGGCGCTCTTCGGGCGTTTCGGCGCGCTTCTCGCGGGCTCGTACGGCCCCGGGCACGTGCTCTACGAAACCGCCTGGGCGATGGGGTTTCGCGGCTCGCCGGGTGAGCTCGCCGATCCTGCCGTCAACCTGCGCTACGTCGCCCGCTACCTGGCGTTGAACGGTGTGGACCGCAACACGTCGATCGAGCGCATCAGCAGGATCTACAACGGGCCGGCCCACGCGCGAAACGGCTACGCGCTACGGCTGGAAAGGAACCTGGCACGCGCGGCTCGCGCTTACGCCGCGGATCAGTCTGCGTCGGGCGGATAGAGGCTCGCGATGCGGACGGCGTTGAAGCCGCCGTGCTTCGGGAAGTGGACGTCGAAGACCTTCTCGTCGGTGGCGCCGTCGAGCTCGCTCAAGGACGCCGCCAGCTCCAAGTTGAGCCCGCTGTAGACGAGCCGGTTGCCGTTCGCGAGCACGTCGAAGTCCCCGCCTACTGGCGTGAAGAGCCGTGGCTGGTGGTCGGGATCGATCCAGCTCCACGCCACGGCGGCGGTCCTGGCGCGCTCGTCGACGACCAGCTCGGTGGCACGACTCTGCAACGAGTCGAAGCCGTTGTCGTAGAGCCACACGTGATCGTCGTGCGCACCCACCTCGACGCTGTGCTGGCGCAGCGGGAACGCTTCGTCGCCGTCGCGGCGCAGGAACGGCCAGCCGTCGTCGCCGCTGGTGTCGTCGCGATCGTCGCCCAGCACCCACCGCAATGCACCCTCGCGGTCCATTTTGAAGATCAGGTGCTGATTGAGCGAACTGACCACGAACGAGTCGTCGTGCTCCACGTAGACGACGCTGTTCAGATGGGTCCAGTCCTGCAATCCGGCGATGCCGGGGTATTGGCCCTGCCAGAACGGAATGCTCGCGTCGGCGAGCAGGCGGTGGGGGTCGAGGATCTCGAAGCTGTGCCATTGGCGAATCACTTGGCCGTCGACGGTGGCCTCGGAGATCACGTCGCCGACCAGCGGGCGCGTCGCACCATCGGCGAAGCCCGACACCTGGCGCAGCTCGGAGCTGAGCAGCAGCAAGTGCCCGTCGGGCCCGAAGTTCGGCTCGTGGTGGATCGTATCCACGCCGAGCTGCTCGGCGAGGATGCGTGTCTCCGTGCGCGTCAGCACGTCGACGATGTGGAGCGCGCGCCAACCGGTGTCGAGGAACGCGATGCGGCCGTCGGGCAACTGACGCGTGCCGGCGATCGTGAACGCGTCGCTCGGGCGGAAGTACCAGACCGGGCGGCCACTCGCATCCAAGGCCAGGAGCCAGCCGCCGCCGATTCCGCTGAGCGCGACCAGGGTGAGACCGGGCTGCATGCGCTCGGGCGTGCTCGTGTGCACGTCGATCTTGGGGAAGCCGGCTGGAACTGCGCCGGTTTCGTAGCTGAGCGACTCGTCCGCCATCACGCGTGGCCCAGCGATCCGGAACCGGTACGCCGTGCGCGGCCGCAGGCCCACGACGATGGCGTGATGCCGCGTGCGGTCGGCGGAGCTTTCGATACCTGAGCCAGGTATGAGCCAATCGCCATCGGGGCCGATGACGGTCACCACCGGTGCGGCTGCCGTCGTCGTGACGAAGTCGAGCGACACACCGAGGGGATACTCCGAATCGGGTGTGACACGCGCGTCCCCAATCGCGATCGTGGCAGCGTCGGTGCCACCGCATCCGCCGACGAGGAGTGCTGCAGCGAATGCCGCGAGCCAGAGGCTCACGCGCGTCGCACCGAGGACGAGCCGCGCTCGTTCGACTTGAAACTGGGAGCGGGGGACTGAGGCCGTCGGGAGCGTGGTTCGAATCACGGGGATCTCGGAATGCGTCGCGACGCGCGGCGACCGGCGGGCGCGCGAGCTTCGCGCCCGGATCGCCGGCCGGCAAGCGACGCTGGCACGAACACGCACGCTATGATGGCGACGCGAGCTTGGTGGTGACGACGTCGGTCGGACGAGGTCGCAGCCCAGCGCGCGCGATTTGCCGTCGAATGCTAGCGACGTTCGGACACCCGGTCATGGGCTCGAAGTTTCGTTTGGTGTCATCCCGGTGATGAGATCGCGGCTCCACACCTTGGCGCGGCTGGTTCGCGGGAGCATCGACGCGCGCCGAGAGCGCGCGACGCGTGGGGCGCCGTCGGTACGGCCGCCTTTCAGTGATGACGCTCGCCCGAGTCGGGCAGCCGATGCCGACGCGCTCGGCATTTCCGGCGATGCGCTCGCTCCGACTTCGGAACAGGTCGTGGAGCAATCCCGGCTGGACGCGCTCGCCCTCGAGACCAAGCTCGCCGCGGTCGCCGCGAGCGCTCCCGGTGCCCTCTACTCGTTTCGCCTCGCCCCCGATGGCGTCCAAAGTTGTCCCTACGCAAGCCCGAGCATTCGGTCGATCTTCGGGGTGGGGCCGGAGGAGCTGGTAGGCGACGCCTCCAAGATCTTCGCGGTGATCGCGGCCGAGGACACCGCGCGGGTCGCCGCCGCCATCGGGCGTTCCGCGCAGACGCTCGAGCCGTTCCACGAAGACTTTCGTGTGATGCACCCGGTCAAGGGCCGAATTTGGGTGACGGCGAGCTCGATTCCGATTCGTGAGCTCGACGGCGGCGTGCTGTGGCACGGCATCGTCTACGACGTCTCCGATCGCGTCCTGGCGACGCGTGCGCTCGCCTCCAGCGAGTCGCGCTTCCGTTCCTACGTCGAGCATGCTCCCGACGCTGTCTGTGTGCTGGGACACGACGGCGCGCTGATCGACCTCAACCCGGCCGCCTTGCGCATGACGGGCTACGACGCCGACGCCCTCCGGGGTCGGCAGCTCGTCCAGTTGGTTCCGCCCGTTGCCCGCCCGAGGTTCACCGATGACCTGACGCGCCTCGCGGCGGGTGAAGTGATCGACGCCGAGTATCCGCTCGAGACCCTCGCTGGGCAGTCGATCGCAGTGGCGATGCGCGCGGTGCCGCTCGCCGACGGAACGAGCCTCGCGTTCGTCCGGGACGTGACCGCGCAGCGGCGCGCCGACGAGGCTGCGCGGGAGAACGCCGCGCGGCTGCGCGGGATCGTCGAATCGGCGATGGACGGCATCATCGCCGTCGACGAGCTCCAGCGCATCGTGCTGGTGAATCCCGCCGCCGAAGCGATGTTCGGGTACCACGCGGACGAGCTCGTGGGGCAGCCGCTCGGAGTGTTGATCCCGGACGGCGCGCGCGATCGTCACGCGGCGGCCGTGTCGTCGTTCGCGGACGAAGGTCGAACTCGACGCCAACCGCACGCCCTCGGCGAGCTCGAGGGCAAGCGCGCCGACGGCGAGCGATTCCCCGCCGAGATCTCGATCTCCCGGATCCACGTGGGCGACCGCAAGCTCGCCACGGCGATCGTGCGTGACGTGACCGGCCGCCACCGTGCGGAGGCCGCGCTGAGCGCGAGTGATGAACGCTTCCGCCAGCTCGCCGAGAGCATCCGCGAGGTGTTTTGGCTCATCGACGCCGCGAGCGAGCAGGTGATCTACGTGAGCCCCGCGTACGAGACGGTGTGGGGACGTAGCTGCGAGAGTCTCTACGCGGCGCCGCGGAGCTGGGTCGACGCGATCCACGAGCAGGATCGGGCGGCGGTCGTCGCAAAAGTGCCACGATTCGTCGAGGGGCCGCTCGAATTCGAGTATCGCGTCGTGCGTCCCGACGGCAGCATCCGCTGGGTTCGCGACCAATCCTTTCCCGTCCACGGCCCCGAGGGACGCGTGATCCGCATCGCCGGTGTCGCCGAGGACATCACCGCCCGCCGTCAGCTCGAAGAGGAGTTGCGCCAGGCGCAGAAGCTCGAGTCGGTCGGCCTGCTCGCCGGCGGCATCGCGCACGACTTCAACAACCTGTTGACCGTCATCGCCGGCAACTCGGAGATGCTGCTCGCGGATCTTCCCAGCGAAGGGTTGGCGCGGGAGCTGGCTGTCGAGATCCAGCGTGCCGGCGAGCGCGCGGCCTCGCTCACACGTCAGCTTCTCGCGTTCAGCCGTCGCCAGGTGCTCGAGCCCAAAGTGCTCGACCTCGATGCGGTGGTGCTCGACACCGAGAAGATACTGCGACGCCTGCTCGGCGAGGACATCCTCCTCGAGGAGCGCCTGGCGAGCAGCACCGAACGCGTGCACCTCGACCCCGGCCACTTGGTGCAGGTGATCTTGAATCTCGCGGTGAACGCCCGCGATGCGATGCCCAAGGGCGGACGGCTCCGGATCACGACGGCGGTGGTGGAGATCGATGGCACGCATGGCCCGGTGCTCGCGACGGCGACTCCAGGACGCTACGTGATGCTGAGCATGACGGACAGCGGTTGCGGCATGTCCCCGGAGCTCCTGGAACGGATCTTCGAGCCGTTCTTCACCACCAAGGGGCCGGGGAGGGGCACCGGCATGGGACTCGCGGTGGTGCACGGCATCGTGCAGCAAAGTGGCGGTCACCTCGAGGTGGAGAGCCAGCCCGGTGTGGGCTCGACGTTCCGCATGTACTTCCCCACCGTCGACGCCGCGGCGCCGACGCGACCTTCCGCGCTGGCTCGCGACGCGCTGCACGGCAGCGAAACCGTGCTGCTGGTGGAAGACGAGGAGAGCGTGCGGCGGCTGGGAGAGCGCGTGCTCGAATCCGCCGGCTACGTGGTGATCGGTGCTGGCAACGCGACCCAGGCGCTCGAACGCATCGCCGAGCTCGGTCGGCCCATCGACCTCCTCGTCACCGACGTCGTCATGCCCGGCCTGGGAGGACGCGAGCTGGCCGATCGATTGCGGGAATCGCATCCGGCGCTCCGGGTGCTCTTCACCAGCGGCTACACGGACGACGCCGTGGTACGTCACGGGGTGCGACACAGCGAGGTGTGGTTTCTGCAAAAACCCTATGCGCCATTCGTGTTCCTCCGCAAGATTCGCGAGGTTCTCGACGCGCGCTGACGTACTCGCGGCGGTCTGCGACAGCTCCGGATGGCGCGTGCGGCCGGATCGTGGATCCGAGGCGGCCCTTCCGCGCGCCCCTAGACCCCTTGCCTCGCACGGGCTCGGCGCGCAGCCGAGCGGTCGCGACCAGGAGCGAGCGGTTTTCGCCTCCCCCTCGCGCTGGTAGGATTGCGAATTCCGCGCGTGGGCCGAGTCGTCCCGTCACGCGGCTCGCGTCATGCTTCGCAAGCTCGCCCGCATCCCTGCCCGCGTCGCCCTGGTCTACGCCGTGGCGGCGGGGCTCTGGATCGTGCTTTCGGATCGTGTGGTCGATGCGCTGCTCGCCGATCCTGCGGCGGTGAGCGCGGTGCAGACGTACAAGGGCTGGTTCTTCGTCGGCTGCACGGCGCTCTTGCTCTACGTAGTATTGCGTGCGGATCTGGAGCGCTTCAGCGCCGAGGTCGAGGCGCGCCGTCACGCCGAGGAGGCACTCGCGCGGAGCGAGGCGCTCTACAGGGCCATCGCTCGCAACCTTCCCGGCGGTGCCGTGTCGGTGGTGAGCCGATCACTCGTGCCGCTCGTCGCGGAAGGGCCGCTCGCCGCCGAGCTGGCTGAGGTGGTGCGCACCGCGCCGGAACGTGCTGCTGCCGTCGAGGCAGGGTTCCGCGCGGCGTTGGCGGGAGAGGTCGAGAGCGTCGAGGAGAAAGCCGGCGAGCGTTGGATCTGGGCGCGCTTCGTTCCGCTGCGAGGCGACGACGGGTCCATCCTCGGTGCCATGCGGCTGGCCCTCGACGTCACCGAGCGCCGCGCGCTTCTGGAGCAGCTCGAGCAGACGCAGCGGCTGGAATCCATCGGTCTGCTGGCCGGCGGGATCGCTCACGACTTCAACAACCTGCTCACGGTGATCGGTGGCAACTGCGAGCTGCTGTTGCGCTCGCTCCCCGAAGGCGACCGCCTCGCGGTCCTGGCCCGCGACATCCAGCTCGCGGGCGAGCGCGCCAGCTCGCTCACGCGCCAGCTCCTGGCGTTCAGCCGCCGCGAGCTTCTCGAGCCGATGGCGATCGATCCCAACGCGGCCGTCGTCGAGATGGAGAAGCTCTTGCGACGACTGCTCGGTGAGGACGTCGAGCTCGTCACGCGACTCGAGCCTGGACTGGGCGAGATCCGGGTGGACCCCGGCCATCTGACGCAGGTGCTCATGAATCTGGCGGTGAACGCGCGTGACGCGATGCCGAGGGGCGGCAAGCTCACGATCGAGACGCACGCCGTATGGTGCGACGAGAAACACGCTCGCCGGCATCCGGGAGTTGCGCCGGGCCGACACGTGGAGATCGTCATCGCCGACGACGGCGCCGGCATGAGCGACGAGGTCCGCGCACGCGCCTTCGAACCGTTCTTCACCACCAAGCCACGTGGCCAGGGCACGGGCCTGGGATTGGCGGTCGTGCACGGAATCGTCCGTCAGAGCGGTGGGCACGTGGAGCTCGAATCGAGCGTGGGGGTCGGCACGCGCTTTCGTCTCCACTTTCCGTGTCTCGAAGAGGTCACGCGTCCTGCGCCGCGTCCTGCGCTGGACGACGTGCGCGGTAACGAGTCGATCCTCTTGGTCGAGGACGAGGATGCGGTGCGGCTGCTCGCGACGCGCGGTCTGACCAGCTTGGGTTACGACGTGCGCGTCGCGCGCAACGGCGACGAGGCGCTGGCCTTGCTCGCCGCAGAGGAACGAGCCTTCGCGTTATTGGTGACGGACGTCGTGATGCCGGGGCTCGACGGCCGCGAGCTGGCGGAAGCGGCGCGCCAGCGGACGCCCGCGCTGCGCGTGCTCTTCACCAGCGGCTACACCGACGACGCCATCCTGCGTCGCGGTGTGGTGCGATCCGAGGTCGCGTTTCTACAGAAGCCGTACACGGCGACGTCGCTGGCCCGCAAGATCCGCGAGACGTTGGATCGAAGCGAAGTTGCCTGAGCCCTGGTCTCGTGGGCGCGGCGCGCACTGCCGTTGGCGTGCGTGAAGCGTGAGCGCCAACGCGCGCTGGCGGTGGAATTCGAGCACGTCGAGTTGCTGACGCGAGCCGCGCCTGCGCGCGGCGCGGGTGCCTCGCTGTGTGCGCCGGCGTCATGAAATGCGCGCGCACAAGCCAGCGCAAATCAAGCGGTTCGCGGCGACCTGCGAAGCGTCGTCGCGCTGCTGACGATCGCGTCGTGGCGATCGTCAGTCGCCTGACGAGCTCGTGCCGCACGCTCGACGGGCGCACGCCTTGCTTCGTCTCGATTCCCGGGCCCGTGGGCGCCCTCTTGGGAGGTCGACGCGAGGCGCGGAGAAGGGGCCGGCGTCATGTCGCTCGCGACGTCGCGGGTGTTTCGTGCGCGGTGTCTGGGATGGGTGTGCATGGGGTTGCTCGTGGCGTGCCCCGAGAGCCCGCCGCCGACGTTCGAAGGGGTGCTGGCGCTTTCGGCGTGGCACGACGCGTCCGAGACACCGCACGTGCTGCTGGAATGGAAGAAGGCGTATGCCGCTTCCGCGTTCTCGTTTCGCGTTTACGCGGCGGTCGACCGCGATCCAATCGTGGACGACTCGCCGGCGGCGGATCGGATCGCGACGCTACCTTCGGCGACGCTCGCGCTCGACGTCGATCCGCGCACGCTCTTCAACACCGCACCGCCCGCGGACTTCGAGACGCGTGACTATCGTTTCGTGGTGGTTGCCGTGGACGAGCAAGGCCAATCCACGGCGAGCGCGGTCGAGTCGATCGTGCCGGCACGTGCGGCCACGTGCGGCTGTTCGCTCGCACCGACGGTGACCGCGCCCCGGGGGGAGGCCGTGCCGCTCCTCGCCGATTGCCGCTGGACGCAGGTCGAGGGTGCCGAGTCCTGCCGCTGGACGGCGCGCACCGACGTCGTCAACGCCGATCCTGGTGAGCCGGATCCGTACGGCTTGCTGCGGACCCGGATCTACTTTCATCCCGATGCTTCGGCCCATCGCCCCGTGGTCGTGGCGCTGCACGGCGGCACGGGATACGCGGCCCTCGGCATCGAGTACGCAAGCGTGGCGCTCGCGAGCCACGCGGTGGTGGGCGAGGGAGGCACCCACGACCGCGGCGCGCTGGTGCTCGCGCCGGAGATGCGCGACGCATTCGCTGGCACGCCGGGCACCACGGCGGAGGGCGAGGAGATCGAGCGCGTGGCGAGCGTGATCGCGATCACCAGTTTCGTCGAGGACGTGGTGACGCCGGGCACGTCTCGCTACAGCCCCGCGCTCGCCGCGCTCTTCGCCGCCGACTTCGGGCGCATGGCGATCGCGGGCGGCTCCGACGGCGGCATCACCAGCGCCGCTCTCGCCGCGACACCGCCGGGGCCGCTGCCGTTCCCGCACGGCGATCTGCTGTTTCCGGAGGTGCCGTTTCGGTCGCGCATTCGCGCTGCATTCATCGTCGCACCGGGAGCGACTGCGAGCCCCCACGCCATGAATTTGAAGGATGGTCCGACGGCCATCGGTGGCCAGATGACGATGCCCGTCGCGGTGCTCTCCGACGACATGGACCTGACGGACTCCAATTCCACCGCAGAAAAAGCCTATGCGTACATGACCGTCGACGATCCGGACCCGAGCACCCCCGAGAAGGACCGCTACTTCTACCGCGTGCACAACGGCCAGGACGACGTCATCCCCTCGCGAAACGTCCACGTCTGCCTGGCTGATCCACGTGGATTTCCCGACGCGTATCTCTGCGACGACCAGTTCAGCGTCGAGGTCTTGGGGCTGCCCATTCAGCCCAGCATGCTCGACCATCACCGACTGCTGCGGCACCATCTGCGTCGCCTTCTCGATCGGTACCTGTGGGGTGATTCCACGATCACCCACGCGAGCCTGGTCGCGCCCTGGTACTCGCCGAGCCACCCGACTCCCGATCCTGCCAATCCCGCCAGCGGTTACGACGCCGACGGTTACCCGGTACCGGTGGTCGTCGAGGCGACGGGCCCGGCGAGCTGAGCCGTACTGCCCACGACCGCCAGCGTTCCGGCGGTGCTCGCCACGACCGCTCGCGCGCCGGCTGACTGCGGCGCGCGACTTGCTCTATCTCTCCCGCATTCGGGGCCCTGGTACGCCGGGATGTCGCGGAACGGTCCGCCCGCCCCGCACTACGGGAAAGGAGCCGGGATCATGAAGACGAGTCGAGGTTGGGTGAAGCCAGCGCTGGGCGCGGCTTTGGGCATGATGGCGCTTGCGTGGGCGGCGTCGGCGCGCGCCGAGGCTCCGGCCTGGGAAGCTGCGAACCCAGTCAAACCGCTACCGGCAGAGCCCCTGGGAATCACCGAGAAGCTCTCGGCGCTACCGAATCCACCCACGCCGGAAACGGTGCGGCTCGGTCGCTGGCTCTATTTCGACAAGCGGCTTTCCGCCGACGGCACCGTGGCCTGCGCGTCCTGTCACAAGCCCGAGAATGCGTTCTCGGAACCGACACCCGTCTCCACCGGCATTCGTGGGCAGAAGGGCGGACGCAAGGCGCCGTCGTTCGTCAATCAGGCGTGGACGATCTACCCGAACTTCTTCTGGGACGGCCGTGCAGCGTCGCTCGAGGAGCAGGCGCTGGGACCGATCGCGAATCCGATCGAGATGGGCAACACCCACGAGGCCATGCTCGCGACGCTCAAATCGATCAAGAGCTACCCCGGCTACTTCAAGCAAGCGTTCGGCGACGAGACGATCACCAAGGAGCGCGTCGCCAAGGCAATTGCCGACTACGAGCGCACGCGCATGAGCGGCAACTCGCCGTGGGACCGCTGGAAGGACGGCGACGAAAAGGCAGTCTCGGAGCAGGTGAAGAACGGCAGCAATCTCTTCTTCGGCAAGGCACTCTGCATGCAGTGCCACCTCGGCCAGAACTTCACCGACAGCTCGTTCCACAACCTGGGAGTTGGCTGGGACGCAGCGAGCAAGAAATTCAAGGACGAGGGCCGCTCCGCGATCAGCAAGAAGGCGGAGGACACCGGTGCCTTCAAGACTCCCACGGTCCGCGACGTGGCGAAGCACGCGCCCTACATGCACGACGGCTCCCTCGCCACGCTGCGCGACGTGGTCGAGCACTACAACAAGGGCGGCAACGCGAATCCGCACCTGAG
>CAYUSL010000161.1:0-12286 GCA_964447125.1 uncultured bacterium | reverse complement strand
TCGCGATTGGACTCGAGCACCAGCTTGCGGCCGGTGGCATCGACCACGAGCCGCTGGCGGCTCTCGACCTCGAGGAGATGGCCATCGCTGGCGCGATGCACGAGCACGCCGCTCCACGCCCCCGTTTCCGCGAGCGCTGCCAGCCGCGATCCGAGACCGCGCTCTTCCCACGTTTCGAGCAGCTCGTGAGTGAGCCGCCCCAGGGCGTGCTCGGCATCGAAGCCGTAGAGCTCTGCCGCGCCCCGATTCCAGAACGTGATGCCGCCGTCGAGCTCCCACACGATGGTGGGCTCGAACGCGAGCTCCAGCAGCCGCGACTGAAGCCGAATCTGGGTGAGCGTCTGCTCGCGCTCGCGGATGTCCTGAATCGTCGCCACGCGGTAGTTCACGGTGCCGGTCGCGTCCCGGACACTCACCAGGTCGATGGCGACGGGCACCAGCGAGCCGTCGCTGTGACACATCCGGATCTCGAGGTTGGCTCGCCCAGAGCGATCGGCCTCGGCGATCGCCGCGCGCAGGTCCTCGCGCTGGGCGGGATCGTAGAGGCGGAGAATCGGCCAGCCGATCAACTCTCCCGGCTCGCGCCCGGTCAGGCGCGCATAGGCGGGGTTGCAGGCCATGATCGTGCCGGTCGCAGCGTCACCGATCCCGATGCCGTGACCGCAGTTCAGGAACGCATCGACCCAGCGCTGGGACTCGGCCGCGGCGCGCACCCGGTCGCTGATGTCCTGCACGCTCGCGACTCGATAGCGCACGCCACCTTGCGCGTCCTTCACGCTCACCAAGTTGACGGATACCGGCACCAGCGATCCGTCCGCGTGGCACATGCGCGTCTCGTACTCGGCCTTACCCTCGCGATCGGCCGTCGCAATCGCGGCGGCGACCGCCGCGCGACTCGCGGGATCGTAGAAGCTCAAGATCGGCACACCCGCGAGCTCCGTGACGTTGCGACCGAGCATCTTGGCGAATGCCGGGTTGCACGCCACGAGCGTTCCAGTGGGCGGATCGCCGATCGCGATCCCATGACCGCAGTTCAGGAACGCGTCGATCCAGCGTTGGGTTTCCGCTGCGGCCCGCACCCGCTCGCTGACGTCGCGCAACACGACGACGACACCTTCGACCGCGCCGTCGTGGGCGACGATCGGGGCGAGCTGGGCTTCGATCGATAGCGTTGCCCCATCGCGTTCGAGCGACAGACCCAGCGCCGTTTGCGACTGCCGGCGCTCAGCGCTCGCCGGCTCGCTCGCTTGCGCCGCCGCCAGCACATCGCGGGCAGCACCAGCGAGCCACGGAAAGATCGACGCCAACGGCAACCCGAGCGCGGAGTCGTCGGGGAAGCCCGCAATTCGAGTGGCCTCGCGATTGAGGAACCGGATGCGACCAGTCGTGTCCGAGGCGACCACACCGTCGCCGACGCTCGCGAGCGTCACGGCATGCAGCCGCTCGCGCTCCAGCGCTTCACGACGGCTCCGGTGAAGCGCCTCGGTGAGCACGATCACGAGCACGCTCGTGCCCAACAACGACAGCCATTCGGCGCGGTCGCCCGGGTGTTCGACGGTGAAGCGCCCGATCGGCGCAAGCAGCCAGTAGTCGCTCGCCACCGCAACCGTGACCAATGCTGTGATCGCTGGCCCTCGTCCGCGCCAGTACGCCACCAGGAACACCGGTACGACGAGCAGGTCGAGATTCGGTTGCTCGTGGCTCGGCTCGGCGAGCGCAAACAGCAACGCCACGGCCGCCGCCCCCGCGGCCACCGCGAGAAAATGAGCGCCGAACCGGAAGCGTCGCGAGCCAGTGGAAGCCGATCTCGAGACCATTACGGCTGGAGGAGAAAGAACAAGACGAAAAATCCTAACACGCGTTTCAGTAGAATTAGCTCATCAATATCAAAGACGTGCACGTTTATCGCGCGGTAAATGTCGAGTCGGGAAAAGCGCCCGACGGCGTGCCCCGCACGCGTGCGCGTCACATGATTTTGCTTGCGGAGCTCGCCTGCAATAACCCGGGACGCGATTACGGATAAGCGAGCGCCGAGGCGATGGCCTCGAGCAGCTCACGGCCGTAGCGCTCGCGCTTGGCAGGCCCGATGCCGTGAGCGAGCTCGAGATCGTGCAAGTTGCGCGGCTTGAGGCGTGCCAGGTCGCGCAAGGAGCGATCGCTCGCCACCACGTACGGCGGCACGTGATCCTTGCGCGCGACTGCCAGTCGCCAGGCGCGCAGCGATTCGAAGACCTGCAGGCCCTGGGCGTCGAGATCGGCTTCGTCGCGGGCGGCGCGCTTCGATTCGCTGCGTGATGGCGAGCCGATCGTGGCGGGCGCGGACGCGCCGTGCGCGCGACCTTCGGGTGGCAGAAGCAAGCGCGCGGGACGCTCGGCTTTCATCACCGCGCGCCCGTCGTCGGTGAGCATGGCTACCGGTCGATCGCCGCCGCTCAGATCCACCCATCCGGCCACGACACAGCGGCGCAGCAACGCCATCAGCCAGATCTCGCTGTGCTCCTTGAGCACCCCGAACGTGGTGGTGCGGTCGAGCCCCGCGTTGGCGAGCCGCGGATCGGCGGCGCCGCGCAAGAGCTTGGCCGCGGCGTTCAAGCCGAAGCGGCCGTGAATCCGCGCCACGCCCGAGAGCGCTTTGCGCACCACCAGCGTGACGTCTTCGCTGCTCGCCTCGCTCGCACCGCCGGCGAGGGCGCGGCAGACGTCGCAGCGTCCGCAGCCGTCGAGGGTTTCAGCCTCGTCACCGAAGTAGCGGAGGATCGCGTCGTGGCGACAGCTTCCGCCCTGCGCCCAACGCATCAGCTCCAGGAAGAGGTTCCATTTGTGAGCGAGCACCGCGGGGTCCACGGCGCCGTCATCGCTGGGCCGCTCCAGCAACCGCCGGCGCGTGGGGACGTCTCCGGGCATCACCAAGAGCAAGCCGAACGCAGGCGCGCCGTCGCGGCCCGCGCGGCCCACTTCCTGGTAGTACGCCTCGATCGAGCCCGGGGGGCCGAGGTGGATCACCGCGCGCACGTCCGGGCGATCGATCCCCATGCCGAACGCGTTGGTGGCCACCACGATCTCGAGCTCGCCCGCCGCGAAGCTGCGGTGGATCGAATCGCGATCGGCCGCCGCGAGCCCTGCGTGGTAGTAGCGCGCCCGCCAGCCGAGCGACGCGAGCCGCACGGCTTCTTCCTCGGCGCCGCGACGCGTGGGCGCGTAAACGATCGCGGTGCCGGCGGCACGGCCGTTGACGCCGCGTGGCGCACCGAGCGCTTCGCCGAGCTGGCGGTCCACGGCGCGCTCGCGTTCCCGCCGCGACTCCACTTCCAGCGCTCTGAGCGCCAGGTTCGGCCGCGCGAAACCCTGCACGAGCTGGGGTGTGGCGGCATCGAGACCGAGCTTGGCGAGGATTTCGTCGCGCACGATCGGGGTTGCCGTCGCCGTGCACGCGAGCACGCGCGCCGCGGGAAGCTCTGCGAGCAGCTCGCCGATCTGGCCGTACTCCGGCCGGAAATCGTGGCCCCACTCGCTGATGCAATGGGCCTCGTCGATCGCCACCAAGGGCGGGGCGAGATCGCGCACCAACGCGCGGAAACCCGGTAGCACCAGGCGCTCCGGGGACACGTACACGAGCGTCAGCCCGCCGGCGGCGACGCGCGCCATGCGACGGCGAGTCTCGTCGGCGTCGAGCGTGGACGCCAGAAACGTCGCGGCGATGCCGCGCTCTTCGAGCGCTCGCACCTGATCGTGCATGAGCGCGATGAGCGGCGAGATCACCAGCGTGGTGCCGCCGAGCAAGGTCGCCGGGAGCTGGTAGACGAGGCTCTTGCCGCCCCCCGTGGGTGCGACCAGCAAGAGCTTGCCGACCTGGAACAGCGTCTCGATGGCTTCGCGCTGCCCGGGCCGAAATGCGCTCAGCCCGAGCGCCGCGAGGGCGCGAGAGAGCGGATCGGGAGCGAGTGGCGAATCGAGGGGCGCGGCGCACACGGCGCGCGAGTGTAGACGAGGTACGAGGCGATGGCGGCCCAGTTCGCCGACGGTGCGAACGGGGCGGGAAGCCCGCACGTCGCGGGCGAAGATCGAACACCGCGACGTGCGAGCAGCAGCAGCGAATCAGGGTTTGAACTCTTCGCTGCTGGTGGGATACGCGGGGATCGCGGCGGGACCGACGAGGTCCGCGGTGTAAGCGCTGGCCCAGAAATCGGGCGGTGCGTCGCTCTCGGGAACGGCGTTCGAGACCGCCTTGATCCCGTGCTTCAGATACGCGACCACGGCCCAGATGTCGTCGTCGCTCAAATGGCGAATGGCCGGCCACGGCATGGGCGGTCCCAGGTAATGCGGCTCCGCGGGGAAATTGCCTTCGCCGGGTGTGGTGGAGGTGATCTCCGCGTCCGGCGATTCGTCGGGGTGAAGCCCGAAGCGCAGCGAGTTGAAGACCTGCCGATCGGTCACGCCGCCGAGGCCGGTGGCGACGTCCGGCGTGAGATTCTTGGGATAGGTCTTGAACGGGCCGATCTGGAACGGCTGGCCGGGCGTTCCTTCGAGGAACCCCGCGAGCCAGTTGGGATCGGCGGGATCGTCCTTGCCGCGGTTGTGACAATCGCTGCAGCCGCCCGCGATCACCAGGTAGCGCCCGCGTGCCACCTGGTCTTCCGTCGCAGGGGCCGTCGGGATCCCTGCGACCGTCTTCGAGCCGTCGTTCGACGATCCGCAGCTCATCGCCGCGAACCAGCCCAGCGCAACTCCGAGCGCCGTGGCCGTGCCGAACTTTCTGCGGTGGAATGCCAATCGGGTGTGCTTCCGCATGTACCAATCCTTTCCTTCCGGAACCGGGTTTGGAGACCGCGACAGCGCCATCGCTCTCGCGGCTCGCGGATGTTGCGCCCAAGTGCGCGACCGAGCCAAACGAAATCGCCGACGAGTCTCTCGCCGGCACGGACGTTGGACGAAAACGTATGGGATCGCATTCGATTTCGATCCCACGATTCAGGATCCCGTGCGTGCCGACGCAGCTCGCGAATCCGGCACCACTCGGCATCCCGGGCGGGCCATCCCCCGCCGCGTGCGCTTCGCACGCGGCAAGCGCGGCGATCGCGAGGGCGTTCGCGACCCAGCCGACTCGTGCGGCCTCCGCTCAGAAGAGCGGTTCGTAGGGGAAGATGTCGGCGCTGACCTGATTGGGGACGAAGCTCGACTTGAAGGCCGCGGGCACGACCTCGGCGACGGTCTGCGGAGTCCAGCCGCCTTCCTTGTGGACGGCGCGGATCGGGCGTGGCACGGAAAAGAGCACGATCTCGGCGCCGCGCACGCAGAAGATCTGGCCGTTCACGTCCTCGGCGGCGTCGCTCGCCAGGAACACCACCAGCGGCGCGATCTGCTCGGGCTTCATCTTCTTGAGGTTCTCGACGCGCCGCTTCTCGGCGTCTGTGCGCCCTTCGGGAATCGTGGCCGTGAGCCGGGTCCACGCGAACGGAGCGACTGCGTTGCAGCGGACCTTGAAGCGCGACATGTCGAGGGCGATCGAACGCGTGAGGCCCACGATGCCGAGCTTGGCGGCGGCGTAATTCGACTGGCCGTAGTTCCCGATCAGCCCCGACGTGGACGTGAAGTTCACGATCGCGCCGCCTCCCTGGGCACGGAAGCGCTCGGCAGCGGCACGCGACACGTTGAACGTGCCTTTCAAGTGCACGGAGATGACCGCGTCCCAATCGTTCTCGGTCATCTTGTGGAAGATCACGTCGCGCAGGATGCCGGCGTTGTTGACCACGAAATCGAGCCTGCCGAAGCGATCGACGGCTTGCGCCACCATGGCGTGAGCGCCGTCCCAGCTCGCCACCGAATCGAAGTTCGCGGCGGCGCGACCGCCCTCGCTGGTGATCGTCGCCACCACCTCGTCGGCGGGACGCTCGCCGGTGGCGCTGCCGTCGGCAGCGGCACCGACGTCGTTCACGACCACCGCGGCACCCTCGCCCGCCATCATCCGCGCGATCTCGCGGCCGATCCCGCGCCCCGCGCCGGTCACGATTCCCACCTTGCCTTCGAGCATCCGCGAGGTCGATTCCATGGCTGTCTCCCCATCCTGCGCGCCGCGTGCTCGCGGGCGCGTCGCCGGCGAGATTCGTTTGGCGCTCGGCGAGGGACAAGCCCCCGCTCTACACCGCGCGGGTCTTCGCTTCCAACGTTTGCTTCGCCTTCGCCAGCGCGTGCTCGAGTCCCACCGTGGCGGTGGCGCGTGCGGCCTTCGCAACGATGCCGACGGGCACGAGCCGCGGCACCTCGGCGCGCGGCGAAACCCAGAGCTTCACGGCCACGCGGGTTCGCGCCGCCGCTGCGCTCTCGAGCACGAGCGTCACGCGCATGTCCGTGTTGCCCGTGCCAGCCACCGACGTGAACACCATCTCGCTCGGCGGTCGCTGGGTCACGTCCATCTCGGCGCGGACGTCCATGGAGAAATCTTGGATGCCGAAAGGGCCGAGCACCAGCTCGTAGCGGCGGTCCGGTTCCAGCTCGATCGCGTCACGGATGAGCGGAAACGCACGCAGCGAGTCGGGCAGCTTCGCCATCCATTGCCACACCACGTCGCGTGCACGCGCCACGTCGGTGTGGGCCTCCGCTTCGAAGCTGAATCGCGCCACGCCGGATCGCTCGGGCTCGGAATGCGGAGCGCTCGCTCACAAGGTGAGCGTGAAGCCGACCGTGAACTGGATCAGATCGCCACCCGAGGTGTAGCCCGGCCAGCCGAGCACGCGGGTTTCCGGCGAGCCATCGCCATCGAGATCGGCGAGCTCGGCGCTCTTGCGCGTGGTGCGGTCGGCGAGGATCGACTGCTGGAACGTCAGGTCGAGGCCGAATCGCTTGTCGCTGCCGAAAGGATGCGGCAGGTCGAATCCGGCGCCCACCGACCACACGTACCTGTCGTTGTCCACGAGGTTGGAGACGCCGCTCTGCGCGCCGATCGGTGATTTCTCCCAGAAGAACCCCGCGCGGAGGCTGGGGCGCACGCGCACGCCTGTGTCGCCGTCGCCCCACGCGAGCTCGTCGAAGCGATGCTCGATGCCGAGGCGCGGCGTCCAGGTGTCGTGCGTCGAGTAAGGCAGCGGGATGGTCTCGGCGACGGTGATCGGCACCGGCGGCAGCGGTGGGATCACCACTTCCCCGGCGGCGTGCACGATCAGCGTGGGGTCTTGGTACGCCGCCCAGTTCGACCAGGTCACGTCGAGCTCGGCGCGCCACGCCTCGTCGGGATTCCATGCGAGGCCGAAGGTGGCCTGCTGGGGTGTGAACACGTTGACGTTGAAGATGTCCACCACGAAGCCGTAGGTGATGCCGCCGCCCGCGGCGCCGCCGGGCGTGACGTGGAAATCCTCGAAGTCGGCGCGGCTCTCGCCGCGATAGCTCGCGCCGAAGGTGAGCCCGTCCAGGAATGGTCCGAGCTGGAAGCCGCCGATCGGCGCGAACTGCCAGGGTGCAGAGAGCGAAAGCTCGCCCTGGGCGGGAGTGCCGTCGAGATTGAGATCGAACACGATCTCGCCCGCGGTCGTGTAGTACATCTGCATGCCCGCACCCACCTTGAGCCACGGGGCGAGCTCGGCGCCGAAGCCGTAGTAGATGTACATGAGGTCGAGCATGTGCCGGTACCGCGCGTAGCCGGGCTCGGCGGCGTCGCGGCTGGTCATCGTGAAGCCGTGATCGGTGGGCAGGAGAAAGAGAGCACCGCCGGCGACCTTGGTGTCGAGCACCGTCATGGGCAGCACCACCGAGCCGATGGCGGATACCTGATGCTCGACCCGTGGGTCGACGTCGCCGTAGATCGGATCGCCGTCCGGGTCCTCGCCCACTACACCGCCGCGCAGCGGATCGAGCTGGGGATCGATGGTGAGGAGCCCGAGCGCCACCGTGGGCCCTGCGAGCGCCGCGAGGCCGGCGGGGTTGTAGAAGATCGAGTACGCATCGTCCGACGAAGCGACGTAAGCACCGCCGAGGGCGACGCCGCGCGGACCGATTCCCAACAGGCCTGGAACGGTTGCGCTCGCGGGCGCAGCGCAGGCACACGCCACGAACGCAGCGAGCGACGCGCGGCGCAGGTCAGCGATCTTCACACCGCACTCCGTTCTCGAGCTGCCCCGGCAAGCACAGCGCGCCGTCGCTCGTGACGCGCACCTCGATGATCGCGCCGTCCGAGCCCACCCAGAACGCAAGCGTGGAGAGCAGGGTGGTGCGCCCCGCGTCGTCCGCGTCGTGGAGAGCGAGCACGTGGTCGCCGAGGTCGGTGTCGAACGCGGCGTCGCGACCCGGTGTGAGTGTCGCCACTCGTGTCCCGGGATCGAGCACGCGATCGCCGAGGACCGAGGGCTCGAGAAGCACCGCGATCTCGCCGTCGGCGCCGTAGAGCTGCGCGTTGCTGGCGCCGTTTCGGAGCGCGATCGTCACGCGCGGCGCCACCACGCCACTCGAGCTGCAACCGAGGACGAGGGCGAGGATCGCAATGGCCATCCGCGGGCGCGGTCGGCGCTCCGCGGGCGAGCGTGGCGATGCGGAGCGGGTTGCTAACATCGTTAACATGGTGTTACGAACGCGCGGTCGAGTCAACGATTTCGATATTCGCTCTCGATCGTGCTGCTCGCGAGGACTGATGCGGCTTCGTGCCCGAACGCGCCCCTCGCTCGTGCCGGTGCTCGCGGGATGGGCCGCGAGCGTGGTGCTCGTCACGCGCGCTGCCGCCGCCCCGCCTGCGGCGGCGACACCTCTCGATCGGCCGATCGATCCGGTGACCGTCGAGGGTGCGGCACTCCCCGAGCTCCTGGGCAAACCCATCGGCTCCCTCCGGATCGCCGTGTGGCGCGACGGCACGTTCCAGCCGATTCCGTTCCAGATCGACGAACGGGATGCCACCGGTGGCTGGGTCTTTCCCGCTGGTCCGGAGGCGAGCCACGACGAGGACGACGGGCACTTCGACGCCAACGACGTGCTTTCGCTGATGGCGAGCGATCTCGCTGAGGCGAAACCCGCAGACGCAACCGCGTGGGCGTTCGCCGGCGCGAGCCCGGCCGTGGTTCGCGAGCTTCGGTTTCGCGACCCGCTCGATGGTCGAATGGCTTTCGCTTACGCCTCGGCGTGGGACGGCGCGGCACCGCCGCCGAGCGACGTCGACTACGTGCGCTACGACCCCGCCACCGACGAGGTGCACGCGCGCACGTTCATCCTCGGCTTCAACCCCGAGATACCGTTCGCCATCGATCGCATGCGAATGCGTCTCCCCGACGGCTCGTGGTCGCCGAGCCGCGTCGACATCCTGAAGACGCGGCTGCGCTCGACGATCTGGAGCGTCTACGATTTCGATCGCAACCAGGACGACTTCGAGGCCGTCACCGCGGCGTGGATCGATGGACCGGTGCGCGTGGTACTGCACAAGGGCATCAGCGTGCGCATGATCCTCGGCATCCAGACACCGAAGGTCTGGAACGACACGATCTTCCATCCGTACTCGTTCGCGTACCAGGTGGAGATCGCCATGCCGTTCACGATCCCGTCCATCTTCTCGCGCTTCGAGCTCTCGAGCGGCGTCGACTTCGACGGCCTCAACGGCGCCAAGCTCTACGTGAAGGGTGTAGCCGGGCCGGTCGCTGTGGTGGGCCAGCCCGCTGGCGAGGCGCTCGCGCGGCTGGCCGCCAGCGGCGCCGAGGCCCGCGTGACCGCGCTCGACTGGAACGGACGGTTCTCGGTGACCCGCATCCAGATCGATCCCTCCGTGCCGCTCCGCGTGAAGCTGCGTTGGGTGGACGATCCCCAGCTCGAAGACCCTCCCGAGCGCGTGCGCGGCGCCACGCCGGGTCTCTATTTCGACTTCGAGAACTGGCTCGCCGTGGAACAGAAGAACGTCTCGATCGGCACAGGCATCTACCTACCACCGACGTTCCGCCCCGGTGACGAAGACGCCTTCGAACGCCAGCTCGATCACCCCGTGACGCTGGCGCCGGCGACGTAGGGCGGCTCGTTCGCGGGCAGCCGCGACGTCAGAACGCGACGCTGCCGATGAGCGTCATCACGGCGCCGCGGTCGAATTGGGTGGCGAGCCCACCCGAGTCGACGACCAGCATCCGATCGCCACGTTTCCCCTGCGCGAGCATGAGGGTCGTGGGCGCGCCACCGGCCTTGTCGGCCTCGCGGTGGCCGAGCTGCACCACCACGGCGGCGCCCGCCGATGTGGTGGTGCGAAACGTCTCGTCGAACTTGATGCGCAGGTCGGCGCGCCGGTCGGAGAAGCAACCGTCGACGAAACGCTCGAGCGCCGCGCTGGCACCGTAGAGCAGCGTGGCTTCGGTGGAGTTTCCGGGGCTCGCGAGCCGCGCCACGGCGATGGACGTGTCCGGCAGCCCGCGGCACCACGCGGCGTCACGCGGCTCCTGCTTGCCGGCAGCAGGATCGGTGGCCGTCCAGCCCGCGGGCGCGACGTAGCTACGGCCTTCGGCGGCGAATTTCGCCCACGTGCCGCGCGATGGCCCGCTCTCGGCGTCGCCGCCCTTCGAGCACGCGTGGCTTGCGAGCGCAAGCATCACGAGCGCGATTGCGCTCCAACGTTTCCCTGGCTGCATGCGAATCCTTCCCGGCGCGCCACCCGCGCTACCGTGCCGGGTGCCTTCTACTGCGCCGCTCGGTAGGCTGCAACGCGGACGAGGCCTCGTCGCCCCTGCGCGGGCTCGATGATCTAGAATCGCGACGCACCACTCGACATCGCCACCGAGATGACGGAACGAGAGCTGCGCCGCCAGGAGGTGCTCGTGCGACTGCCGCACGCGTTCCTGGCGATGTTGGCGCTGGCCGGCGCCACGCTGCTGGCGCGCATCTTCGCTCCGGCGCTGGATGCGGCGCCCAAGCTGGCCATCGCAGACTCGCTGCCCAACCTGCCTGCGCGACTGCTGCTGCCGGCCGTAGCGCCGCTCGTGCTCGAGCTCTTGCTGGGTGCGGCGCTGGCGCTGGTGGGCGGCCGGCGCAGCTCGCTCACGCGGCGCTTGGAACGCCGTGCGGAGCATCTCGAGAACGCGCCCGAGTCCGAGACCGCGGCCCAGGTCCTCGCCAGGGTCACCGCGCTCGGCTTCGATGGCACGATCGAGCATCCGCTGGGCAAGACGGTGATCGCCGTGGTGCGGCCGCGCACCCGGCCGTTCCGCGGTTTCGCCGGACTGCCGCTCGCGGGCTCGATCACGATCGAGGAGATCGCCGGTGTCTCGCACGTGAGCGCCACGCTGGCGGTCACCACGTTCATCGTGCGCGAGACCGGCGAGGCGCTCTACCTGGACGAGCTCGCGAGGCATCTCGCCGGGCACAGCGACACCGTCCGCTTGATTCGCGCACCTGCGGCGGGGATGAGCTTCGCGGTGACGTACGCAGCGCTTGCGGTGGCGCTCACCGCCGCTGCGGCACACGAGGGCTGGCTGGTGCCGGCGCTCTATGCGGAGACGACCACCACCCTCGGGATCGCGACCAGCGCGCTGGCGCTGGCGGCGATCGGCCTCGAATGGCGCACCAGCATCGGCTTTCCCGAGACGCTCGCGGCGCTGGCGGCCACCCTGCTCACGCGCATGACGCTCGCCGGCTGGCACCCCACTCCGTGAGCCATCGCGGGGCGTCGCGCGAGCGCCCACGAAGCGGGGGCCGAGGGAAAGGCACATGAACGAATCCCGCGTCCACGCTCCATCGCCACGACTGCCGCTCGCCGTGCTCGCCGTGGTGACGGTGGGGCTCGTGATCTCCGGCATCGGACCGGCGGATCGCTTCACCTGGTTTCTGGAGGTGGCGCCGGTGCTGATCGGTGCGCCGATCCTGATCGCGACTCGCGTGCGCTTCCCGCTCACACCGCTCGTCTACGTGCTGGTCGGCCTTCACGCGTACATCTTGATGATCGGCGGGCACTGGACGTACGCGAAAGTGCCGTTCGGATTCTGGATCCAAGACGTGTTCCACATGGCGCGGAATCCCTACGACCGCATCGGGCACTTCGCGCAAGGATTCATCCCCGCGATGATCGGCCGCGAGATCCTCCTGCGCCGCTCACCGCTGCGCGGCAGCAAATGGCTGCCGTACGTGGTGCTCGCGTTCTGCTTCACGCTGAGCGTCACCTACGAGTTCGTGGAATGGTGGACGGCGCTCGCGAGTGGCGAGGCCGCGGATGCGTTTCTCGGCACACAGGGCGATCCGTGGGACACCCAATGGGACATGTTCCTGTGCGGTGTGGGCGCGAGTGTCGCGTTGCTCACGCTCTCGCGCGTGCAAGACCACCAGCTCGCGAAGATGGGCGTGAGGTAGC
>CAYUSL010000160.1:6670-12322 GCA_964447125.1 uncultured bacterium | reverse complement strand
GGCGACGTGGTGATCACGCTGCAGGTCGAGAACGAGCCGGCGCTGGTCGACGAGAACGACACCGCTTCCAAGCCCACACAACGTTGCCGATGCGCGCTCTCCGAGCACCAGTTCGCCAATCCAAGTCAGCGCATTGCCGGCTTCGACGGCTCGTTTCCGACCTTCACGCAATACCAGAACGCGCGGCCCGCGCTTGTCGCTCAGCTCGGTATCGACGAGGTCTACAGCCAGTGGTCGATGCAGCGCTACTGGGCCGAGCTCACCCGCGCGGCTCACGCACGGCTGCCGGGCTTTCCGCTGATCCTCAATCTCTTCGGCCACGACGAGATATCGACACCCGAGCCCGACCATCCGGGCTCGCCGTTCCACGACGTCGACGGCTGGATCACCTATGCGGGAATCGTGAGCGCCGGCCCCGACATGTACGGCTACAAGCAGGAGGTCTACGACCCCCAGGCCGACTCGGCCCAGAACTTCCTGTTCGCTCCCGAGTTCGGCGCACAGTACTACCCGCATTTCCAGATCTTCGGCGTGCTCGGCTCGAATCTCGCGAACGGCGGCGCCACGTATCTCGGCCTGGGCATGAGCTCGTACGCGCTCTACGGCGATGTCGTGAGCCTCTTCGTGGGCATGGTCAGCGACGGGGTCACGCGCGGGCTCTTCCCCAACGCCGCCAAGGGGACGTGGTTCCAGGCGATCCTCGGCCAGTCGTATTCGGGTGCCTTCTACGCTCGCGCCAGCAACGCAGCACTGGGCTCGGCGATGGCGCCACTGGCACGCGCCGCCGGAACCTCCAACTTGGTGGCCTTCTTCGATCGCGTGTATCTGAGCGGCGGCGACAGCTTCTCGGGCGGCACCGTGAGCGTCGGCAGCACGCAAGTGACGCTCACCGACCTCGGCGATGCGAACACCCCCGCTCGCGGCGCGATCGTGCGGACCGGCAGCTCCGACTTCACCGCGGTGGGCGTTTCCTATCGCGCGCGCTTCCAGGCCGCGACGCCCGACGGCGGCTGGCGCGTGGAGCGCGGCGCGTGGCGAGGCGAGACCTGGGAGAAGGTCGCCGAGCCTCTCGACGGAACGGTGAGCGTCGACGCGAGCGGCGTCACGGTCACGCTCTCGCAGGACGAGCGCAGCACCAGCGGGCCGCTCACGATCGGCGCTGGCGGACCACTCGATCTCCAGTACGCACTGCGCATTCGTCCCGCGAACGGCAGCGGACCGCTCGATTCGGACGGCGACGGTGTGCCAGACAGCTCCGACAATTGTCCCAACATCGCGAACCCGAGCCAGAGTGATTCGGACGGCGACGGCATCGGCGACGCGTGTGAGTCGTCGAGTGGCGACGATCGCGACGGCGATGGCGTGCCGGACGCCACCGACAACTGCCCCGACGTCCCCAACGCGAACCAGCTCGACTCCGACGGGGACGGCACCGGCGACGCTTGCGAACCGCCGCCACCAGGCGGTGGCGGCGGCGGATGCTCGGTTTCGGGCACGAGCACCGCAGGTGACGGCTCTCACGGCGCCGCCCTCACGATGATCGTGGCGCTCGCCGTCCTCACCGCGCGACGCGCGGCGTCCGCCCGCCTCGCACGAGGTCAGAGATTGATCGTGAGGATCCCCTCGTCGATCAAGACCTTTCCGCAGATGCCGAGGCCGAAGAGGATCACGATGCAAGCGCTCAGCACCGGCAGCCGGCGAATCCACGGGCTCTCGCGGATCCCCATCTTCTGCTGCATGTAGTTGCCGGCAAGCACCATCGCGATGCCGATCGCGATCAGCACCAAGGCCAGCCCGAGACTGAACGAGAGCACCAGCGCCAACCCGAATGCGACACGGTGGTAGGCCACCGCCGCCAGGAGCACCACCAGCGCCGACGGGCACGGCACCATTCCGCCCGAGATTCCGAGCGACACGAGGCTCTTCCACGTCACGGGCTGCGACGGATCGGGGAAGTGCGCGTGGCCGTGATCGTGATCATGGCCATGATCGTGTGCGTGCCCGTGGTCGTGGTCGTGATGCTCGTGATCGTGGTCGTGATGGTGATGAGCGTGAGTGTGGCCGTGGCCGCCGAAGAGCGCACGCAAGCGCAGTACCAGCATCCACCCGCCCAAGCCCACGATCAGCGCCCCCGAAGTGAACGCGAGGTACGGATAGATCTTCTCGGGCAGCACGTATTGCGAGAGGCTGAGCGTCACCACGCCCAGCAAGATCACCACCGACGTGTGAGTGGCGGTGACGACGGTTCCCAGGAACACGGCATCGCGAATCCGCCCTTTGGATCCCACGAGGTAGGCCGCCACCACCGTCTTGCCGTGCCCCGGCGAGAGCGCGTGGCCGCACCCCAAGAAGAACGCCACCGCGAGCCCCACCAGAATCACTGCTGGGCTGAGCGTGGTCGCCCCGAGATACGACTCCATCCGCTTCACTTCGTGGCTGGTGCGCGCCACAGCTTTGTCGTCCTTGGCGCCTGGCGCGGCTGGCGCCGCCGAGGAGGCTTGCGACCGCGTCGAATCCTGCGGAAGCGAGACTCCCGCCCGCGTGAAGCGGATCTCCAGGTTGCGATGCTCGGGTGACGGGTACCACTTGGTGTTGGTGCGACTGTCCAGGAAGAAACGCTCGTCGGCTTCCAGTCCGGTGCTCGCCTCGCCGAGCCCCTCGCCCAGCTCGACGCGCTCCGAATAGAGCGTCTCCTCTCCTTCGTAGTTGCGGTTGCGCACCGTGAGCAGGTTCTGATCGCCGATCTTGCCCGCGACTCGCGCCCGCAGTGCGTAGCGGTAGAGCTGGAAATACATGTCGTTGGGGCGCGACTCGCGCACACCGTCGGGATCGTCCTCGAGGCTCAGATGCTGGCGATCGAGCGCCACGTCGAGACCGGTGCGCAACGCATCCACCTTGGAACGTTTGAATTCCTCGCGGATCTCCGCGGGTGGCGCATCCGGCTTGTCCTTGGCCAGCTCCACGAACTCGCGCTGCAGGAGCGAGGTGGGCACCTCGATGGTGTAGGCGATCCGCACCCACTCGGCGTCGAGCTTCACCGTGATCTGCTGCGAGAAGAACTTGGGGCCGAGCGAGTGCGCGTGGGCCGGAACGGTGGCGGCGAGCAGCGCGAGAAATACGAGCGTGCGCGCGGCCGATCGACGGAATACGGCGCGGGGCGATGGGTGATTCATGGACACGCTCCAGCGGGGGGTCGTGAACGATCTACGATGCGGCACACGGGTCGGTTTCCCGCCGATCCGTAGGCCAGCCGCAGCGGGCTGAGGCGTACCATGCGCTGTGGGTTGCCGCCAGGCGGCCGGGCCGGCGGCCACACGCAGATGGACGTCGGTTGAGCGTGTCGGCCGCGGTGGTTACCCTCGTTCACGGAAACATCGCGATCTCAGGACACGCCATGGGCACGCAAACACGCTCCCGCCGCACCACCATCTCGATGGACAAGAAGCCGCTGAGCCCGGAGGATCTCAAGATCCCGGCGCACCTCGCGGCGGTGCTCAAGGTGATCGACGGCCCGGCCAGCAAGGCGACTTTCCAGCTCACCGCGAGCGCAAGCGTCGTGGGGCGCGGCGAGGTCGCGGACATCCGCGTCAAGGATCCGGCGATGTCACGCCGGCACTTCCAGATCACCTACCGGAACCTCGAGTTCCGCATCCAAGATCTGAAGTCGTCGAACGGCACCTATCTCAACGACTCCGAGGTCGAGGAGTACGCGCTGCGCAACGGTGACGAGATCGTCGCAGGCGATTCCCGCTTCGTGTTCTCGGTGGGTCGCGCCGAAGCCGCCAAGCGCTGACCAAGCCTGTTCCGCCCAGCGGTTGAATCGGCCGACCGCTCACGCCGGCACCGCCCGGCGCTGGCAACGCCGCGTCAGTACCGCGGCGAGTTACCGAAAAGCTGGCTCGCCGAAGCCCCGGCGCGTGGGGCCTCGTGCTGCTGGATCAGGATCAAGAGCGTGCCGTCGGGATGCGGCATGCCGCCGATGACGACCGTGCCTTTCGGCGACGACTCCGCCTCCATCTGAACCGCTCGATCGCTCAGATCACCCCGCGCGGGTACCAGGCGCACCATCATGCGCGTGCGCTTGCCGACGAAGGCCGTGGGCTTCACCTCGACGGAGCCGCCGTTCGCCGGCAGGACGATCGACCCAATCTCGTTCACGCCCAGCGATTGCGTCACGTCCTGGAGCAGGGTGTAGCGCCGGTAGGGGAACTGCGACGTGAGCTTGGTGCTGATGAGCCGAAGCGACGGGTCCACCCACACTCCGGTGGTGGCCGCTTTCGGGTTCACCGACGCATGCACCACGCGGGTGTGGATGAGGCGGCGCTGCTCGACTTCCTGTGCGGCGGCAGTGGTCGCTCCGAGCAGCACGAGCGCCGTGATCGCCCACCGCCGGTGCGCAGCAACCCGCGCGACGTTCATGGCTGCGGCCCCTCGTTGCCGATCCACACCACCTGCCACTGCGGGTCGGTGCTCGAAACCAGTCGGACCGGCGGGGCTTCGGGGGCTTGCCGCGCCAGCTCCACGCGCACGGGTTCCTCGGCGGCGTCGTCCGCCAGCTCCACGTCGCCTTGACCGATCCAAGTCTGCATCCGCGCGGTGAGCTGGCCACCCAGCTTGGCGCGATCGAGCCACAACGCCCCGGACACCACCACGAAGCCCGTGATGGCCGCGGCCAGCGCGTAACGCCACGCAGCCACCGAGCGCCGATGGGCAGCGGGCATGGACAACGCGGGCAGCTCGTCGAGGCGCGCCGCAATGCGACGGCTCAGCTCCTCCGCCGCAATGGGAAGCTCGACCTTGGCGAAAGCGCTCGCGACCAGCGAACCCACGTGCTCGATCTCGGCCAGTCGCTCGCGGCAGGTCTCGCAGGCTTCGAGGTGCGCCTCGGCATCCTGGCGCGCTCGGCCGGCGAGATCGCCGTCCCGAAACCGTTCGATCCAGATGTCCAGGTCAACGCACGGCACGCTCACGCGCCACTCCACCCTCGGCCACCTACGCCGGCCCCCCACCGTTCGCCAGCTCGGCCGCGACCAACCGTTGGACGCGTGCAGAGGCGAAAATATTCGAGTGCTCCACGCGGGCTCCCGAGACTCAACGATCGCGCAGCAGCTTTTGCAGCTTGTGTCGCGCGTAGTGCAGCCGGCTCATCACCGTTCCCTTGGAGCATTTCAGTACGTCGGCGATTTCCTTGTAGGAAAGGCCCTCCACCTCGCGCAGCAAAATGGCAGCGCGCTGCTCCTCCGGCAACGTCTCGATGGCCTTCAAAACGGCGTCTCGAAGCTCGCTGCGACGCACCGTGCTGTCCGGGCTGGGCAAGCGGTGCAGCAGCGAATCGCCGCCCGTGGACTCGGCATCGAGCTCGGCACCTTCCTCGTAGCTCACCGATTTGTCGCGCTGCTCGCGGCGAATGAAGTCGATCGCCGAGTTGAACGTGATCCGGTAGAGCCAGGTGTAGAAGTTCGAGCGGCCCACGAAGCTCGACAGCGATTGATACGCCTTGATGAAGGCTTCCTGGGTGACGTCGAGGGCATTTTCGGGATCCGAGACCATCCCAAACGCCACCGCGTAGATGCGCTTCTGGTAGCGCGTCACGAGCACGTCGAACGCCGCCCGCTCGCCTCCCTGGGCGAGGCGGATGAGCTCGGCCTCGGT
>CAYUSL010000160.1:0-6570 GCA_964447125.1 uncultured bacterium | reverse complement strand
TCCATCATCACTCGATCGCCGTCGATCCAGCCTTGCTGGGCCGCGGCCTTCACCAGCGAGTACTCGCCGCTCACGTTGTACGCGGCGACCGGCACGTTCACGCGCTCGCGCACGGCGCGGATCACGTCCAGGTACGCAAGCGCGGGCTTGACCATGATCATGTCGGCACCTTCGGCGAGGTCGAGCTCGACCTCCCGCAGCGCTTCGCGCGCGTTGGCAGGATCCATCTGGTAGCTGCGGCGATCGCCGAACGCGGGCGTGCTGTCTGCGGCGTCGCGAAACGGACCGTAGTAGCCGGAGGCGTACTTGGCGGCATACGAGAGAATCGGCACCTCCGTGAAACCTTCGCGATCGAGCGCGGCACGGATCGCGCCCACGCGGCCGTCCATCATGTCCGACGGCGCCACCACGTCCGCGCCAGCGCGTGCGTGGCAGAGCGCTTCGCGGGCCAGCAGATCGAGCGTGGGATCGTTGTCGACGCGCTCGCCATCGAGCACGCCGCAATGCCCGTGGCTCGTGTACTCGCACAGGCAGACGTCGGTCACCACGACCAGCTCCGGCAACGCGGCCTTCAGCGCGCGCACCGCCTGCGCGACGATCCCCCGATCGTCGTAGGCGGCCGACCCGCGCGCATCCTTGTGATCCGGAATACCGAACAGGATCACCGCGGGAACGCCCTCGGCGAACGCGGAGCTCGCCTCCTCGACCAGCGTGTCGACCGAGAATCGGAAGACGCCAGGCATGGACGCGACCGGCTCACGCAGTCCCGTACCGTGTTGGACGAAGAGTGGGTAGATGAAGTCGGCGGGGTCGAGCTGGGTCTCGCGCACCAGGTCGCGCAGCGCGGCGGTGCGGCGCAGGCGTCGTGGGCGATGGGTGGGAAAGGACATGTCGCGCCTCCAACGTCCGCAGTCTGCCGCTCGCGAAGCGACGCGGCGATCGCGAATCGTCCGGGGAGTCAACACGATCCCGCGCGATTCGACCACCTCGACGCACCGTTCGCGCGAATCCGTCTCTAGCCCCGTGTCCGCTTGACGCCCGCCCGAGCACGCGGGCAGGTTGCCGATCTCGACCTCGCGCTTTCGCTCTCGCGATCGCGACGTTCCCTCTCATGACGACGCTCCTCGAGCGCCCAAGCTACGCCTGTCTCAACGGCGCGCCAACCGTGCGTTTTCTCAGCGGTTGCACCGCGCGCTGCGCCGCGTGCTACCGACGCGGCCACGCGGCGGTGGATCCCCCCAGCCAGGTCGAGCCGATCGAGAACGCCATCGAGCGCATCACGGGGTCACTCGGCGACCAGCCGCGCTCGGCGTCCCGCATCACCCACGTGATGATCGATCCCGACGCCGATGCGTTTCCTGCCGACACCCGCAGCCAGGACGTCGCCTATCGCCTGTTCCGCGCGCTGCTCGAGCGCAAGATCGGGTTGAGCTTCTTCACGCGCGGCACGCTCACGCGCCGGTTCGTCGACCTTTTCGCCACCAACCGCGGGCGTGTCCGTGGCCACGTGGGGCTGATGACGCTCGATTCCACGCTGGCCGCGCTGTTCGAAGGCGGTGCCGCGTCACCCTCGGATCGGCTCGACACGATCGCCGCGTTGACCGAGCTCGAAGCGCTGGCCGACGTGCGCATCGACCCCATCATCCCCGGCCTCACCGATAACGAAGGCAGCGTCGCGGAGCTCATGGACACGCTGCACCAGCTTCGCGTGCAGCGGGTGATCGTGAGCTACGTCCACCTGCGTCCCGCCATCTACGAGCTTCTCGCGCGCGTCCTGAGCGGCGATGCCCGGAGGTTGATCGACGAGACCTACCGCACCCAACCGTGGGTGCCCTGCGGCACCTCGTCCGAGGTCAAGCTTCTGCCGCGCGCGTATCGTGACGAGGGCCATCTTCGCTTTCGAAAGGCGGCAGAGCGCCACGGCATCCAGGTCGTGGTGTGCCAGTGCAAGAACCCCGACCTCTCCGGCGAATCGTGCGGCGCGATCGAAGCCAAGCTCACCACCGTCGAAGCACGCCGCGGGGCGCTGCCGGCCACGCGACCCACACTCTTTCCCTGCTGACTGCGCAACAAGCGCGATGAGCAAGCTCGTCGACGTCGTACGAGGGCTACGCGACGGCGCCGACATCTTGCGACGCGCTCGTTCGCCATTCGAGGCGGCGAAGGCGTTGATGCCGGCGTCGCTCCTGGCGCGACGCATTCTCAACGACGGTGCGGGAAACGTAGCGCCGGCCCCAGCGAGCGAGATCGCCGCTGCGCTGCGCTCGATCACGCGACACCTCGAAGCCGAAGCACTCGCCGACGACGGGCGCGGGGTGGGTTACGCGCGTCTCGCGGCCTCGCCCACCTACGCGGCGCTGGTCGAAACGAGCCGCTCACTCAGGGCCCTCCACCTGCCCGAGATGGCTCGGGACCCATCGACGCAAGCCTTCTGGATCAACCTCTACAACGTGCTGGTGATCCACGGCGTCGTGGCGCTGGGGATTCGGCGCTCGGTGATGGAGGTGCCGTCGTTCTTCGGTACCGTGGCGTACCGGGTCGGCGACCTGCTCTTCACGCCCGACGAGATCGAGAACGGCATCCTGCGAGCGAATGCGCGCCATCCGGCGACCGGGCTTCGGGCGTTCGCAACCGGTGATCCGCGCCTGGAGTTCGCGATGCCGGCCGCCGACCCACGCATCCATGCGGCGCTGGTTTGCGCGGCGAGAGCGTGTCCCCCGATCGCGTTTTACGATGGCGATCGCATCGACGAGCAACTCACGCTGGCGGCGCGCACTTTCGTCACCCACGACACCGATATCGACGAGCGCGCCCGCACCGTGCGCCTGTCGCTCCTCTACCGTTACTACGCCGACGACTTCGGCGGTGAGCTGGGCGTACGCCGCTTCCTGCTGGCACACGCCGAAGGCACGCTGCGTAGCGCGCTCGAACGTGCCTTCGAGCACCGCTTCACGCTCGCCCACCGCCGCTACGACTGGACCCTCAACGCGCTCGCGTGAGCACAGTCGGCGCGATGAGCCGGGTCGTCGCACCCGCGAGGCGCGCCACCAAGCGCCACGCGCACGCCGTCGCCGCTCGGCGACGTCACCGCCGTGCACCCTGCTTCTGCGGCTTCCTTTCCGCAGCGCACTCGGCCGGTAACGCGGCGCGGAGCCTGGTTCGCGACTTCGCACGCGCACGTGTGATGACGGTCACCCGACCGCACGTGGTCGATGTCGAAGGAGAGCCGCGACAAGTCGCCGCCGCTGCGCAACACGCACCGGTTGCCATCTCTCTCGTTTCTGGCACGAGTCTTGAGGGGGAATCGGTAGTGCCAGGCCGCGATTCGGCGGCTCGATCGTCTCGTCGTGGTGGGCAGGAGGGCGACGATGCGACGAACGAATGTGCGCGCGATCACTCTATTCACTCTGCTCGCTGGCTTCTGGGTGCCGGGGGTGGCAGCCGATCAGGCGATGGCGCCCGAGGTGACGATCTCGATCGCATCCCCGGACGAGCGCTGGGTCGACGTGGCGTACGACTTCAACCACGACGAGTACCTGGTGGTATGGGGCGAAGACTTCCCGCCGGTACCGAACGGAATCCATGCTCGCCGGCTCGATCGGCACGGGTTTCCCAAGGAAGCCGCGTTCGACGTCGCCCCCCCGGGCGGCCACGCCCGAAGGAATCCCGCCGTCGCCTACGACGGCGAGGGGGACCGATTCCTGGTCGTGTACGAGTACGACTACAACGGCGATGGCAGCGACTGGGACATTTACGGGCGGTTTCTGAACTGGAACGGAGTCTTCCCTGGGTGGGGCGAGCTCGTGGTGGAGGACACCACCCATGACGAGCAAAGACCTGCGGTGGCCTTTTCCTGGGTGAGCGAGAAGTTCCTCGTGACCTGGGACGACTGGGACAGTGACTACTGGAAGGTGCAGGGCGCGCTGGTGGCCTTCGGAGCGCTGGAGCCCTCCTTCACCGTGGCGAGCCACTCGAGCGAGCATCGCTGGTTCTCGGACATCGCCTGGGAACCGTTCGGGAACAAGTTCCTGGTGGTCTACGACAACACCTTCGACGTCCTGGGAAAGCTGGTGAGCACCACCGGCTCGATGGGTTCCGAGATCACCGTCGCCGGCTGGCCGGCAGCGGAGACCAGGCCCGCTGTGGCGAGCTGCGAGAACTGGCAGTTCCTGGTGGTGTGGGAAAGCTACAACGACACGGTCGATCCCCCGAACGAGGATGTCTACGGGCGCTTCCTTCAGGGTGATGGATCGTTCTGGCAGGATCCGAAGTCGTTCGGGAGCCTCCTCGGACGAGACGTCCGCCCGGACGTTGCTTGTATGAGCGGTGGAGTCGACTACCTCGTGGTGTGGGAGGCGCGCACGGCGCCGCGCGAGTTGGTCGGCAAGCGCCTGCTGGCCACGGGAGCGCTCGGGAACGGCGTCTTCGTGAGCCAGCCTGCTGATCCACTGGAAGACTTCTACGCCGCAGTCGCCGGCTCCGAGTCCGGCTGGCTGGTTGGCTGGTTGCGGCAGATTTCCGGCTTGCCGGCCAACGTGTTCGCGCGTGTGGCTTGGGAGCTCTTCGCCGACGGCTTCGAGTGGGGAAACACGGGCAACTGGAGCGCGACGGCACCCTGAGCGCGCGCGCAGAGCTGCGGTCGGCGGCCGCGCGTCGCGCGCCCTCCCGAAAACGCAGGGCGTCGCACCACCGATGCCGCTCGAGCGAAAGTGCCAGACTGTGGCGTGAGCATCGGCATGAGCGGAATCGTGCATCTGGTGGGCGCTGGGCCCGGCGACCCGGGGCTGGTGACGGTGAAGGGGCTCGAGCTCCTGCGCCGCGCCGACGTCGTCGTGTACGACCACCTCGCGAGCGCCTTTTTGCTCCACGAGATTCCCGCCCACGCCGAGCGAATCTACGTCGGCAAGAAGCCGGGCGAAGGGCGCACCGATCAGGCCGCGATCCAAGCACTGCTCGTCGATCGCGCCCGCGCCGGCAAGCGCGTGGTGCGGCTCAAGGGCGGCGATCCGTTCCTCTTCGGCCGGGGCGGCGAGGAAGCGGAAGCGCTGGCCGCGGCTGGCGTGACCTTCGAGGTCGTACCGGGCATCACCAGCGCGCTCGCAGTGCCCGCCTATGCCGGCATTCCCGCCACCCATCGCGGCGTGGCCACGTCGCTGCTCGTGGCGCTGGGTCGCGACGAAGCCGATGCAGACGACGGCGACGACGCGCTCGAGGCCGCGGCCCTTCCCGCGTCCCGCGCCAGTGGCCGCGAGACCGTGGTGCTGCTGATGGGGCGCTCCAATCTGGGCCGCAACGTCGACGCACTGCTCGCTCGCGGCGTCGCCCCGGACACCCCCGCGGCGCTCATCCGTTGGGGAACCACGCCGGAGCAGGAGACGCTCGTGGCACCGCTCTCGGGCATCGTCGCCGAGGCGGACGTGCGCGGCATGACGCCGCCGGTGGTGCTGGTGGTCGGCGAGGTGGTGCGGTTGCGCGACAAGCTCAAGTGGTGGGACACACGACCACTCTTCGGCCAGCGAGTGTTGGTCACGCGCGCCCGCGAGCAAGCCGCGGATCTGGTGCAGGCGCTCGAAGCCGAAGGTGCGACTCCCGTGACCTTCCCCACCATCGAGCTCGCACCGCCGGCCTCCTACGAGGCGCTGGATCGGGCGATCGACGAGGTCTCGGCGTACGACTGGGCAGTCTTCACCAGCGCCAACGCGGTGCGCTGCTTCTTCGAACGCCTGGAGGTGCGCGGTAAAGACCTGCGCGAGCTCAAAGGCGTGCGCGTCGCCGCCATCGGCTCCTCGACGGCGCAAGCGATTCGCGACCTCAAGATCCGTGTCGACCTGGTTCCCGACGAATATCGCGCCGAGGGGCTCCTGGATGCGTTTCGTGAAGCGCACGGCTCGGTGATGGGGTTGCGCGTGCTGATCCCGCGCGCAGCCATCGCCCGCGATCTGCTGCCACGCGAGCTGGAACGTGCCGGCGCCCAAGTCACCATCGCCGAGGCCTACCGGACCGTGCGGCCGCAAGTGCCCGTGGAAGCGCTGCTCGCCGACTTTCGCGCCGGCCGCATCCAGTACCTGACGTTCACCAGCTCCTCCACGGTGCGAAATCTCGTGGAAGCGATGGGTGGTGGCGCCATCGAGCTGGGCCAGGCGCGCGTGGCGTGCATCGGGCCGGTGACTGCGGACACCGCACGCCAGCTCGGCTTGCCGGTGCACGTCGTGGCCACCGAGTCCACCATCGCCGGGCTGGTGCGAGCGCTGGTGGCCGACGTCCTCGCTCAGCGCAGCGAGGCCCAGGCGGGCTGAGCAGATCGAATTGAACGTTTCGGGGGGCTGGGCCGCTCACGAGTCGTGACCCCGACGACCTGGGCGGCAAGGACGCCCCGAGAGCGGGTGGCGAGCCGGGCGAATGCGTCATCCACGGCTTCCGTGAAGCAGAGCCCGCCTCGCGCCCCGGGTCAGGGCCTCCGCGCCGCCGCCGAGGTGCCGGACGCGGCGCTCGTCGCTGCCGTTCAAAGCGGTGAAGCCGGCGCGTTCGAGCGGCTCTTCGACCGTCACTCAGGCTGGGTCGCGGCGCTCG
>CAYUSL010000159.1:9042-12448 GCA_964447125.1 uncultured bacterium | reverse complement strand
ACCCGTTGGCGTCCGACGTTGGACGCTCGCCCCTGTTTCCCCGCTGCTCTCAGGCACAACAGCGGACGGTTCGGCCATGCTCAGTGGCACCATTGCAGCCACCCGCGACCGGCGAGGTCCCGGATCGCCTCACGGCGCAATCCGATGGGCATTGCGCCGTCGTTTACGAGTGAGGCGAGGAAGTGCGCTGCCTCCTCGGTGTATTCGCGCGCCAGGTCGCGCGGCGTCGCAGTCCCAGTTGCAGCTCGGGCACGGCGCGACGCCCGCTCTGAGTCCGGTTCGGCGGGAAGCACTAGCAGCGCGCAGCATCGCCCCGAGGGCGACTGATCACTTCTCATCGTGGGTCTCCATCTCGGCCATGGCAACCAGAGCCTCCGCCGCATCGAATTGGACGTGATCGCGCCCCGCCGCCGCGAGGTCGAAAATTCGATCTCGGCGACAGGGCTCAACTGCTCCCAAGCCTGCTCCCGGCGACCACTGGTGACCGTTATTGACTAACGGCGCACTCGAGAAAGTGCTTGTTTCACGAGTGTTTTCGGTCGTTGCCGGTCGGCACTGGTCATGCCTCGAAACTTCGACTCCCTCCTCCGGCACCCGCAGAAAATCAGAACTGACGAAGTAACATCAGCGCGTTACGAGATCCCGCTGAAACCGGCGGGGGCAGATTGAGGGCATGCCGCCGGCGCGGCGCCGCGAATCCTGCTTTCCGACTTGCGCTCTACGACCAGCTCGAGGCCGCGCTCGGCGCGAACGATCTCGAGCGCACGCTTCACCTGACGCGACGTCTCCCTGCCGGTGAAACGCGTTCGTGACGTCGCGGGCAGCGACTTCGCGATCCATGAGCGTAGAGCCGGGTCAGCGTTCGCGAGTCCGCCCAGGCCGCGGCTTACGGATGCGGACGGCGCCGCTCGCGATCACCGTGAACGCGCCCTTCATCCGGCTGCCGTGCCGAGCTACGGCCCCAACGACGATCGCTGCCTTGCGGCTGGATGATAGCCCTGCGAGCCGAACCAGCACGACCCCGGCAGATGCCCGGCGCTGACGAAACACGAGCTCGCCGAAGTCTTTGTCGGCCGTGACGAGCAACGCTCCGGCTGCCTCCGCGCGCCGCAGCACCTCGGCATCGTCGGTTCCGGGATCGAGCTCAGCGACGTAGTCGACTGCGTAGCCCAGGTCGCGCAATGCCCACACGATGTCGCCGTCGACGCTCTCGTCGGCGATCAGCCTCATGCAGCCTTGCCACCGATGGGGTAGACGACATCCGCTCGCAGCGCTTCCGCGGCGAAGCGGACGGCAGCGAGAACGGCTTTGCGATTCAGGCGAGGATGTGACGCAACGATCTGCTCGACGCTCTCACCCGCCGCGAGCTTCTCGAGGATCAGCTCGACGGTGATCCGCGTTCCCGCGATCACCGGCTTACCCATCATCACGTTCGGATCGCTGATGATCAGACGCCGCGCCATCGCTCCACCTCCACCGCTGTTCGCATCGTACACGAGCGGATCGTCACTACTCCATTTCAACCGAGGAACCGGGAGACACTACGGGTTTTCGCAGCGCGCGGGAGGGAGGCATGACCATCGCCGCCGACCTGAGCCTCGCGAGCTGGTGGCGCCGCCCTCTTCCCGCTCTCGGCCGCCCTATGACGCTCCATGTCACCGCGTCAGGCGTAAGAGGCGGAAATGCCGCGATCGGCGCGATCTATCGCCGCGGTTCGCCGAGTCGACGGGGCCAGCGCTGAAACCACAGTCGGCGCCGCGCCTTCCACGAGCAAGGACTGCCTCGCTCTCCGCCCCGCATCGCGCGCGTGAGATGCCCAGGTCGAGAGCCGTGACAGGACTGTGGCGAGTCACCACCCCGATCACTCGCCCGTCCAGCGACGGTACGCAGTGATCCATTCCACGCCGGCGGGCGGATGCGAAGGTAGCGGAAGGTCGAGGATCGGGATCCGCTGGCGCACCGCTCCACGAACGCAGACTGCCACGATTGTGCCACCGCGAGTCAGCTCGACTCGCTCCACCGTAACCACCGCGCCGAGCATGCTCGTCTCGAACGGAACGGCGAGATGCTCGTCGAGCATCGTGAAGAGTCCGGTCGCCTGCTCGGTCTCGTTGTAGCAGTCGACGGTTGCCTCCTCGATCATCGCGCGGAGCCGCTCCTCGCTCACGCGTGCGCTTCGCGGCTTCTGGATTCGCATCTGCGCCGTTCGTGCTCGGGCCATCGTCTCACCCTGCTTCGTCGATCTCGTCGCCAGCGCTCTCATCCGCTTCCCACTCGACTCGATGCACATCTCGCGCTGGCGGCGCCGCGGCCAGCGTCACACCGAGCGCGTACCCGATCCCCCGGTACGCGACGAGTCGCTTCTCGTGCATGCGTCGCAGCATCGGGACCTCGCGGTCGACGTAGTCGTAGATCCGCACCTCGGTCTTTCGCGGGTGGAGGCGATGGAGCCGACCGGCGTACCGCACCAGCGTGCCCTTCCAGGAAACCGGAAGTGCGAGAAAGAGCGTGTCGAGCCGACCGTCGTCGAATCCTTCGCCGATGTACCGGCCTGTGGCCAAGAGCAGCCGCTCCGCGTCGGCAGGAATCGCCGCGAGCTGAGTCGCGAGCGCCCGTCGCGCCCTGGCGCTTTGGCCACCTTGCAGAACGACGAGATGCCGCGCGAACCCGCGCAGGCGCTCCGCGAAGAACGCCAGGTGATCCTTCCGCTCCGTCAGCACGATCGGCGAGCGTCCCTCTTCCAGCGCAGCGAGGATGTCGTCGAGGATCAGGCGATTCCGCGCCTCGTCGCCGGCGAGCGCCGCATACAGATCCTGAATCGCGGCATCCGCCGGCACCCGATCGCCACGAAACCCCGTCTCACGCACGATGAGCCGGTGCTCGAAGGGTCGTCGCGCCGCCTGGTTCTTCGAGTCGACCGAGTACCGCACCGGCCCAAGCTGCATCCGCATGATCGGATGGTGGCCATCGCGACGCTGTGGGGTCGCGGTCAGCCCCACGACGTAGCGCGCGCGAACCTCGTTCAATACCCGTTCGAACGACACCGCGGGAACATGGTGGCACTCGTCGACGATCACCTGCCCGTAGCCCGCAACCAGATCGTCCACAGTCCCACGCCGGGTGAGACTCTGGATCATCGCCACGTCCGCGTTCCCCGTGTGGCGTCGCTTCGACCCACCGATCCGTCCGATCGCCTTCGGATCGAGGCCTAGGAAGAGCGAGAGCTGAGCCACCCACTGATCGAGCAGCGGCTGGCGGTGCACCAGAATCAGCGTGGAGACCTGCCGTTTCGCGACCAGGTACGTCCCCACGACCGTCTTTCCCGCGCCCGGTGGCGCCACGAAGATGCCGTTTTCACCGGCGAGCAGCGCCTGGGCAGCCTTCTCCTGCATCGCCGTCAGACTGC
>CAYUSL010000159.1:0-8942 GCA_964447125.1 uncultured bacterium | reverse complement strand
CCAGAAAGAGCGTGTTTCCCTTCTCCCGCGCCTCCCGCTGCAGGGGAAGCGCGATCAGGTTCCCGAAGCCACACCGCGGCAACGTGTCCTGGCTGGGGAACAGCCGGTCGTACGACCGCATCGACAGCTCGTGCCGTCGGTTCATGGTCTCGGTGATCAGGTACGAGCCCATCTTCCGAGCACTGCTCGCCAGGACCGGGGCCGCGAAGAAGAACCACACGTGCGCTCCATTCCCCGACCGGGAGCGCTCGATCGCTGGGTGAAGCCCCACGCGCCGCGCGGTGTCGGCGAAGGCCGCGACGTCCTCCGCCCACGCCTCCTCATCGAAGTCCACCGCCAGGAACCAGCACGTGTCGTCGGTGAGGAGCGGATAGACGCCCATCACGTGCTCACCCCGCAGGTGACGGCGCACCTGCTCGTCCGTGACGGCGGTGAACGCCGGATTCGGACACTCGCTGCACTTGACGCGAGGCAGCTCACGCATTCCCCGCACGAACTTGTTGCCACACGCCGGTGCGTAGCCGCTCTTCCCGGTCTTCCGGTTCACGAAACGCGTCGGGAAGATGTCCGCACCGCCACGAAAGAGGTCGCGGAAGAGCCGCACCTTCTCTCCCGGCGTCGTCGGCACAGCCCCTCGAAGGGTGGACGGCACGACGACACGCACCGCCGGCTCCGGCCCGAGTCGTGCGAGCTGGGCGCGCAGATCGGTGAGGTGCGCTCGAGCCGCGCCGAGCTCTCGTTCGAGTTGCCCGATCTGGGCTTCGAGCGCGTCGATCGAGGCGATGAGCGCGTGCCGCGTGGAACCGTCGCCGGGATCGGACTCGCCGCTCATGAGTGCGGGCGCTTCGCGAGTCATCGGCCGAGCGGCTACTCGCCGAGCCGCCTCCGTCGACGCGTGTGCCAGCGAACGCGCGACAAGCGATGCCGAAGTGTGCGGGCGATGTAGCGAACGCGCGCCGGGTCGGCGGCGGCGCCGTCGAGCTGGTCGACGAGCGCCAGCACCGCGGCGCGGGTGGCCACGGGCATGGCGACACTTCCTACCGAGCGTCCTACCAGCGGGCCGTCTTGGCCGCTCCCGTCCGCATTCGCCGCGACCGCCTCCGCGGGTGGACTGCGAATTCCAGGCGTGAGCGGACGTTCGGGGCCGTCCGAGCGGCTTCGACTCCCTCCTCCGGCACCACGCTACGAACCGAAACGGAGCGCACCCCGCTCCATGCGCCGATCGCGAGCCGTCAGCAACGGGCCGCGTCAGGATGGATCGCCCGGCTGCCCGATGATTCCCCCGCGGACGGACTCGAGGTGGTAGCTCGTGGGTAGAAGGTCCGGCGTGAGCGCGGGATCGCCGATTCGGAAGCGCCTACCCGCGGCGATCTGGTCGCCATGCGTCGCGAGGAATCGGCGCCAGGCGCGGATCAGCGCGGGAACCTCGGCTTCTTCGACCAATCCAAAGCTGCCGCCGCCATCGAGGGCACCACGGACGAGCTGACGCATCGCAGCGTCTCGAACTCGGCCCGGCCCACCGAACTTGGCCGTCATCGTCGATCGTTCCGCGAGGCGGCGCACCAGGACCTCCAGGTTTCGCGGCGCGCCGCCGAGAACCGCAGCCACCTCGCTCGCGCGCTCGAGCACGTCCTCGGAATGCGTCGTCTCCATCGTCACGAGTACGGCGTCGACGAACGCCGAATCTCGCGTCCGCTCGACGAAACCCAGCGTTGCGAGCACCACCTCGACGGCGGGATCGACGAGCAAGTCGGGAACGCGGCGTCGCAGTGAATCGGTTCCGGGCGGCACGGCATGAGCCATCGCTTGCTCACGAACGCGCGCCGAGGGGCTGCTCGCCAGCCTCACGAGGCCGTCGTCCCAGCCGGCGGGTCGGAACTTCGCACCCAACCCGCCCACGTGCAGGTACGCCGCAGCTTCGGCCGCCGTGGCCGGCACCTCAGGCAGCGAAGCGCCGCGGATGACGAGGTTGTCGACGGTGCGGAGCAGGTGATCCTCGGTGCTCCTCACCGAGAAGATCCAGTGATCGTCGTCTTCCGTGCGCGTGTCGCGGTCGGGGCTCGCCATGAGCCAATCGAGCGTCGTGAGCACCCAGGGCAGATCGTCGCTCGTTCCCACGCAGGTCAGCAGGAAGGCCGCCTTGGCGATGCGCGGAAGACCGTTGTGAGCGAGCAGCGTGCGTGCATACGTGCGGACGGCGCCGGCGTGCTCGGGGTGCCAGGTGGCATCCGGGAGCTTACGACGCTCCCGAAGCGCGTCGTCGTTCGTGTGCCATCCCGACTCGGCTCCAGGCGGGCCGCCGTAGAGCTCCGGGTCTGGCAATCGATCCGTGAGGCGCTTGGCGGCGTGAAAGGCCAGCTCGGCGTCCGCATGGCTCAAGAGCGCCACGAGCGCTGCCGTCGACTCCGATGTCGCGATGCTGGCGAGGCCGTCCACCGCGTCCTTCGACCCGTGACTTGCTAGCTCGCGCAGCGGCGCCGAGTAGACCGGGTCGCGGATGAGCGTGAAGTCCGCGAATGGCTTCAGCCGTGGTGTGGCACCGAAGGTGATCGGCCGGACATTCGTTTGCATCTTCGCAACGAGCTTCCGAGCTTCGTCAGGCGTTGGCCGGCGCACGCGGATCTGCGTCTCGGCAACCGGGGTGGGGCGCGCCTCGGTCGCCTCCCAACCCAGGTCGTGACTGACGCGAATCCTGTAGACCCCGTCCTCGCGAAGATCGCGATAGCGCAGCACCTCGAGCGAGTGCTCCCAGCGTCCGCCGGGCGGAACGGATCCACCTGCGCCGAGCCCACCGAAGTTCATGTCCCATCGAGGGTTGGGATCGGGCACTTCGTGGCCGGCCGCGTCGATCGCGACGACTTTGTAGCGCGACTCGCGCATGCCGCGATTGTCGCCACCTGCATCGACGTCGAACGGCGACGTGCCGTGGTTCTCGACGACGAAGTGCACGAGCACGTTCTCGCCCACGAACCACTCGATTCGATCGACCTCCAGCTTGACCACGGCCCCTGCGGGCACCGGAATCGGATCGCGGAATCCCAAACGTTCGCGAGCGCGTGTCGGCGCCACGCCGCTGACGAGCGCGCACGCGAAGATCACACCACCGATCGCGAACCGAACCGGAGCGCGCCGCATCGACACCTCGGCGACGGGGGCGGCGGCCATCGTAAACCGCCAGCGCTTGCCGCGCAGCAGAAACCGGTGCCCGCATGGCCGACCCGTTCGCGCGCCCCGAGGGACGGCGGGCGGGCGCGCTGCTACGCTCCCTCGATGCCTGGACCGCGCGACGCCGCCGCTGATCCGCACGCCAATCTTCTCGACGTCACGAATCGAACGACGATGACGAATCTCGATCGCGTGGAGACCCTCTACAAGACGGGGCTCCGGATCTTCGGCGTGCTCACGCTCGCATTGAGCCTGTGGATGATCGCGCATTACCAATGGGGTCCCGGCAACCCTGCGAACGCGGTCGTCCTGACGCGCAGCGCAGCGCCCAATGAAGCAGCCGTCGCGGCGCGCGCCCGCGAGCGCAAGGCCGGCCTGATTCTCGGCACGAGCGGCGCCATCGTCGGCGTGGCGTTGCTCGTCTCCGCCGAGATCATCGGTCGCTTCGCACGCGCGGCGAGGAACCGCTGAGCGCATTCCTGAACCGCGCTTCTCGAGGAGGACTCGCCATGGAACGACGAAAGCTCGGCACACAGGGGCTCGAGGTCTCGGCGATGGGCCTCGGCTGCATGGGGATGAGCGAGTTCTACGGCGTGCGCGACGATGCCGAGTCGCTGGCGACGATCCACCGTGCGCTCGAGCTGGGAATGGATTTCCTCGACACCGCGGACATGTACGGGCCGTTCCTCAACGAGGAGTTGGTGGGGCGTGCCATCGCGGATCGCCGCGACCGAGTCACGCTCGCCACCAAGTTCGGCAACGAACGGCGCGCCGATGGAAGCTGGATCGGCATCAACGGCCGCCCCGAGTACGTGCGCGCGGCGTGTGATGCATCGCTGGCACGGCTCGGCGTCGACCACATCGATCTCTACTACCAACACCGCGTCGACAAGCACGTGCCCATCGAGGAAACCGTGGGCGCGATGGCGGAACTGGTGAGGGCCGGCAAGGTGCGCTTTCTCGGGCTTTCCGAGGCTTCGCCGGCAACGATCCGTCGCGCCCAGGCGGTCCATCCGATCAGCGCGCTCCAAACCGAGTACTCGCTCTTCGAGCGCCACGTGGAGGCAGAGATTCTGCCCACCTGCCGCGAGCTGGGCATCGGTTTCGTCGCCTACTCGCCGCTCGGGCGCGGGCTCTTGACCGGCACGATCACCGACGAGAACCAGCTTGCGCCGACCGACTCACGGCGCATGCGCTTCCCGCGCTTCGAAGGGGAGAACCTCGCGAAGAACCTCGCCATCGTCGATGTCGTCAAGGCGGTGGCGGCTGCCGAGAAGGCCACGCCGGCACAAGTGGCGCTGGCGTGGGTGCTCGCTCGCGGTCACGACATCGTGCCCATCCCCGGCACCAAGCGGCGCCGCTACCTGGAACAGAACGCGGCAGCGACAACGATCACGCTCACGGCGGTGGATCTCGCACGGCTCGACGGCGCTGGCGCCGCAGCCGGCAGCCGCTACGCCGACATGGCCACGATCGACCGCTGACGCGCGACGCCGGCCGCAACGCGCGGCCACCTTGGAGAGCGCTGCGCCGCCCGCCGCGGCCAGCTCACTCCGACGACGGGGCGTCCGATGGGGTGGGCGTCGCTCGCCCGCGCCGACGGCGACCACCACGCCGCCGCGGGCGGCGGCGGGCAGCGGCGTCGCCGGCGGTCGCCTCGGTTGCCGCCCCATCGGTCGCGGTAGCGCCGGTCACGTCGATCACACCGTCACTGGGTGGCGTCGGGCTGGTCGCGGGGCTCGTTTCCGCCGGCGATTCCGAGACGCCGATCGGCGCACGCGCCAAGCGCACGCGACCGATCGGCAGCACCTCGAGCTCGCTCATCCGGCGCAACCGCGTGACGAGGCGTGGCGAGCCCGGAGGGCGCTGGAAGCCGGCGGCCTTGAGCGCCATCGTCAAACGATCGAGGCTGACGCCCGCCACCGGGTCGGTCGTGAGCTTCGCGATCAGCGCGCGAATCTGCTCCTGCGATGCCGAGTGCGGCTCACCGTTCTCGGGCGCCTCGACGGCGACTTCGGGTACAGGCGCCGCCAGTGCTCGGGTGGGTGCGGGCGGCGGAAGCGTCCGAGCCGGTGCAGGGCTGGATACGACCGCGCTCGAGCGCGCCGCCGCCGGCGCAGCGCTCCCGGGACGGCGATTGCGGCCGCCGCGCCGCCGCCGCCGATCCGCCGCGGAGCCTGCAGCGCCAGCCGCCGTCTCGTGCGTCTCGGCCGCCACGGGATGCGCCCGATACGTGACGCGCCGGAACACCACGCCAAGGCGCGTGGCAGCGTCACCGACCGCGTCGAACGCGCGATCGTGGGAAACGATCTCGATCGAATCGCCGGGCGCAGCGCGGCCGAGCCAGATGCCCGCGTGCACGGCGATCCACAGATCGCTCCAGTCGGATACGCGTGCAGCGGGAGCACTGTGCACCAGATGGGCACCGCGCTGCGCCAGCGAACGCGCCAGCCCCTGCCCCACGACCCGCCAGTTTCCGATCGCCACCAGCTCGGTGGTGGCACCCAGGTTCTTGATGTCGAGCTCGTCGAGAACGCGAAGGAGATCGGCCTCGCTGCTCGTGTTTTCGACGTCGATGAAGACCATGCGGCGGGGAGCACGCGGCTCGACCACCACGGCGGGGGCAGGCTCGGGCGCCGAGGCCGCGCGCGACTTCCGCGCGGCTGCGGTCTTGGCACGTGCGCGTTTCGCAGGAGGCGTCGGCGCTCCTGGCTCAGGCTTCGGCGACGGCTCGGCGACGGATGTTTTGCTGCGAGGGTTGGCCTCAGAGACTCGCTTGGTTGCCATGCGGGATTTATCGCGCGGATTCGCGGGATAGTCGAGCGCGATGCGGTGGGGCGCGGCGCGCCCGCCTACGGCGCGTGCTCCGGGAACGAGCAACGTGCGAGCACGTGCTCGGGACCCGCGAAGTAGACCGGCACCCAACGCGGATCGGCGAGCGGCACCCTCGTGCGGAAGCGCATCGCAGCGACCTCGGCACCGTCCATCGCGGCGATGGTGGCGTCGAAATGCGGCGCGTGAAAGACCTGGCCCACGTGGAAATCGCGTCGCGTCAGGTAGATCCAGTCGACTGGGGCCTCGAAGAAGCGATGGCCGGGTGGCGCAGTCACGAGCAGCGTGCGCTCGTCCTCGGCCACCATCGCGGGCGGCTCGTCGAAGTTGGTCAGCACTTCGACTTGGGCCGCGACCCCCGGCGTGAGAAAGCGAAATGCCGCAGCGATTCCCGACGCCGTGGTCCGGCTCGGGGTGTTCACCAGCACGATCACGTCGTCGGCGCGAACCGGGCCGATCGCCGATCGATAGGCGTCGACCAGACCCTCGAAGCCCGTCCGAAACTCCGTGTCCACGCGGCGCACGAGCCAGAGGTCGGCGGCCGCCGGCACTACGAACGCATAGCCGAAGACCGAGCTCGCGAGGGCCATCCGCAGCGTGCGCGACGAGATCGTTCGCCACAGCGAATCGACCCCGGATCCGGCGAGCAGCGCCCAGCCCACCGAAGCCACGTAGAAATACCGCGCACTGGGCAGGAACCCGAGTGTCGGAAGTGCCGCGAGCACCACCCAAGCGAGAGCGAAAAGCCGCAAGCTGCGGGTGCCACGAGAGCGCAGCGCGACCACCACCGCACCCACGAGCGCCGCGATGAACAGGCCCGCCGCGACCAGCGACGGCATGACGAGCAGGCGCTCGTGCCTGCGTAGGCTCGGAGGTAGATACGTCGTCAGCGACGCAGCAGCCAGCACGGCACTCTTCGCCGCGAATGCGAGCTTCTCGCCGAAGGGCATGGCGAGCGTGACCGGCGCATAGCCCGAGCGGAGCCCGAAACCCTGCCCCGCGTACCAAGCGACGTAGGCGAGCGCGAGCCCGAGGAAGGGAAGCGCGCGTAACCAGCGTGTGTCCCGCCACGGAACGGCGATGCGTCGCTCGTTCACGGGATCCGCCAATCCGAGGATCTCGTGGAGCACGAAGAGCCCGGGCAGCGCACAAACGATCTCTTTGGTGAGCATGCCCACCATCGCGAGCGCCACCGTGGCGAGGTGAAGAACGTGGCGGCGTACGCCACGCGCCCGACCGGCGGCTCGGAACGCGAGCAGCGCACCGATCATCACCGACACCGCGACCAGATCGCTGCGATTCGAGACCCAATAGACGGCCGCGATGTTTCCGGGATGGAACGCGAAGATCGCTGCACCGGCCGCCGCTCCCTCACGACCGACGCCGAACGTGCGCAGCAGGCGGTGCACCAGCACCACCGCCAGCAGGTGTGCGAGCAGACTGCTCAGGTGATAGCCCCACGACGTCCGTCCCCAGAGCTGGTAGTCGAGCGCCAGGAACGCGGTGGAGGCCGGGCGGAAGTAGTTGAATTCGAAGTCGTCGCTGGTCCACCACGGCAGCGCCCAGCGGATCGCGTCGCGCGGAAGAGCGGTCACTCCATAGGTGTTGAAGTGAAGCTCACGCAGGCTCGGTGCCGGCCCTTCGATCAAGAGCAGATGGACGAAGTCGTCCATGAAGAGCGGCGCGCGAAGCGTGGGAGCCAGCACCTCGACCGCGGTGACGAGCAATGCCGCCAGCACCGCACATCGCCCGCGCCGCCGCCACACGCGAGCGCTCAGGGCGGCAGCGCTCGTTGCGAGAGGTTCGGACATCGAGCCCATCTCGTAGACGTCGATCGCTCAGCGACCCAATCGTGTCGCCACCACGTGCTGCAGCAGTGCCACGCCGCTCAACGCCGTGCGCCACGCGAGTGCCAGGTCGCGCGGTGCCGGCAGCGATAGCCAGAGCCTGAGGAGATGGCGACGGCGTCCGGGTTCGGGCCAATCCTCGTACGCGGTGCGCGCGTGAATCTGGGTGTGATTCGAGAGCAACTGGACGTCACCCGGCTCGAGCTCCATGTCGAGATGGATCTCGGGCTCGGCGGCGATGGCGTCGTACGCGTCGAGCAAATCCCGGTCCTCGCGCGTGAGCGCCGGAACGCCGGGGACCTGCTCGGCGGAGCGGAAGTAGTCGCTGTGCCAGAACGTGCGTAGCTCGCCGCGGGCGAAGCGGCACGGCGGTACCGGGACCGAACGCAGGCCGCCTTCGCCGTGAGTGTCGAGGTGATACGGGCGAAAGAGCCGTTCGATCCGCTCCGGCGCGCGCCGCATCAGCTCGTTGAAGACCGTCACGGAGCTCGCAATGCGGCTCGCGCCCCCACGTCTCGCCGAATGCAGACAGAGCAGACCGACCACGTCTGCGGCATCGCAGTGGAAGGCGATGTTCTCGCTGGTCTCGTAGAGGCGGATGTCGCCGCCCTTGCGCTCGTCGCGCACGTGGCCGAGGAGGTCGCCGCGCGGGTTCTGCGCTCCGGGGATCCCGAGGTGCAGGCCCAGGCACCAAAAGAAGCATTCGCTCTCCGCATCGCTCCAGGTGGTCACGGGCACCTCTCGGATCAACACGAAGCCGCGGCCACGGGCGAGCTCGCGCCGCCACGCCGCGACTCGCGCTGCGAGTCGCGGCAGGGGAAAATCTGCGGCGCTGAGGCGCATGAGCGGCTCACCCGTCGCGAGCGCGGCAGCCACCGCGCGCCGGCACTCGTCCACCTCGGCACCGTCGAGGCGCTCGATCCAGTCGCGACGAGCACGCAGCTCGTCTCCGCGCCAGGCGCTCGGCGTGACGATCGGCGCGCGGGGAACGAATTCGTGCGGACGCGCCAGGTAGTGGAAGGTCTGGCGTCGCAACGATCGATAGTGGGTGCTCAAACCAGCCCTCCCGCGGCGATGCGAGACGGCGAGCCTATCAGG
>CAYUSL010000158.1:0-12507 GCA_964447125.1 uncultured bacterium | reverse complement strand
CGCCCGCCTGGTGGAAGAACACCACGATGGGGCCGGGGTAGCCCGCGTTCTTCTGCGCGAGCAGGTCCGATTCGAGGAATTGGGTCTGGGGATCGCTGGCACCGGCTGCGGTGTTGGCGTTGAGCGACACCACGTGCATCGAGCCGTAGTCGAACGAGTAGTAGTCCTCGTTGCCCGAGTTGAAGGTGGGCGGGGCGAAGAAGTTGTTGTACCAAATCTGGGTGAAGTCGTGGTTACCGCGGGCCGGGAAGAATGGGATGACGTTCAGGTAGATGGCGCCCTTGCCCACCGGGCTGGTCGAGTTCACCGACTCGATCTCGAAGAAGTTCTGCCAGGTGGTGGCGTTGTTCGAGTTCTGCAGGTCGCCGGTGTTGAGCAGGAACGAATAGGGACCGTAGGCCGAGCTGTCGCTGATGACGCAATCGCGGACGCGCTGGTGGTCGATGTTCGCACCTTCGCGGGTGTCGCCGAGCGCCACGAACGTGAAGCTCGACGGTCCCACCTTGGCGGTGTCGAAGCTCCCCGAGCCGAAAGTCGTGGCTCCGACGCGCACGCGGTACTCGTAGTGCGAGGCCGCCGTGAGGCTCGTCAGCGCCACTTCGAACTTGTTGCCGAACGCGTTCGTGAACTGATTGAGCGGGTTCGAGATGCTGGCCGGGCTGCCGGCCACCGAGCCCAGCTCGTAGCTCGTGGTGTGGCCGTAATCCACCGTGGCGCTCGTCGCGTTGGCGGTGAAGGAGACCGTGGCGCTGGTGGGCGAGACCGCGTCGATCCACGGACCGACCTGGCTGAGTGCCTGGGCACGGTTGGCGCCGGCCGCCGAGGTGAGTAGGGCGAGGAGCGCGGAGAGGACCCACGCTCGGGACGGACGTGTGGAAATGGCGAGGCTGGCTGAAAGCCGCATGCGTGACTCCGTGGCGCCTTCTCGGCGTGATGTGAGCGTGTATCGACTGTAACAAAGTCGTCGCGAACGACGCCACAACTTCCTCGGTCCAGGCCGGCACCGGATGATGCGGAGAGGGCGTCCTCGGCGCGGGAATCGGGGCAGATTTCTCAACGATTCTGCGTTGACGCGACGCTCGGCGCTCGTCTACTGTGAGGCCGCGACCGGCTGTCTCGCGGTCTTTGCGCAGGCGAAGCAACGAGGAGGGGCGATGAGGCGCTCGGGCGGTCGGGCTTGGCTGGTGTGGACGGGACTCGTCTCACTGGTGGCAGGGCTAACCCCTACGCGGGTGGCGCACGCGCTCGACTTCGACACCACCGGGTGGTGGCGTACCCGGTATTTCTTCGCCGATGGCTCGCCGCTCAATCCCGCGACCGGCAACAACCTCAACACCGAGTTCCTCGATCATCGCTTCGCGCTCTATCCCACGCTCGCGATCACCGACGAGATCAAGATCAAGGCGCGTGTCGACATCCTCGACGACGTCATCTGGGGGAACAACGACAACGAGCCGTCGATTCTCACCGGCCTCGCCAAGGGCACCTCGAACTTCGACCGCAAGCTCGAGCCGGTCGACGAGGTGGAAATCAACCACCTCTACGGCGAGATCCGCACGCCGGTCGGCTTGCTGCGCGTCGGCCGCCAGCCGTCGAGCTTCGGACTCGGCATCCTCGCCAACGGCGGCGGCACGCTCGAATGGGGCCCCGACGGCAACGGTCCCGAGACGGGTGACACCGTCGATCGCGCCCTGTTCCTCACCGATCTCGGCGTCCCGCTCGGCTGGCACGACGAGCACTACATCGTAGCTCTCGCCTACGACCGAACCATCGAGCTCGACGTCTTCGATCAAGGCGACGACGTCAACGATTTCATCCTCGCCAACCTCTACACCGATGGCTCGATCTCGCCACGCGTCACGGGCAACACCGAGCTCGGCAGCTACAGCGTGCTGGTCACGAAGTCCGGATCTTCGGCGACGGTCGGGCTGCAGGAGGGCTACTTCCACCTCAAGCGTTCGATCGGCGATCAGACCTGGGTGTTCGTGGAAGGCGAAGGCGTGATCGCGTTCGGCTCCAGCAAGCGCAGCGGTCTGGTCGGCAAGAACAAGCGCCAGGACTTCGTCGATTCGATCACCGAGGGTCTGGTGGGCGAGCTCGGCTCGCTGGGCGCGACGATCGCCCAGAACGGAACCGACATCGGCTTGCTCGCGACGCTGGTGGCGCAGGGGCTCGAAGAGAACGGCCTCTCGCCGAAGGTCGCGCAGACCATCGCCGCCGAGGGCGCTTCCGCCGGCTTCGACGTGGCGCGGAACGAGTCGCTCGAGGTGTGGCTCGGCGGCGGTGTGGTGCGCGGCGGCGTCGAAAACGGGCCGTTTCGGCTCACCGGCGAGTGGGGCTATTCGAGTGGCGGCGACGACGACAACGTGCTCATCGACTTCATCGGGCCCGTGAACGCGAAGGGACCGGAAGCCAAGGCTGCGCTGGAAGCGCAAGTCGATGATGCCCTGGGCGCGGCCATCACCGGAACCAAGGCCGGCAGCTATCCGTTCGACACCGAGTACGACGTAGCGGTGATCCTGTACGAAGAGGCCGGACCGCTCGAGCCCGTGAACCTCGCCCCCGACGTCCACAACACGATGTACGTGAAGGGCACGGGCGAGTGGAATCTCGACGATTCCACGCGCCTTTGGGCGGCGGTGATATGGGGTCAGCTCAACCGACCCGTCGAGACCTACCACATCGAGGGCGCGGACGACGGTGACCCCAACACTCCGGTCACCGTGGTGTCGGACGGCAAGAAGAAGGACCTCGGCGTCGAGATCGACTTCGGGATCGACCGCAAGTTCGGCGAGAACCTGCGGGCCGAGCTCAAGGCCGGCTATCTGCTCTCGGGGGACGCCTTCGGTCCGACGGCCTCCAACATCTTCATGCTGCGGCCACAGCTCGCGATCGTGTTCTGAACGCGTTCGGTTGCAGGGGCCGGGCGCGCGGGATATGACGTGCGCCGGAGGTCGCCAACGTGCTGCGCCGCACTCTGCTGCTCTCGTGCCTCGCCGTCTCGCTCACGCTCGCCAGCTCGGGCTGTTCTGCGCTGAGCCATTGGACCGACCCCGGCCCCGAGGAATTGAGCCGCTCGGTCGAGGCGTTCACGAAGTTCATGCGCTGGAAGCAGTTCGCCAAGGCCAAGCTCTTCGTGGCACCGGGGCGCGAGCGTGCCTTCCTCAAGTTCACCCAATCGATCGAGACCACCCTCGACATCAGCGAGTTCTCGGTCGAGGACGTGACCGTCGACGAATCGGACGCCAAGGCCGGGCTGCGCACCGAAGGGCGCGCGCAGGTGCGCATGAGCTACACGCGGTTGCCGTCGAACGTGTACAGCACGCGCACCATCGAGCAGACGTGGATCGTGAAGGATGGACAGTGGATGCTCGAGTTCCCGGATGGAGGCTGGGATCTCTGACCGGCATGCCGGGAGATCCAACCCGATGAGCACCGTGGATCGTCCCGTGAGTCGCGGAGGCACGGATCCCGAGCTCACCGAGCTCTTCCAGAACATCGAGGAAGAGATCCCGTTTCCCAACGTCGTCCCAGACCTCAAGGCCTCGCTCCAGGACGCGCTCGCGAAAGCCAACCGCCTCGTTCCCTCGGAGGCGGGCTCCGTCTATCTGTTTCGGCCACGCCGCGACGAGCTGGTGATCGCGGTGAGCTACGGCGCCTCGGCGCCCTCCGTCGAATCGAAGGCCGTGCCCCGCAATCGCGGCTTCGCTGGTTATTCCTTCGAGAACGGGCCGTTGCTCGCCAACGACGTGCAATCGGATACGCGCTTTTATCGGCGCATCGAAGCCGAAGCAAAGTTCACCACGCGTTCGGTGCTGTGCACGCCGCTGGAAGTGGGTGGGCGTCGGTTCGGCGTCATCCAGCTCCTCAATCGGCTCGGCGAGCCTGGTACGGCGATCGCGTACACCGAGCGCGACCTCGAGCTTCTGAACGTCTTGGCGCAGCTCATCACCCAGTCGATCTCGCATGCTTCGGCGGCCGCTCGCGACCCGCTCACCGGCCTCTACAACAGCCGCTCGCTGCACGAGCACCTGGGCAAGGAGCTGGCGGCGTCTCGGCTCACCGGCGACGAGTTCTGTGTCCTCTTCCTCGACCTCGATCACTTCAAGCAGGTCAACGATCGCTACGGTCACCAGATCGGCTCGCGGACGCTGATCGCGGTGGCGCGACTGTTGCGCGAGAACACCCGCCAGCACGACTTCATCGCCCGCTACGGCGGCGACGAGTTCATCCTGGTGATCCCGAGCTGCACCGTCGACGAAGGTGTTGCGATCGCCGAGAAGATCCGGCGCAAGATCGAGGCGACGAGCTTCTTCAAGGCAGACGGCTACGACCTCGCCTTCCTCACCTCGTCGATCGGCTGCGCGTCGAGCCGTGATTCGGGGGACGATCGCGACGTGCTTCTCGGTCTCGCCGACACCGCCATGTACCAGGCGAAGGTGGGGCGCAACCGGGTGGTGGTGCTGGGCCGCGAGGCGCTCGGCAAGCCGAGCTGAGCACGCACGCCGCAGGCGGGAAGCCTCTCGGCGTGCCGCTGCACACGAGCGCGCGCGGCCAACCTACGCGGCCGCGGCGCCGTCGGAGGAGGATCGTGAATCGATGCCGAGTTGCCGTGTGGATCCTTGCCGGTTGCCTGATCGCGCACGTCGCCGGCGCGGCGCGCGCGCAGGAGCTGCCCTTGGTCGGTGCGCGAGCCGTCGGTATGGGCGGTGCCGCGGTGGCGGCGGTGGCGGACGAGAGTGCGCTCTTCTGGAATCCGAGCGTCCTCGGCGTGCTCGACCCGGATGCGCCTACGGCGGCCGAGGAGGCGGGCAGCGCGTCCAGCTCGCGCCAGCGCTCCGCGTTCTCGATCGGCATCACCGCGCTCGGCGGCGAGCAAGCGTTCAACGACGTCGGACGTGCGGTGGAGGAGCTGGTGTCGATCGGCAACTCCGGAACGCTGCCGAGCTACGAGCAAGCGTTGCGTTTGGTGAACGGGCTGATCCGCGAGGACTGGGCGGCGGCGGCGCTCGGTAACGCGAGCGTCGAAGCGCGAATCGGTGGCTTCGGATTCGGCTACCGGGTGAGCGCCGAGATCTCGGGCATTCCGCGGCCGACACTGCCGATCGAAGCCATCGATCCTGCCACGATCGATCCCGCGAACCTGCCCATCGAGCTCGTGTACGAAGGTCTCATCCTGCACGAGATTCCCGTTGCCTACGGCTACGCGCCCACCGAATGGCTGTCGCTGGGGATCGCCGCCAGGTACCTCTACGGCGAGACGCTGGTGGAGCGCATCGCGATCAATCAGGTGGATCCCAACGATTACTTCGGCACCGTCTTCGACACGTTCCACGGTTCGAGCGCCTTCGGTCTCGACGTGGGTGTGCTCGTCCACGGCGCAGGGTGGGAGGCGGGGTTGCTCGGGCGAAACCTCACGCGGCCGACCTTCGATCTCGGACCCGAGGGGCCGGCGGCCAAGCTCGGCAGCAGCGTGGCGCTCGAGCCCGATCTGCGCCTCGGGCTCGCGTACCACCTCGATCCCACCCTCACGTTCGCCCTCGATCTCGATCTCTTGCGCCACGGCGCGTTTCTCGACGATCTCCTGAAGCGCGGCTACGACGTTCAGTGCATCTCCGCGGGTGTCGAATGGCTGCCGCTCGACGCGCTCGCGCTGCGCCTCGGCATCCTCGACAACTTCGCCGAGAGCGACCTCGGTCCCGAGCTTTCCCTGGGCGTGGGCACCCGCTTCGGCCCGGTGCGGATCGATCTTGCTGGTCAGTTCTCGTTCGGCTCGAGCGACATCAACGCCTACTCGCTTCCCGAAGAGCTGAAGATCGGCCTCACCGTCGGCTTCACGTCCGAGTGAGCCCCGAGCACCCAGCACACGAGCCCTTCCAAGCCCCTGTTAGACTCGCTCGCTCGGCGCCGAGACGCTGCGCGGGGAGAGAGCGAGAATGTTCGAGTCGATCGAAGACGTGGAACGGCGCTTCCGCGCGCAGCAGTATTTGTGCGCGCGACCGGTCGCGACGGTGCTCTACCTCGCGGCGAAGCTGCGCCGGCCGATCTTGGTGGAGGGGCCGGCGGGAGTGGGGAAGACGGACCTCGGCCAGACGCTGGCGCGGGTCGTCGGCGTCGAGCTAACGCGTTTGCAGTGCTACGAGGGCCTCGACGAAGCCAAGGCGCTCTACGAGTGGGAATACGCCAAGCAGCTCCTCTACACCCAGATCTTGAAGGACAAGATCGGCGAGGTGCTGGCGGGAGCGAGCGGTCTACAGGAATCGGTCGAGCGGCTCACGACGCAGGAGGACGTGTTTTTCTCCGAGCGCTTTTTGCTCTCGCGTCCGCTGCTCCGCGTGATTCGATCCGAGGGCGTGTCGGTCTTGCTCATCGACGAGGTGGACAAGGCCGACCCCGAGTTCGAGGCGTTCCTCCTCGAGTTCCTGAGCGACTTCCAGGTGAGCGTGCCCGAGATCGGCACCTTCCGCGCCAAGGAGCGGCCTCTCGTCATCCTCACCAGCAACAACACCCGTGAGCTTTCCGACGCCCTCAAGCGGCGCTGCATCCATCTCTATCTCGACTTTCCGGACGAAGGGATGGAGGCCGAGATCGTGCGCATGAAGGTGCCCGAGGCGGGGCCTACGCTCGCGCGCCAGGTGGTGCGCTTCGTCCACGGCTTGCGCGAGATCGATCTCAAAAAGGTGCCGAGCGTGAGCGAGGTGCTCGATTGGGCGCGTGCACTGGCGCTGCTCAACGTGGGTGTCCTCGACGATTCGATCGTGCGCGAGACGTTGGGAATCGTCCTCAAGCACGAGAGCGACGTGAAGAAGGCCAAGGATCAGATTCCCCGGCTGGTCTCGCGGTTGCCCACGGCTGCCGAGAACGCGGCAACGGGCGGCTAGGTCTGACACCGACCGCGCGAGTCGCGTCGAGCACGCCATGGAAGCCCGCCTGGTCGAGTTCATCGGTTCGCTGAGAAGGGCCGGTGTCCGGGTTTCGACCTCGGAGAGCCTCGATGCCGTGCAGGGCCTGGCGCTTCTCGACGACGTGAGCGATCGCGAAGCGGTGCGTGATTCGCTGCGCTCGCTGGTCATCAAGAACCGCGCCGATCAGCCCACCTTCGACAGGCTCTTCGACCTCTTCTTCGCGTCGTCGTCGGCCACCGCGTGGAGCGGCGATCAGCGTGCGCTGGCCGAACGGCTGAGCGCGCTTCAGAACGTCGATGGTCTCGGCGAGCTGGTGAACCGAATCTCCGAGCTCGCCGATCCCACGAACCTGGAGATGCGGCTTCGCGGGCTGGGCGAGGAAGTGGCCCTCGACAGGATCGGCAATCGGCTACAGGTCGGTTACTTCACGCGGCGCTTGCTCGAGCGGATGGGGCTCGATCCCTCGGACCCGGCGCTACGCGGTCTCGGCAATGCGTTGGCCCAAGCGGGTTTCTCGCCCGAGGACGTGGAGAGCCTCGAGCAGCTTCTCGAATCCTTCCGGCGCGGCGTGCGCGACGTGGCCCGCGAGCACGTCGAGCGCCGGCTCGAGCAGAACACCGTGGCGCGGCCCCAGGCCGGTCGCGAGGATCTCGCCGAGCGCAGCTTCTTCAGCCTCTCGGATCGCGAGATCCGCGACATGAACGAGATCGTGACCGAGCTGGCGCGGCGGTTGCGCACGGTGCTCTCGCTGCGCCGGCGTCGCGCGCGCCGTGGCAGCCTGGACGCGCAGCGTACCTTCCGCCGCAATCTGCAGTACGGCGGCGTGCCGGTGGAGCTGGTGTTCCGCCGCCGCCGAGTCGAGCGTCCGGAGATCGTGAATCTCTGCGATGTCTCGGGCTCGGTGCGCTACATCGCCCATTTCATGCTGCAGTTCATGTACTCGATCCAGGATCTCTTCGCCCGGGTGCGCAGCTTCGTGTACGTGCGCGAGCTGACCGAGGTCACCGACTGGTTCAGCGACTGCGACATCCGCGAGGCCATCGGCCAGATCCTGACCTCGGACAAGATCGACTACTACAACAACTCGGACTTCGGCCACGTATTCGAAACCTTCCGCGCCCGCCACTTACGCGAGATCACCCACCGCACCACCGTCATCGTCCTGGGCGACGCACGCAGCAACTATCACGATCCCCAGGCGCGGGCGCTGGCAGCGATCCAGGAGAAGGCGCGTCAGGTGATCTGGCTCAACCCCGAGAATCGCCTCACCTGGGGCTTCGGCGACAGCGTCATGAACGAGTACCAGCCCTACTGCGATCAGGTGCGCGAGGTGCGGAACCTGAACCAGCTCGTGAAGGCCGTCCAAGACCTCGTCGCATGAGCGGCGGCGGTACGGCAGCCACGAGCTCACTCGTGCCGTCTCCGCGGATGTACCGGGCGCGGAGGCGGTAAGCGTGGGCCGCGGCGCTCGACGGGCTCTGGTGGCGTCGCGGTCGCCGAGCCAGAAGGCCACTCGCGGGCGGCCGCGCTCCGACGAACCCCGCTCGACGGGTGCGGCTTCGGCGAACGGCACGGGCGCGCCGCAGCGTTGGATTGCAGTCGGCTTGTTCGTGTTCGGCCTCGCGATCCGCTTGCCGGCGCTCGACTCGCCGGACTCGGTGGTGTTCGACGAGGTTCACTTCGGCCGTTTCGCGACCGCGTACTGTTGCGCGCACCAACGCTTCTTCGACATCCACCCGCCACACGGGAAGCTGCTCGTGGCGGCCGCCGGCTGGCTCGCGGGCTATCGCGGTGGCGAGGATTTCTCGCGCATCGGTGCACCCTATGGCGTCACACGCGGCTGGCTGCTGCGGCTCGCGCCGATGCTTGCCGGTGCCGCTGGACCTGCGATCCTGTTTCTGCTCGCGCGCTCGTTGGGGGCGAGCCCCGCGGCAGCGACGCTCGCCGGCGCAGCGCTGGCGCTCGACACGGGGTGGTGGGTCCAGACGCGCGTGATCGCGCTCGATGGGATTCTGGTGACGGCGCTGCTGTCGGCGCTGTGGTTGGAGATCGAGGCGCTGTCTGCGCCGAACGCTGCGCGACGCAGATTCGGCCTGGTCCTCGCCGGCGTTGCCGCGGCGGTCGCCGTCGGGACCAAGATCACGGCAGCGGTGGTATTCCCGCTGCTAGCGGTTGCGCTCATCTCTTCGGCGCTTCGAGAGCCACACGGCTCGCGCTGGCGATCGATCGTCGAGGCGAGCGTGTGGCTGATCGGCGCGAGCGTCGCGACGTATCTCGCGGGTTGGTGGATCCACTTCCGCCTACTGACCCTCGCAGGTCCGGGGGATGCGTTCGTTCGCCCGAGCGGCCTCTTCTGGCGAGACCTCGTGGAGGGACATCGGGCGATGCTGGCGCGCAACTACGGTCTCGTCGCGCGCCATCCGTACGAAAGCCGCTGGTGGGGCTGGCCATTCGGTTGGCGCCCCGTGTTCTTCTGGAGCGGCCCTCGTGCCGTCGTGTACCTGATCGGCAACCCCATCGTTTGGACGGGAGGATCGGCGCTCGCCTTGGTGAGCATGATGGGCGCCGTCCGTCGCCTGTGGAGCCGCCATCCGTGTTCGCCGGGGATTGCGACCTTCCACGCCGGCGCGCGGCTTCTGCCGCCGGCCGGCTTCGCGCTCTCGATCCTCCCGCTGGCATTCGTTCCGCGCGTACTGTTTCTCTATCACTACTTTCCGGCGCTGAGCTTCGCGATCCTGGAAGCCGCGCTGTGGCTCGACCGCGTCAGGTGGATTCGAGCTCCCGGATCCATTCGGACGCAGGCGCGTGCATATGGCCTCACGATCCTGGCCATCGCAGGAATGAGCCTGGCGTTGCTCCCCCTGGTTGCAGGATTCGCCTGGGATGCGCGCTGGCTGAGCGATCTCACGCGGTGGCTCGGTGCGCAACGCGCCGGAAGCAGCGCCGTACCGCATTGACATGATGGCGCGACGCGCTTGCGTTGGCGGGTGGCGCGTGCTACCCCCGTGGCCGCGCTCATGGATCTCGCGCCGGACCTCGACGGGCTCGTTCGACTGGTCTGGAACGTCACGGACGCGTTCACGGCGGCGCTCTTCCTGCCGGAGGAAGACGGGCTTCTGAAGCTCGTCAGTCACGCGAGCCTGAGCGAGCACGTCGTCGAGAACTGTGTGGTGAGCCCCGGCCAGGGCCTGATTGGTCTGGTGGCGGAAAACGATCGTCCGATCCACGTCGCCAAGTTTCGCTATGACGCCCGCTCCCTTCTTCTCTACGGCGCCCCCGAAGACCTCAAGGCATTTCTCGGCGTGCCCGTGCGGCTCGGGGCGAAAGTGGGCGTGCTCGCCGTCGACTCGAAACGCACCTACCAATTCTCGCCGCGCACGGATTCGATCCTGGTGGGGTTCGCCGAAGAGATCGCGCGCCGTGTGGAGCGTCAGCGCCAGCTCCGTGAGATGGTCGGCGGCTCGCCCAGCCTGGAAGCGGCGCGCGAGCTGTGCCGCGACATCACCGCGCTCGAGGATCCCGAGCTGGTGCTGGACCGGATCGCGACGATGCCCGCGACCATCGTGCCCCGCACCGGGCTCCTGGTCGCGATCTCGGAGCGCGCCGGCGGCCCGCTGTGGGTGGCGCGCGCCCACGGCCCCGAGCATCTGCGATTGCTCGGCGCCGAGATCGCCCCGAGCACGAGCCTGATCGGCTGGGTGGAGCGCAAGGGCACCATGATCTATCTCTCGGGATTGGACGAGCGTCCCAAGCGCACCGTGGTGGCGTACCCGGGCGAGCCACGAATTCCGATGCAGTCGTTTCTCGGCGTGCCGCTTCGGGCCGCGGGGCGCTCGTTGGGCGTGCTCGCGTTCACGAGCACGGAATCCGTCGCCTATCCTCGTCAGATGACCGACGTGCTGGGCGTGGTTGCCGACACCTCGGCGCTGGCGCTGGCCAACGCCGAGAGCCGCTCACGACTCGCGGCGCGCGTCGGCGGCGCTCCCGAGGCGGTGGTGCGCTACGGCCGGTTCCTCGACGAGGTCTCTCGCTGGCTCAAACAACGCGACCCGGTGGAAGTCTTGGTCGTCGATCCCGAGGGATTGGCACGGCGCAACCGCCAGCATGGACACGCAGCGGTGGACCGGATGATCGACGAGGCGCTGGGCGTGATCGCGCGCGTGCTCGTGCCCACTCCGTGGATCACGCAGATCGGTCCGGGGACCTGGGCGGTGGCCTGCCAAGTGGAGTCGAGCCGTCCCGAGGACCGTACCCGGCAACTCGTCGAGCGCGCGCTGGCGGACAAGGTGTTCGAGGTCGGCGACACCACCAGCACGCTGCCGGTGCGCATCGTTTCGGCGCGCTCGGAAGTGGACGCACGCGATCCCGAGGGCTTGCTCCGACGCGCGCTCGATCGGTTGGAGCGCGCCCGTGAGCGTGCGCTCGTGGCACAGGCATGAGCTTCGGTAGGAAACAGGGGAGCGCTTCGGGATGATCCGCCGGATCAACGACTGGCTGGGATCGGGCGACGTCGCCATCGATCTGGGCACCGCGAACACCTTGATCTGGGTGCGCGGCAAGGGTGTGGTTCTCGACGAGCCGAGCGTCGTGGTGGTGCCGCAGAACGGGCAGGGCATCCTCGCCATCGGCCGCGAGGCGAAGGCGATGTACGGCCGAACGCCCGAGCGGTTGCGCGCGATTCGGCCGCTCAAGGATGGCGTGATCGCCGACTTCGACATCGCGAACCAGATGATCAAGCACTTCCTGGGGATGGCGGTGAAGCGCAGCCCGCTCTTCAAGCCGACCATGCTGGTGGCGGTTCCTTCCGGCATCACGCAGGTCGAAAAGAAGGCGGTGATCGACGCAGCCCTTCAGTCCGGCGCCAAGAAGGTGCACCTCATGGAGGAACCGATGGCGGCGGCACTGGGTGCCAAGCTCCCGGTGCACGAGGCCAAAGGCAACATGATCGTGGACATCGGCGGTGGCACCACCGAGATCGCGGTCATCAGCATGCTCGCGACGGCGTACAGCACCTCCATGCGGGTCGCCGGCGACGAGATGGACGAGGCCATCCAGGCTTACGTTCGCGAGCGCTTCCAGGTGTTGATCGGCCTCTACGAGAGCGAGCGGGTGAAGCTGGAGATCGGCTCGGCGGTGGCGCTGAAGGAGCCCGAGGAGATCACGGTGCGCGGGCGCGACCTGGTGCGCGGTGTGCCCGCGACGGTGACGCTCTCGGACGAGATGGTGCGCGAAGCGCTGCGTGAGCCCATCGAGCACATCGTCAAGTCGATCCGGAACGCGCTCGATCAAACACCGCCCGAGCTGGCGAGCGACATCCTCGATCAAGGGATCGTGCTCGCTGGCGGCGGATCGATGATCCGCGGTCTCGGTCCGCGACTCCATCAGGAGACCGATCTCCGCATCTTCCGCGCCAAGGATCCGCTCAAAGCGGTGGTGTACGGCGCCGGGGAGGTGCTGGAGTCGCTGCGGGAATATCAGCGGGTGCTGATCAATTGATTTGCGGGGGGCTTTTCAAGCCCCCCGCCCATCGCGGCAAAGCCGCGATGAGTCCCACCCCCGAGTCGCTTCGCTTCGCTCGCGGCTCGCCTCTGGCTCGCGGAGA
>CAYUSL010000157.1:0-12540 GCA_964447125.1 uncultured bacterium | reverse complement strand
CGATCTCCGCGGGGTAGAGGTTCACGCCCCCCGAGATCACCATGTCCACCTTGCGGCCAGCGAGGAAGATGTAGCCATCGCCGTCGATGCGCGCCAGATCACCGACGCTGAAGAAGCCGCCGTGCTGGCTGCGCGCCGTGGCATCCGGATCGTCGTGGTAGTGCTCGATGGTCATGGCGTTGCGCACGAAGAGCTCGCCCACCATGCCGCAGGGCAGCTCGTTGCGTGCGTCGTCCAGGACCTTGAGATCGTTGCCCGCAATGGCCTTGCCCACCGAGTCGGGATGGCGGCGGATGTCCTGCGGGTTGGCGAGGGTCACCCAGCCGGTCTCCGTCGAGCCGTAGAAGTCGTAAGCCACGTCACCGAAATAGGCCATGACGCGCTTGCGCAGCTCGGCGGGAAACGGTGCCGCACCGAACACCAAGCCGGTGAGATCGCGCGGTCGGTAACGCTCGAGCGTCTCGGCTGGGAGATTCAGGATGCGCTGCGCCATGGTCGGCACCAGGAACGCGTGCCGGATCCGGGACTCGCAGAGCGTCTTCAAGGTGAGCTCGGCGTCGAAGGCTTCGAGGAGATGGATCTCGGCGCCCAGCCCCGACATGAGGTGCAGGAAGGCCTGCGCGCCGCTGTGATAGAGGGGGCACACGACCAGGTGGCGGTCGGCGTGGCGGAAAGGCAGGCCTTCGAGGATGCGATTGATGATCGTCATCCCGGTCTTGGTCATGTCCCGCACGGCGCCCTTGGGGGCGCCGGTCGTGCCGGAGGTGTAGACGAAGTTCATCGAGCTCGCGTCGCGGGCCACGCGCGCCGGGCGTGTCGTCGGTTGGGCTGCGAGCCGTGCGTCCCAGGTGGCGAGCGTCGTATCCACCGCCGCGATCGGCAGGAAGTTCTCCGCGGGGGTCTTGACCGTTCCGCGCACCTCGAGCGCCACCGGCGCTTGCTCCGCGCCGAAGATCAGGGCGCGACTGCCCGAGTGATCGAGGATGTAGGAAAGCTCGCGCGGCTTGAGGTGATAGCTGACGTTGACGGCAGACGCTCGAATGCGAAAGAGGCCGTAGGTGGCTTCGATGAACGGGATGCCGTTCTTCGTCATGAGCGCGACGCGATCGCCGGGTCGCACACCCATCGCCAAGAACGCGTGTGCCGCCTGGTTGATGCGCCGCTCGAGAGCGGCGTAAGTGACCCGTTCGTCGCCGTGAACGAGCGCCGGCTGGTCCGGGAAGTTGATCGCGTGCAGCGTGTGGAGCGTCGCCGGACCGAGCTTCTCGCCGGCCGAAAGCAGACGGGCGGCTTCTGCGGCGCCGGCGAGTGTGAACGTGCGGGCGAATCCCGTGCGGTGCAACACGCGCAACGCACGTCCGACGATGGTCGGTAAGTTCTCGAGGACCGGATCCATTCTCATCCCCCACGCACGCTCACGCGCGAGCCCGCGGCGCCCTGGTGTCGAGCGCGGCGATCACTTCGCCGACGTTGCTCCCACGAGCTTGCCACCCTTGCCGGTGCATTCTTCGGCGCTCGCTGCGTAGATCCAGCCCTTGCCCTTGCATTCGTTGTGACCGGCGCAGGAGTTCGAAAGCCCGGGTGCGCTGCAGAGCGTCTGGCCCTTGCAGCCGTTGATGCCGAGGCACTTCACCTTGGCGCTGGCGGGTGCATCGGCGGCGCTGGCGTTGCCTGCAGCGAAAAGACCGGCGACCGCGGTGGCGATCAGAGCTCCCTGGACGACGTGACGCATCGTGAGACTCTCCTCGATGGGGTTGGTGTGGAAGTCGTTACGCGCTCACAGCGAGTGCTCACCCGCTTGCGAGGCGCGAGAAGGTAGCCCGGCACACGCGGCGCATGCAAAGCGCTGCAGCTCCAGCGCGGTGGATCGCGTCAGGTTTGGAGGGCGAGGCGCTCGGCGAGCGTGGCGATGTTGGTGGCGCTCGCAGCGCGCACGTGGGCGGCGAGGCGTCGGCGGCGATCGGGCTCGGCGCCCACTTCCAGCGCCGCATCCGGGAAAAGCCGTGCCAGCAGCGGATCGAGCACCGTGCGAAGCTGGGCGAACGAGCCGTCGTCGTTGGGTGTCAGCGCACGGTCGCTCACGCGCAGGGTGAGGCGGTCCCCGGCGAATCGCACCGGGCCGTCCGGTAGCTCTTCTCGCTCCAGCGCCGCGCATGCGGCGAGCGCCACGCCGAGTACCCGGCTCAGGCGCTCGAGGGGTTCACCGTCGAGGGGCTGCTTCCAGTCGACGGCAAGCCCGGGCTCGCCGTCTTCGTCCCCGATCGAGAGCTGGTATTCGAATGCGATCAGCATCACGCCAGGACCGCGATGCACGTGACGGTAGTCGACCACGTCGATGAGCGACCCATCCAGGGTGTGGTTCCGAATCCAGCGGTGGAACACGGGAGCGAAGTGCTCGAGCGGTCCGTGACCGCCGCCGTCGAGGTAGAGCTTCACGCCGATCTTTTGCAGGTCCATGGGCTTCACGGTTCGCTCAGGAAGGCAGCGGTGGTGCAGGTGGAGTGCTCAAGCGTCCGTAGCACGCGTGCGCGGCCTCGATGAAGAGGTACGCCTCCTCGACCCGCCGGTGCGCCTCGTCGCCGTCCACGCCATCGGTCCCGTCCTCCTGGGCACGGAAGAGGTAGTGGGCGAACTTCCCGCCGGCGTAGGGATCGAAGAAGAGCTGGGTGTCGTAATAGCGCCTGCGGAACTCGGCGATCACCGCCGCTGCGTCTCCACGCGCGTCGGCCGATTGCGCCTGGATCAGCGCTCGCGCCGCTTCGACCATCGCACCGAGCGCCTTGCCGGCCGCGGCCACGCTGCGGCCCGCCTCGAGCTCGATCTGCGCCTCGAATGCCTGGCGTTCGCTCGCCGCGAGGCCGAATTCGACCGCCGAAACCACCTCGCCCGCGCATTCGCCGACGCCCATGTCGCCGAGCGTGAACTCGCGGGGATCGCCCCAGTCCGAATAGAACGAGGCATCTTCGGCGTGACTGGGCACGCGCGCCAGATCGTCGAGCAACCCTTTGATCTTGACCTTGCCTGTGCGATTCACGAACGCCGGGAAGGTTTCGTCGCCGGAGCGGCCGCGCAGAAAGGCATCGGCGAGCCGATCGACCACTTCCGGGATTCGCTTCGACGGGATGGCCGCCATCGCCAGGCCGTGGCTCTCGGCGTTGCGGTGTGCGCCGCCTCCGAGCACCACCTGGAAGTGGGGAACGGTGTAGCTACCGACTTTGCGGCTCACGCCGTAGAACCCGATGTCGGCGACGTGATGCTGGCCGCACGCGTTGAAGCAGCCGCTGACCTTGATGCTGAGATCCTGGACGGAACGGTCGAGCGCCACGGCCTTCGACGCGAGGCGCCCGCGAAGCTCGGCAGCGAGGCCGCGCGAGGAAGCAATACCGAGCTTGCAGGTGTCCGTTCCGGGGCAGGCGACCACGTCGACGATCGTGCGCGCGCCCGGCGCACCCAACCCGAGCGCGACCAGGCCGGCGTAGACCTCCGGGAGATCACCTTCCGGCACCCAGCGCAGCACGAGATTCTGCTCGACCGTGGTGCGGATCGTGTCCGCGATGTGGCGACGCGCCAGGTCGGCGAGCCCGCGCAACTGGCTGGCGGTTGCATCGCCGAGGGGCAGCGTGACCGCAACCGTCACGTAGCCTGGCTGGCGCTGCGCGTACACGTTGCTCGAACGCCAGGCATCGAATCCCGCGATCGTGGATGCGGATGCAGGAAGAGCGCGCGGGGGCTCGAGCGGCGCCTCGTAGGGCTCGTTCACGGTGCTCAGGAAATCGGTCCACGCGGCTTCGGGGGTGAGACGAGAGCGCTCCTCCGCGACCACCTTGCGGAACTCGTCGATGCCGAGCTTGGCGACCACGAACTTGAGGCGAGCCCGCTGCCGATTCTTCTTCTCGCCGAGCCGGGCAAACACGCGCGCCACCGCCTGGGCGAGCGGCAACAGTTCTTCCTCGGGAACGAAGGCGTCGAGCAGCTTGGCCTGGTGGGGTACGGCGCCCAACCCGCCGCCCACGTACACGGCGAAGCCGCGCTGCTCGCGACCGCCCTCCTGGCGAGTGACTGCGATCGCGCCGAAATCGTGCATGTGCGCCAGCGCGCACGCATGCTCGGCGCAGCCCGAGAAACTGATCTTGAACTTGCGGCCGAAGTCCTGGGTGTCGCGATGGCCGAGGAGAAAGCGGGCACACGCCTTCGCGTACGGCGTCACGTCGAAGACCTCGTCACGGCACACGCCGGCGATGGGGCAGGCCGTGACGTTGCGTACGGTATTGCCGCAAGCCTCACGCGTGGTGATGCCAACGGCCGCGAGACGCCGCATCAGCGTCGGCGTGTCCTCGATGTGGACGAAGTGGATCTGCACGTCCTGGCGGGTGGTGACGTGAGCGATGCCATCGCCGTACTCCTCGGCGAGATCGGCCAGGACTTCGAGCTGCTCCGCGCTCAATCCGCCGAACGGAATCTTGATGCGCTGCATGCCCGGGGCATCCCACACGGTGCTCGGCCCCTTGGTGAGCTCACCGCTGGGATAGGCGATCTGCTGCTGGCTCACGCCGTCGTGGCGCAGCCCGTTGTCGTAGCGCTGGCCGTAGGCGCCTCGGCGCAGCCGCGTTTCGGCGAACACCTTCTCGTCGATGCGTCCGTGCTTGCGGGCTTCGATCTGCGTTTCGTAGATGTCGATCTCTTCGGCGAGCGCCGGTGCGATCCGATCGGCGAGACGGGTCTTCCAGTGCAAGTGCGATGGGTCCATGAGTCGCTCTCGAGGCGGGTTGCGGCGCGTGATGTTCGGTGCCGCAGACTAGCTGCGATGACGCGCAGGTTCAAATGTTGATCGAATCACTCATGATTGGCCTTGCTCGATCTCCGTCATCTGCGATGCGTCAGGGCATGGATCAGGAAACTGCACTGATTACAGGATCTTGATTCCAATGCTGTCCGTGAGTGCGAGTGCGACCATACATGACTAACTCAGTCATGTATGGTCGTGTCCGAGTCGCGACAAGATGGCGTCTGCGACCTCGGCCGGGGTCTCGGTCTCGCTCGTGACCACGTCGTGGGCGATCTCGCGGTAGAGGGGTTCGCGCTCGGCGAGCACACGCTCGATCTCTTCGATGGGCGATCGACCCGCGGTCAGCGCTGGTCGGCTCGAGTCGTTCCCGATCCGCGCGGCGATCGCATCCGGGCTGGCTGTGAGCCAGAACACGCGGGCACCTGCACGTAGCGCCGCACGGCTCGCCGAATCGAGGATCGCACCCCCGCCGGTATCGATCACCAGCCCGTCGCGGGTGGCGACCTCGCGAACCACCTCGGCTTCGATGACGCGAAACGCGGGCCAGCCGTGAGCCGCGACGAATGCGCTGATGCTCGAACCGACGCGCGCCTCGACGAGGCGATCCGTGGATACGGCCTCGAGACCCAGGCGCGCGGCCAGCAGCTTCGCGACGGTGGATTTCCCCGTACCGCGGTAGCCGACGAGGACGATCTTCAAGCGCCGAGCCCCGCCTCGGCGGCATCCCGCAGCACGCCGAGCGGCGCCGGGACGCCGGTCCAGAGCTCGAACTGCGCCGCGGCCTGGCGCACGAACATCTCGAGACCGAGCACCGTGCGGGCGCCTGCGCGCGATGCGCGCCGGATCAGCTCGGTCTCGCGCGGCGTGTAGACGATGTCGAAGACGGTGTGCGCGGGCACGAGCCAATCGCTGGGAACGACGCAGCCGTTCACATCGGGGGCCATGCCGACGGAAGTCGTGTGGATCAGGAGCGTGCAATCTCGCACGCACCGCCTCAGAGCAGGATCGTCGAGAGCGAGCCCGGCGGTCGCGATGCCGCGGCATTCGCGCTCCACTTGGGCGGCGAGGGTGCTCGCCTTGCGCGGGTCGCGTGCTGCGAGTGTGAGCCGCTCCGGCGGGGCTTCGAGGGCCAGCGTCATCGCAATCGCCCGCGCCGAGCCGCCGGCGCCCAAGATCACGACGTCGCGTCCGCGTGGATCCGCATCGGCAGCGCGGAGCGCCGCCAGCGCGCCGAGCCCGTCGGTCGTATGACCCACGAGCCGACCGTCGCGGTTCACGATCGTGTTCACGGAGCCGATCCGGGCGGCGAGCGGATCGAGCTCGTCGAGGTGCTCGATCACCGCGACCTTGTGTGGGATCGTGACGCTCAGACCGCGGATTCCCAGCGCGCGGGCACCGCGCAGCGCGTTCTCCACGTCCTCGACGCGAAACGCCACGTACGCGAGATTGAGCCGGGCAGCCGCGAAAGCGGCGTTGTGGAGCGCAGGCGAGAGCGAATGATGGACCGGATTGCCGATGAGCGCGCAGAGCTCGGTGTGCGCGTCGAGGTGGGGCAGCGCGTGCGAATCGTGCATGAGCGTGGAACGGAGTGGTGCGAGACCGTGCTGCCGAAGCGCCCGGTCTACCACCGGGAGCGGCGACGATGCGAGCGCTGATCCAGCGGGCTTCCCGAGCCGCACTCACCGTGCGTAGCGCCGGTGCCGCTCTCTCCGAGGACCTCGCGCGCCATCCCGGGCACGTCTCGATCGGGCGCGGCCTCGTGATCTTGGTGGGAGTCGGTCTGGACGATGCGGACGGCGACCCGGAGCGGCTCGCAGCGAAGGTCGCTCAGCTTCGGATCTTCGAAGACGATGCCGGCAAGATGAATTGCTCGATTCAGGACGTGGGCGGCTCGATCCTCGCGGTGAGTCAGTTCACGCTCTACGCCGACTGCCGCAAGGGGAATCGCCCGTCGTTCGGGGACGCGGCGCGACCGGATCTCGCACGTTCACACTTCGCGGCGTTCACGACGGGATTGCGGGCACGCGGTATCGACGTCGAGACCGGAGTTTTCGGGGCCGACATGGAAGTCGAGCTCGTGAACGATGGCCCGGTCACGATCTGGCTGGACACGCGCGAGTTCGGCCGCGGCGCTGCCGCCACGTGACGCAGCCCAGCCCGTCGCTCACGAGGCGCGTGGCGCTTCGGCTGTGGTGCGCAGCACGCGCTCGACGCGATAGAGCGGTCGGCCCTGGACGAGGTGATAGGTCCGCACCACGAACTCGCCGACGAATCCGAGGATCAGGAGCTGAAGACCGCCCGAAAGGCAGAGGATCAGAAACAGGATGAGACGCGGCATGCCGTGATCGAGCGCGGTGAAACGGGCGGCTGCGTAACCGGCGCTGCCGATGGCGCCCAGCGTGAAGAGCCCGAGGCCCGTTCCGCTCACCCACCGGAACGGCCGCAAGAAGGCGATCGCAAAGTCGAAGAGCAGCCCGGCGATCTTGAGCAGTCCGTAGCGAGACTGACCGCGCTGGCGCGGATGGTGGCGCACCGGAACTTCGATGGGGCTTCGCGCCAGCGTCAGGAAGAGCGCGGCGAGGTAGCGGCGGCGATCGCCCTCGGCATTCACGGCGTCGACGAGCTCGCGGGAGAGCGCTTTGATGCCCGAGTTCGGGTCTTCGAGGCGCACACCCGTGGCACGCTGGATGAGATCGCGGACGACGGCGCTCGCGAGCCGCCGTCCGAGGGAGTCTGCGCGCTGGATGCGGCGGCCGCTCACCAAATCGTGGCCGCGCCCGAGCTCGTCGAGAAGCAGCGGCAGATCCTGTGGGTCGTTCTGCAGATCGGCATCCAAGATCGCGACGGCGTGCCCGCGGGCCGCCTCCAGCCCAGCAGCGAGCGCCGCATGTTGGCCGAAGTTGCCGCGCAGCAACACACCGACGACGCGCGGATCGGCTGCGGCCAGCGATGCGATCTCGTCGCGGCTACCGTCCGTGGAGCCGTCGTCGACCAGAACGATCTCGAAGGGGCCGCGGGGGGCGAGTGCGTCACCGATCGCAGCCACCAGGCGTTCCAACGTGGACCGCTCGTCGAGGACCGGCACGACCACGGAGACTAGCGGGGTGACGGGAAGCTCGGCTGCCGCCATGGCGCGTCCGCGCGTGCGTGGTTTCATCGAGGATCGCTCTCCGCATCGCCGCCGAGGCGGGCCAGCCGTTCCAGCCGCTCGGGCTCGTCGCGGCTCAAGACCTGATCCTTCGCGAGCTCCACGTGGGCTCGACGAAAGTACGGCGCCGCATCGCGCCAGCGGCCCAGCGCCTGCAGATTCTCGGCGATCTCCTCGAACACGTAACCGTCCACCTCGTTTGCGGCGGCGATCTCCGACTCGAGCTCGTGCTGGATCGCCAGCGCTTCGTCGTAGCGGGCGAGCGATCGTAACGCGCGAGCGACGGCCCACGAGGCGAAGCGCTGCGTTTCCCGATCGCTGCCGAGGCGCGACTCGTCGCGGGCCTTCTCGAAGTACGTGAGCGCCTGTGCGTACTCGCCGAGGTCGTGGTAGGTCCACCCGAGGTTGTTGAAGAGCGAAGTGCGCCAGCGCTGCGCTTGATCGCTCGTCGACGTGTCGGCGAGCGTCAGGGCGCGGAAGTTCCAATCGAGGGCCGCAGTGCCGATCTCGGTGATGGCGACCATGTGCGCGGCGTCGACCGCCAGATCATCCAGGCCGGCGGCGCGGGCGCTCTGCCACGCGGCGAGGAAGAGCGGCCGAGCGCCTGCTGGATCTCCATCCGAGTTCCGGCAGCGCCCACGCTCGAGCGCAATGCGAACGCGAACGCGCTCCGGAAGCGCCTGCGCGCGGCGCTCGATGCCGTCGAGCACGGCGAGCGCCTCTATGAACTTACCCTGCAAGCCGAGAGTGCGCGCCACCTGCGTCTCGATCTCGGCCTTGTCCGGATCGATGGCGGTTGCGGCACGCTCTCGGAATACGCGTTCGCTCACCACGGGGTCCGCGAAGTTCCAGAGCTTGCGCATCTCTCGCGCCAGCTCGTCGTTGACGGGTGGCACCGCGGCGTGCGTTGCGCAACCTGCAAGCGAAGCGACGCACGCGAGCTGCACGAGCGCAATGATCCATCCGCGACGCACGTGGTTCATCGCCCCTCGCTCGCAGCAATGGCGCCGCCGCGCAAGAGCTCGATCCGTCCCGCGTGAAACCGCACCTCCGAAACGTCCGTCACCGGAATCGTTGCCAGCACTCCCGGCGCCTCCGGTATGGCGTGGCGCTCGATCGGCGTCCCTGGCATCCAACGCTCCACGACCTGATCCTCGAGCGCCAGCGCGTGTCGATCGGCGTCGAGCACCACGAGCCAGCGCGTTCCGCCGGGCAGCGCCCAGCGTCCGCGGGGCTCGCCGATGTCGCGCGCGGGCAGCCGCGATTCGAACCCCGCGAACGCGAAGTAGCACGCCACACGGTACTCCGGCAGGGCCCAAACCGCGCGGGTGAAGCTCGCGACGTTGGTGACGATGACGGTCTCGCGAGGCGAATAGCGCTCGCGGATGAGCGCGAACGCGTCACCGAAGCTCCTGTCCACGAGATCGATACCCGGCGCGGTGAAGAGCTCGAGCTCGGTGGATACCTTGGCCGGCAACGGCGCCCGTGCTGCGAAGAAGGCGCTCTGTCCGAGTCCCGGCGCCCACAGGAACGAAGCCGCCGATAGCACGAGCGCTGCTGCGGCGCAGCGCGTACCAGCGATTCCCGCGTCGAGAGGTGAAGCGCGGGTGAGCCCGACGCCGATCGCGAGGCATGCCGCAGGTAACGCCGTGAGCAACATGCCCGGCTGCCCGAACGCGACGCCGCCTGCGAGCGCGAGGTAGCCGCCCAGCCACGTGAACAGCACCACCTTGGTCGACGGTGAGACGTGAATCGAGCGCCACGTGCGCCGCGCGCAGAGCACGAACAGCAGCGCTCCCACTGGACCGAGAGCAAAGCCTCCGTACACGACGATCTTCACCACGTTCACCACGTGGAAGAGCAGCGCGCTGAACCGATCCTGTGCGTTCGAAAATGCCACTACCTCCCACTGCCGCGCCACCGCTGTACGGTAGCCCGCCCAGCTTCCGGCGGCGGAGGCTGCGGGCGCGATCCAGAGCGCCAGGCCCAGCGTGCCGGCGACGACGGCCTGCGCCAGCGCGCGGAGGCGCTCGCGCGTGACCCGCGCTTGGGGCGAGAGCACGACGGCCACCAGCAGCAGCGGCGCCAGCACGATCGCGGTATCGGGGCGAATGCCGGCGGCGAGTCCCGCAGCGAGCGCCAACGTCGCCGCGCTCGGTCCCGTCCCCTCGAGCCGCCGCCACGCCCCGAAGGCGATCGCCGTCGCGCACGCGGCGCCGACGCCGTAGGTGCCCTGGACGGCGCCGTACGTCCAGGCCAGCGGCGAGGCGAGATAGAGCGAAGCGGCGACGGTCCCCGCGCGGCGATCGGCGAGCGCGCGGCCGAAAAGGTAGAGCGCGACGACGGTCGCGGTGCTCGCGAGGATCGAGACCGCCGCCAGCGCGGCCGGCGGGTCGAGGCCCAAGGCGTGGAACGCCTTCGCCGCGAGCACGTAGAACGTGTAGCCAGGCGGGTGCGGATGGAACCGCAGCGGCTCGAACGAGGCGATGGCCTCGGCGAAGGCGGCCGCGTCGAAGTCGTAGAGGCTCGCTGGAACGAACGGCACACGCGTGGCGATCGCCAACGCGCCGAGCAGCCACGGTGTCGGGTCGCGCCGCGTCATGCGTGTGGCGCTCGACGCTTGGCTGCGAGCGCCTCCTCGATCCAGCCCGAGAGGTCGCGAGCACGCGCCTCCCACGAATGGCGGCTCGCCTCCTCACGCCGCGCGCGGCGCGCGGCGGGAGCGTCGGCGGCGAGCTCCGCGGCGATCGCCGCCGCCCAGTCACCTCCGAACGGCACGCGCCGCACCCACGGCCCGAATGGCTCGATCGCCGGCAGATCCGTGGTCACGACGGGCAAGCCCGCGGCGAGGTATTCGTAGATCTTCGTCGGGTCCTGCCGATCGGCGAGGGCGCTCGGCACGTGAGCGACCACGCCGACATCGAGGTGCCGCAAGTAGTCGCTCACCAGCGCCTTGGGCCGGTGCCCGAGGACGTGGACGTTGGGAAGGGCTGCCAGCGAATCGATCGGCGTGCGGACGAGTCCGACCAAGACCAAGCTCCAATCGCGGCGCGCGCGGGCCAGCGCTTCCAGGCCCGCGAGATCCAGGCGGCCGTAGATGTTTCCCACGTAGCCGATCCGAGGACGAGGGATGCCGGCGAGATCCACCGGCTCGGGCGGCTCGCTGCCCTGGAAGCGCTCGACGTGAACGCCGTTGCGCAGCAAGTGGACGTCGGGGCGCAGGCCTCGTTTCGCTTCCACCAGCTGCTGACTCGCGGCGAGCACCAGATCCGAGCGGCGAATGGCGCGCGCCTCGAGCCGGCCGAAGAGCGCCGCGTCCACGCCCGGGAACGCGGTCCACTCGTCGAAGCAATCGTAAATCACGAGCTTCGCGGGAATGCGCTCGATCAATGGCTCGAACAGTGGGCTCGTGACCCACAGGATGGGGTCGCGAAACGCCAGGCGACGCATCGCGCGGTGCAGCGCCCATCGTTGAATCCACACGTTCACCGCGCGCGCCAGCGCGAGATCGGGCAGGGGGATGGTGAGCGGCGAGATCACGTGGATGCCGGGGCCGCGATCCTTCATGCCCTCGCAGGCGCGTCCCAGCCGCGCCACGATGCGGCGCAGGTCCTGGACGTGGAAGTCGGGCCGCCGCATGCCGGCCGACTCCAGGAAGAGCACGCGGGTGCCTTGGGGAGCGAGGACGGTGAGCAGGTCCGGCTCGCGCGGGCAGAGGTCCCAGTCGCCACCGCCGAGAAGCACGATGTCCTGGCCGGCGATCAAGCCGATGGCGCGCGCGTTCCCGTTCACGTGGTGCAGGTCTCCCGATGCGGTCGAGGCCCCAGGAGCTAGCACGAATCACGCGCGCGCACAGCCGTCGTGCGGCGGTGCGAGGATCGCCCGCTTCAGGTGGGAGCGAGGGCCGGCAGGCGGTCGTCGCGCCTGTTGCGGATGATCTTGTAGGTGAGCAGCCGCGCCGCCTTCGCCATCAGGTCGCGCTTCTGCGGGTAATGACGCAAGATCTGGAGGATCCGCGAAGGGCGCAGGTAGAAGCGCAGCCAGGCGAGGCGCTGGGTACGGAAGAGCTCGCGATCCGAGACGGCGCTCAGGTTCGTGTTGCCGCGCACGTAGTTGTAACCGTCGAGGCTCGCTGCGTGCCGTCGCACGGTCTCGGGATACTCGGCGGCGAGAGCGGTCCCCTGGAACGGGGTGACGATGAAGAAATGCGCTGTGTGCAGCGGTATGGAGAGGGCGAAGTCGACGGTGCGATCGAGCTCCTCGCGGGTCTCGCCAGGAAAGCCGAGCATGAAGAAGCCGGTGCAGAGGATGCCGAGATCGTTGGCGTCGCGTACCGCCTGCGCCAGCCGCTCCAGGTTCATCTTCTTCTGGGTGGCGCGCTGCAGCCGTTCGGATGCGGTCTCGACGGCGAAGCTGATCGAGCGGGTGCCGGCGCGGCGTAGCTTCTCGAGGAGCGGCCGCGGCAAGCGGTCGGCGCGCAGCCCGTTGGGAAACGTGATTCCGATCTCGAGCCCACGCGCGATGATCTCGTCGCAGATGCGTTCGGCGCGCCGGTTGTCGATGTTGAAGATGTCGTCGACGCACTCGAACTCGGTGATGCCGTAGC
>CAYUSL010000156.1:8487-12604 GCA_964447125.1 uncultured bacterium | reverse complement strand
AGAACCGGGATGCCCTCGGTGATGGCGACGATGAGCTGAATCCCCGCGTCCGCGGCCTCGTACATGGCGTCGGCCGCAAAGGGCGGCGGCACGAACAGCATCGAGACCGTCGCACCGGTCTTTCTCACCGCATCCGCGACGGTATCGAAGATGGGCACGCCCTTGAAGTCCTGGCCGCCCTTCCCCGGCGTCACGCCGCCCACGATCTTCGTGCCGTACTCCAGGCACTTCTCGGTGTGGAACGAGCCGGCCGAGCCGGTGATGCCCTGGGTGATGATTTTCGTCGAAGCGTCGACCAGGATGCTCACGACGCACCTCCCGCCTTGGCAGCGGCGATCACCTGCTGCGCCGCGTCTTGGATGTCCTTCGCGGAGATCACGCGAAGATTCGATTCCGCGAGGATGCGCTTGCCGTCCTCGACGTTGGTTCCTTCCATCCGCACCACCAGCGGCACCGAGAGGTGAACCTCGTTGCCCGCCTCGACGATGCCCTTGGCGAGCACGTCGCACTTCAGGATGCCGCCGAAGATGTTGACCAGCACCGCCTTCACCGAGCTGTCCGCGAGGATCAGCTTGAACGCCTCGCGGATCTTCGCGGTGTCGGCGCCGCCGCCCACGTCGAGGAAGTTGGCCGGCGTGCCGCCGTAGAGCTGGATCGCGTCCATGGTGGCCATCGCGAGCCCTGCGCCGTTCACCATGCAGCCGATGTTGCCGTCGAGCGCGATGTACGAGAGGTCGAACTTCTTGGCCTCGCGCTCGCGCGGATCTTCTTCGTCCGGATCGCGCAGCTTCTCGATGTCCGGATGACGGAAGAGCGCGTTGTCGTCGAAATTGAATTTGGCGTCGAGCGCCACCAGGTCACCCTTCGCGGTCACCACCAGCGGATTGATCTCGACCAGCGAGCAATCCTTCTCGACGAAGAGCTTGTAGAGGCCATCGAGGAACTTCGCCATCTTGTTGACGCTGCCACCCGAGAGCCCGAGCCCGAAGGCGAGCTTGCGCGCCTGGAACGGCTGCAGCCCGACCGCCGGATCGATCACTTCCTTGAGGATCTTCTCGGGCGTCTCGGCGGCGACCTTCTCGATCTCGACTCCACCTTCGGTCGAGGCCATCACCACCGGGCGCCGGAGCATGCGGTCCACGACCACGCCCAGGTAGCACTCACGGGCGATGTCGCAGCCTTCTTCGATCAGCACCTTCTGCACCAGCTTCCCTTCCGGGCCGGTCTGATGCGTGACGAGCTGCATGCCGAGGATCTCGCTCGCGAGCCGCTTGACCTCCGCGGGGCCGTTGCCGAGCTTCACGCCACCGCCCTTGCCGCGGCCGCCGGCGTGAATCTGCGCCTTGACCACGAAGCGCGTGCCACCCAGATCCTTGGCGATCGCCTCGGCGCCCTCCGGCGACGACGCCACCTTGCCGGCAGGCACGGCGACGCCGTAGCGGCTCAAGAGCTCTTTCGCCTGGTATTCGTGAACGTTCATCGGTCTCCCCTCTCGATGTCGGCAGCGGCGCGAGTCACGCGATCCGCGCGTCCACGTCCTTCACCAGCGACTGAACGGCCGCCAGCGACGCGTCGAGCTGCTGCTTCTCCTCGGCCGTCAGCGCGAGCTCGATGATCTTCTCGATGCCGCCCTTGCCGATCACCACTGGAACGCCCACGAAATAGCCGCGCATCCCGTACTGACCGTCGAGGTACGCACAGCACGGCAGCACGCGGGTCTGGTCACGCAGGTAGCCCTCCGCCATGGCGATGGCGGAAGCGGCCGGCGAGTAGAAGGCGCTGCCGGTCTTCAAGAGCTTCACGATCTCGGCGCCACCGTCGCGGGTGCGCTGCACGATGGCCGCGATCTTGTCGGCGGGGAGCAGCTCGGTGAGCGGCAGACCGCCCACCGTCGCGAGACGCGGCAGCGGCACCATGGTGTCGCCGTGGCCGCCCAGCACGATCGCATCGACGTCCTTCACGCTGACGCCGAGCTCCATGGCCACGAACGTGCGAAAACGCGTGGAGTCGAGAACGCCGGCCATGCCCACGACCTTGTGCGCGGGAAAGCCGGTGAGCTTCCAGTACGCGTGCACCATCGCGTCGAGGGGATTCGTCACCAGGATCGAGAACGCGTTCGGGCAGGTCTTCTTCACACCGCTCGCGACCGCGCTGATGATCTTGAGATTGACGTCGAGAAGATCGTCGCGGCTCATGCCGGGCTTGCGTGGGACGCCGGCCGTGATGATGAGCACGTCGGCGCCAGCAAGGTCGTCGTAGGAGTTGGTTCCGATGACGTTGGCATCGAAGCCGGCCAGCGGGCCGGATTGGGCGATGTCGAGCGCTTTGCCCTGCGGTACCCCCTCGACGATGTCGTAGAGGACGATGTCGCCGAGCTCCTTTTGCGCCGCGAGGAGCGCCAGAGTTCCGCCGATCTGACCTGCGCCGATCAAGCCGATCTTCTTCCGCATGCTCACTCTCCGTTCCTCGTCCAAGCCTCGAGCGGCTGGGGACAGAGGCGCTCGACCGCTCACCGAGGCTCCGCCGGCGCCCAGGCGCAGGCGAGATCCCACCGCGAGTCAGCCCGTTGCTCGATCCGACTTCCGACTGAATTTCCCTGGAATTGCGCCGAAGAAACGACGCGGGGCGCGAAAGGGTATGAGCCGCTCGGAGAGGTGTCAAGGCGCGTCGGAACGCGCTGCGTGTGCGTCGCGCGAGCACCCACGCATGCGCTCGGGCCGGGCGTCACCGGCGACGCCCGCCGCGCTCTCAGCGGCCCGAGGGACGCGGCGGGATGACCAGCTTGGTACCGGCGCGCACGTCGCCCGAGCCCTCGATCTTGGCGCGATTCGCGTCGCGAATCAGCGTCCAGTACGTGGTGCTGCCGTACATCTTCTTCGCGATCGAATGGAGTGTGTCGCCTTTGCGCACCGTGTAGGTCGAGCCGCCGCTGGACGCCGGCGAAACCGCGCCTGGACTGGGGATGGGCGTGGACGCCGGCGGCAGCACCAGCCGCATGCCGGCACGCACGTCTTCCGGGTTCTCCAGACGATCGCGGTTGGCCGCGTAAATCAGGGTCCATGCCTGCTCGTTGCGATACTGCTCACGGGCGATGCTGCGGAGCGAATCGCCCTTCTCCACCCGGTAGGTGCGTGACGATCCCGACGACGCCGGTGCTGCAGGCTCCGGCTGCGGTTCGGGGACGCTCGCCCTCGACTCGCGCTGCGACTCCGGCGTCTCCGCCGTCTCCGCCGCGGGAGCCTGGTCGGCGCTGCGCTGCAGGCGCTCGCGCTCCGCCCGAATTGCGCGTGCGGTGTCCTCGGGCGTGGCCGCGGCGCGTGGCACCGCCTCGGCAGCCCCAGGCGGCTCGGCAGCCGGCGTCGACTCCAGGTGCTCGGGCAGCGGCGCCGGCCCGGCAGCCGGCGGCACAGGCGGAGGCTCGGTCGCAGCGGGCGTGCTCGGTGCCTGGGGTGCGGGCGCCAGGGGAGGTTCTGCGGGCGCGGTGCCTGCGCCGCCGCGTGACTCCAGCAACGGCGAGAGCTGGACGCCTTCGCGCGAGGGCGGTGCCTCGGTAAATCCGCTCTCCGCCGGTGCCGGCGCAGGAGCGCCGCCGGCGCTGGCATCGGCAAGCCTGCGGGCACGTTTCAGGGCCTCGCGTGCCTGCTCGAAGTCCCGCTGATCGATCCAGTCCTGTCCTTCGACCAGCGCCGACCCCGCCTCCTGGAAGCGCTGCGGATCGCGATCCGCTGCACCGGCGGTGGAGGCGTTCTGGTACGAGCGCCAAGCCTGATCGAGCTCCGCCAGCGGCGGGCGAGCGCACGCCCCCACGAGCAGTGCACACGCGGCAATGTTTCGGCCGTGCTGCTTCATGATTTGCCTCCCGCCTCGCCTGCTGCGGATCGCGCCAGACGAATGTGGAGCTCGCGAAGTTGCGCATCGGAAACGCCACCCGGTGCGCCGCTGAGCGGGCAGGTCCCCTTCTGGGTCTTGGGGAACGCGATGGTGTCGCGGATCGACACGGCGCCGGTGAGGATCGCGATCAAACGATCGAAGCCGATGGCGAGACCCGCGTGCGGTGGCGCGCCGAACGAGAGCGCGTCGAGCAAGAACCCGAACTTTTCGCGCGCCTCCTCCTCGC
>CAYUSL010000156.1:0-8387 GCA_964447125.1 uncultured bacterium | reverse complement strand
GCCACGAAGAGCGCCAGATCACCGTCCTCGAGCCCGAGGATCTGCGTCAGCTCGCCGCGCACTGCCTCGGGGAAGAACTTGGCGATCTGGCCGGACCACGTGCCTTGCGCGCTCTTGATCCACGCGAGCCCCTTGGCCCCGAACGACTGGGCCACGGCCGTGAGCGCATCCATCTCGGTTCTGCTGAAGGTCGCTGCACCTGGAACGCGTAGCCCCAAGATGCAGCCGCCGCCGCGGACGATGTCGAGGAAGACCTTCATCTCCGACCGGCCCGCTGCTTCCGTGACGTCCTTCAGCTCGAGCCCAAAGCGCAAGTCGGGCTTGTCCGAGCCGAAGCGGCTCATCGCGTCGGCGTAGCTCATTCGGTGGAACGGGCGCGCGACCTCGACGCCACGCCCGAGCTGGATCGCACCGGCGACCACGTCTTCCACCACCGCCATCACGGCGTCGGCGCCAGCGAACGACATCTCGAGGTCCACCTGGGTGAACTCGGGCTGGCGGTCGGCGCGCAAGTCTTCGTCGCGAAAGCAGCGCACGATCTGGTAGTAGCGATCGAGACCCGCCACCATCAGCACCTGCTTGAAGAGCTGGGGCGACTGCGGCAGCGCGAAGAATTTGCCGGGCGCGAGCCGGCTCGGCACCAGGAAGTCGCGGGCACCTTCGGGAGTCGAGCGCGTCAGCATCGGCGTCTCGACCTCGATGAAACCCCAGGCATCGAGGCGGCGCCGCATTTCCTGCGCGACGCGGTGGCGAAGCAACAGGTTGTCGCGAATCACCGGGCGCCGAAGGTCCAGATAGCGGTACTGAAGGCGCAGTGCCTCGCCAGCTTGCGACGCGTCCTCGATCGCGAACGGTAGCGGCCGCGAGCGATTGAGGATCTCCACCTTGTGCCCCACCACCTCGATGGCGCCGGTCGCGAGCTTCGGGTTCACCATCTCGGCGGGGCGCTTGCGCACCGTGCCCTCGACGCGCACCACGAATTCGTCGCGCAGCGTCTCTGCGGTGCCGTGCGCGTCCGCGTCGGTGTCGGGCTGGAAGACCACCTGGGTGATGCCCTGCCGGTCGCGCAGATCGGCGAACACCACGCCGCCGTGATCGCGCACGCGGTGCACCCAGCCAGCGAGCACCACGTCGCGCCCCTCGTCGCTCGCGCGCAGCTCGCCGAGGTGGTGCGAGCGATACGGCGTGGCTTCGATGGGCAGCGGCACGGCGACGGCGCCGACGGCCAGGGTCGTGGGGGTGTCGCTCATGCCGGAATCCTTTGCGGAGGTGCGGTCGAGCGCCGACGGCTCTCGCGGCTCGGCCAGCGATGCGAGTCGACGGCTTTAGCCAGCTCGAACCGACCCGAGAAGAAGGGGGCGATCATGGCATCTCGGTGTCACTGCGTAATCGCGCCAGAAGCGCGTCGAGGTCGCGCGGCAAATCCTCTTCCGCACCGGTGCCCATGTCCTTGAGCCGCACGGTGCCGGCGGCGAGCTCGGATTCGCCGAGCATCAACACGCGCGCTGCACCGATCTTCTGTGCGCGCCGCATCTGGCTCTTCATGCTGGTCGCCTCGAGGCTGGTCTCGATGCGCACACCTGCGACGCGCAGCCGATGGGCCAGCTCGAAGCCCACTCGCCGTGCCTCCTCGCCATGGCTCGCGAGGAAAAGCCGCGGCGCGACCGCGGGCGTGGGACCGGCGAGCTCGAGCACGCGCTCGAGCCCCATCGCAAAGCCCACCCCGGGCGCGTTCGGGCCACCGAAGCTCTCGACCAGCCCGTCGTAACGACCCCCACCCGCCACTGCGTTCTGCGAGCCGAGGCGATCGGTGGTGACCTCGAACGCGGTGCGCACGTAGTAGTCGAGACCGCGCACGATGCGCGGATTCGGCGAGAACGGGATCGCGAGCGCCGTCAGCAGGCTCTCGACACCCGCGTGGTGAGTGCTACACGCCGCGCACAAGTGCTCGGGAATCAGCGGCGCATTGGCGAGCACCGCCCGGCAACGCTCCACCTTGCAGTCGAGGATGCGAAGCGGATTCGTGATCCGTCGCCGATTGCAGTTCTCGCAGAGCTCGGCTGCGTGCTCGGCGGCGAACGCTTGCAGCAGCGCCAGATAGCCGGGGCGACAGTCGCGACAGCCGAGCGACGTGAGCTCGAGCCGGATCCCATCGAGCTGAATCTCGGCGAAAAACGCCCAGAGGAGCGCGATGATCTCCGCGTCCGCCTCCGGCGAGCCCGCTCCGATCACCTCGGCGCCGATCTGGTGAAACTGGCGCGAGCGCCCCTTCTGCGGCCGCTCGTGACGGAACATCGGCCCCAGATAGAAGAGCCGATTGGCGGGCGCGCGCTGGGTCAGCGAATGCTGGACGAAGGCGCGCACCACCGGTGCCGTGCCCTCGGGGCGCATGGACAAGCTTTCCCCGCTGCCGGTGGTGAAGGTGTACATCTCCTTCTCCACCACGTCGGTGCTTTCGCCGAGCGATCGCACGAAGAGCTCGGTGCGTTCGAGCACGGGAGTGCGGATCTCGTCGTACCCGAACGCTCCGAAGAGCGCGCGAGCGCGCTCCTCGACCCAACGCCAGCGCCCGACTTCGTCGGGCAGGACGTCGCTCATCCCGCGAATGGTGGTGATGGACACGAGAACGTATGACCGCGCCCCAGGGGTCGCGGGCCGAATGCGAATGAATGCGGATTTTTTCGAACGATTCCCAGCCGTTCGCGGGGACGTCGGCGGCGCAAACTAGCGGAGCGGGGATTCGATCGTCAACGCGCTCGCGACCTCCTCAGCGGCATCGGGCACGCGCGAGGCAGGAACGGTGGTTGCTGCGCCGCGTGCCGACCGCACCTCGATCGCCTCGCGACCGAAGCGCACCGTGACGGCGCCTTCGCTGCCCGTGCTGTGCATCGCCACGCCCAGCGCTGCGTAGCGCGCCGCCACGGTCGGTGCGGGGTGCACGCGGGAGCTTCGCGACGTGCTCACGATCGCGAGCCGCGGGGCGACCGCGCGCAAGAGCGCGAAGCTCGACGAAGTGATCGAGCCGTGGTGCGGCGCCTTGAGCACCGCGGCCCGTGCATCGCGTCCAGCGGCGACCAGGATCTCCTCGCCCGCTCGCTCCACGTCGCCGGCGAAGAGCGCGTGCTCACCGGCGAGGTTCACGCGCAGTACCAGCGACGCATCGTTGCTGGTGAGCGTCGCGTGCATCGGCGGTGGGTGGAGCACATCCACCACCACGCCGTCGTGACGCAGCGTCTCGTTCGCCGCATCGAGGGCGAGGATCACCGTGCCGCGTCGCGCGGCGCGCGCTAGCTCGCTCGCGAACCACGCGGGAATCGGCACACCTCGCGGCAGCCACAGCTCGCCAATCTCGAATCGTTCGAGCACCGCTCCAAGTCCGCCCACGTGATCGGACTGAAGATGGCTCGCCACCAACACGTCGACGCGTCGAGCGCCCAGCGCTGCGAGAGCGCGCACCACCACGGAATCGCCCAAGCCCGAGCGCCGATCGCGAGGAGGACCCACATCCACCAGCCACGTGTGTCCGCCGGGGAGGGCGACGATCGCCGCGTCACCGTGACCGACTGCGAGAAACACCACCTCGGGCGTGCGGCGCACCAGCGCAAGCGCCCGCGGCCCCAGGAGCGCCGCGGCCAACACGCCGACCACGCCGAGACCTGCGGCACGCCGGTGCACCCGGCGAGGCGCGCCGAGCGACAATAGCGCCAGCGCCGATCCGGCGAGCGCCAGCATCTCGGGCGCCAGGGCCGTGTGGCCGTCGAGGCCTGGCCACGCGGCGATGCCGCGCAGGATGCCGAGCCCTGCCGCCACTGGTACTTCGGCGACTCGGAACGCCAGCGTCGCCGCCGACGGCGAGAACGGAGCCAGCGCCACACCCACCAGCCCGACAGGCACGGCGAGTGTCCCGAGCAGCGGCAGAGCCAGCGGATTCGCCACGAGACCGAGAGCCGTCCAGCGACCGAACGTGCCGACGGTGAGCGGCAGCGTCGCCCACGTCGCGACCAGCGTCGCGAGCCAGGTCTGCGCCGCGCCGCGCGCGAGGCGCGAAACTCCGTCGCGCGGCACGGCGCCACTCATCGCCGTCGCCGTCATTCGCTCCGCCGCCAGCACCAAGCCCGCGGTCGCCACGAACGAGAGGCGAAACGAGACCGACCACAGCGATTCCGGCGCGAGCGCGGCGATTCCCACGAAGCCGAGGGCAAGGCTCGCGAGCGCCGCGTGCGGCCGACCCAGCGCGGCCGCCAAGAGCGCGCACACACTCGCCACCGCCGCCCGCACCACCGGCGGCTCGGCGCCGGCGAGGAACACATACGCCACCGCCGCGCCTGCGGCCCCCAACGCCGCCAGCCGCAGGCCGCGCCCTTCCTCGGAAAGGCGCCGCGACCATCCGCAGAGCCAGGCAAGCGGGCCGTGCACTGCGAGCACCACCAGCACGACGTTGAGCCCGCTCACGGCGAGAACGTGCGCCGTGCCGGTGCGCACGAAGACCTCGTCGAGATCATCGGGTACTCCTCCCGTGAGGCCGATGAGGAGCGCTTCGAGCACGGCGGCGTGCTCGGCGGGCAACGCCGCTTCGAGCAGGTGCGCCGTGTGCGCGCGCCAGCTTCGAATGCGGGCCGCGAAGGATCGGGGAGCGCCGGGGGTGTCGAGCGCCACCACCCACGCTGCGTCGCGCACGCGCAGCGTCGCGGCGAATCCCGCCAGGTGAAGACCCCGCGCTCGCGGCGCCTCGCCGGGATTGCCGGCGTCACGAATCGGACGCAACGCGCCCCGCACCGCGATCCGCTCGATGTCGCGCAACACGGGCGGCGCCACCGGAGTGAGCGTGCGCAAGCGCGCCGTCACCGCATGCCAGCCGCGCTCGTCACGAATGGCCTCCGCGATCAGCGTGAATCGCGATTCGTCGGCGCCACCGTCGGGCAACGAAGCGACGCGACCCACCACCACGACGTCGCGATCCAGCCATGGCGCGAGCGCCTGCTCCGCGGCAAGCTCACTCGGGATGCGCGCACCCTGCACCACTCCCACGAGCGCGAATGCCGTCCACAGAACACGTGCGACGCGACGCGCGTTGGCGCGCCAGCAAATCCCCAGGCCGACGAGGAGCAGAGCAGCGATCACGATCGCCGGCATGCCGGGACGCAAGCGCTCGCCGAGAACGATGCCCGAGCCGAGCGCCAGCGCGGCAAGCGGCAACGCGCTGCAGTGCGCCGCGGCCACCGCCGGTGCGGACTCGGTACGATCGCCAGCCGTATCCGCTGCGGACGTTGCGAACGGGGGAGCGCGCGTCATGCGCCAACTGGCTTCGCAAAGGTCGCACCAAGCTGCGCACGCGGGCGAAACGCGCGGCCGGGCAGGCTGCCGAGCAACTCACAGTCGCGAGTCGTTCAGCAGCCTGCCGATGCTTCCTCGGGGGTCTCAACAGACCCCCGCCCACGAAAAGCGCGGTGCTCAAAGGGCCCCACCGCCAAGTCGACTCGCTACGCTCGTCGGCGCGCCTCAACCCGATCGATTCATGAACGCGGCGTCGAGATACCCGGAATCACCCCGTTGACACCTGCAATCGTCGCAAGTGCCGTTCGCTCGTGCCCGCGACAGCGCGTCGGCGCCGACGGAGCGTCGCCCTCCATCGGTTCGCGCGTACAAGACGCGTGGAGGGCCGCGCTCCGTCGCGGCCGCAGCGATGTTCGTGAATGATCCAGGTTAAGGCGGGTGCCCTTTTCAGCAGCGTGCTGGAGCGTGAATCACGCCGAGAACGTGGATCTCGTCGAAGAGATCGGCCACGTCACCGCGGCGGGGGTGCGCCCGCGGGGGCGCAGCCGCCGTGCCCCGACGGTCGCACCCGGCAACGCGCCGCTCACGCCAACACGAAGCCGAGCAGATCCGCGAGCCCGCGCTCGGCCGCCGCACAGCCGGGATACGAAAAGAACGCGTGATCCACGCCCGGGTAGATGTGCGTCTCCACCGGCTTCCCCGCGGCGCGGCGCGCAGCGTCCATCGCGTGCGTCTGCTCCACCGGCACCACGCGATCGGCGTCGCCGTGAATCTGGAAGAGCGGCGCGTCGAAATCGCACCACGCCACCGGCGAGAGCGAACGCCATTTCTCCGGATCTTTCGTCCCCGTCACCCAGCGGCGAAGCCACGGGGTGATGCCGCGGCGAAACGACGTGAACTCGCTCACCCCGTACACCGAGGCCATGCGAAACGCTCGGGGGGTCGTGAGCGGACGGCCGCCGGGCACCTGCACGAACGGATGGTCGTCGGGCCAGCCGAGGGCGAGCAACGAAAGCGCCGCACCCGCCGACAACCCCACGATCACCACGCGCTCGGGATCGGCGTCGAACCGCGGCGCGTTCGCGGCCCAGTACTGCATCGCGGCCTTCACGTCGCGCACCGGGCGCGGCAGCACTCCACCTTGCTGGGCGAGGCGATAGTCGGCCGACGCAACCGTGACTCCGCGCCGCACCAGATGGGTCGCCAGAAACCGGCACGCCGTCATCGCCCGATCGCCGAGGATGAAGGAGCCGCCGTGGATCAGCAGACACGAGAGGCCGTCGCTGCGCTCGCGGGCCAACCCACGATAGACATCCAGCCGGAGCGGGAGCGGTCGGCCCCGCTGGTCACGGGTGGTACGGAAGAGCAGGTCCGGATCCGACGGGCGAACGAGCGGCACCGCCGCGGGCTTGGTGAGGTCACGAAACGCGCGCAGGAACTCGGCCGGCGAGCGGCGCGTGCTGCGCGGCGGACTGGAATCGGAATGCACGCAACGCCCTCCGGCGCGGCCGCGCATCGACACGAGGCGCGGCGGCGGTTGCGTTTACACTACGGGCGAGCCGCGGGTCGAGGAAACGGGATGGCCGAAACCCCCATGGCGAGCAGCATCGCTTCGACGAAAGCCGCGAGCACGACGACGGCCGCACGTGCGCTGGACGGCGACGCCGATACGCATGCCGCGTCGATCGCAATTCCCGACGAACCCGTGGTGATCCTGGGAACGATCCCGTATCGCGCGGCGTGGGCCCTCCAGCGCCGGCTACACGCCGATCGCGTGGCCGGGCGCCGCGCCGACACCTTGCTGCTCCTCGAGCATCCCCCGGTGATGACCCTCGGCCGGACCGGCGGCGCCGAGTTCCTGCGCACTACCGGCCCGCTCGAGCATCCAGTCCTTGGACCGATCGACGTGGTGCCCACCGATCGCGGCGGCAAGATCACCTACCACGGTCCAGGCCAACTGGTCGGCTACGGCATCGTGTCGCTCGCAGCGCGCCGGCTCTTTCCGGCGACCTACGTCCACCGCATGGAAGCGGTGCTCGTGCAGGCGCTCGCGAGCCTGGGGCTCCAAGCCGAAGCGATCGCCGGGCGCGTCGGCGTCTGGACGCGCGGACGGAAGATCGCGTCCATCGGCGTGCGCATCACCGAGGGTGTCGCCCTCCACGGCTTCGCCCTCAACGTCACGAACGACCTGACCCCGTTCGCATGGATGTACCCGTGCGGCCTCGTCGACGTGCAGATGACGAGCACCAGCCTCGAAGGTGTGGAGGCGAGCTTCGACGCGGTGCGCGAACGCGTCGCGGCCGCCTGGCTCGCTCGCTTCGGCGCCGAGGTCGAGGAACATCGGTCATGAACGAACACGACGCACTGCCCACTGCGCCGCCGCGGCGCCGCCTGCCCGAGTGGGTTCGGGTGCGCCCCGCCACCGGCCCCGGCCATCACGATCTCAAGACGCGCGTTCGTGAACTGGGACTTCACACGGTGTGCGAGAGCGCTTCGTGCCCGAACATCGGCGAGTGCTGGAATCGCCGCACGCTCACGGTGATGATCCTGGGCAACGTGTGCACGCGCTCGTGCGGATTCTGCGACGTCGCCACCGGCCGTCCGGGCGCGCTCGATCCCGACGAGCCCCGCCACGTTGCTGAGCTGCTCGCGGGGCTCGATCTCGCCTACGCCGTGGTCACGAGCGTCGACCGCGACGATCTCCCCGACGGCGGCGCGGCGCATTGGGCAGCCACCATCCGCGCCATTCGTGCGCTTGCGCCGCGCATGGGCATCGAGGTGCTGATCCCCGACTTCCACGCACGCCACGCCGAGCTCGACGTGGTGATCGACGCCCGGCCCGACGTCCTCGCCCACAATCTGGAAACGGTCGAGCGCCTGCAGCGCACCGTGCGCCCGCAAGCGAGCTACGCCCGCTCCTTGGCTGCGGTGAAGCACGCGGCCGAGCGCGGCATGCTCACGAAATCGAGCCTGATGCTGGGGCTCGGCGAAACCCTCGACGAGGTGCGACAGGCCCTTCGCGATCTCCACGATCACGGCTGCCAGGTGCTGACGCTCGGGCAGTACCTGCGGCCGTCGCTCGCGCACCTGCCCGTCGCCCAGTTCTGGGAGCC
>CAYUSL010000155.1:0-12616 GCA_964447125.1 uncultured bacterium | reverse complement strand
GCCTAAATCACCGGCCACGGATTGGAACGATAGGCTGGAGGGACCGGCTCCGTCCGGTCCGCTGTGTCCCGGCGGGGACGGAGCCCCGCCCTCCACCTGGATCGCTCTCGTCGTTGGCCGGTGATTTAGCAGGTGCCCACCCGAGACACCGGGATGCAGCAGACGGCCGCCCGACGGCGCGGGCTACGACTCGCCGTTCCGGGAGGCCACACGCACCTCATACGAGCAGATACCGGAGTCGACGATGCGCGTGTGAGGAAGCGTCTGGGCTTGCCTTGACCCGCTCGGAAATCGCCTGGTACGCTCGATTCGAGTCGTCGGGGACGGCGGGCAGTCAGGATCCATTCGTGGTCTTCAGGTACTCGTTTCACCACACCCGCCTCCAGTCGTTTCACGGACTTCGAGCTTGGCCAGTCGCGGCCGTGTCTGCCGCGTGGCGGGGATGAGCTTTCTCGTGTTTTCGATCGATTTCCGCCACGGCAGCAGACCCACATCGCCACCGGCGAGCCGCGTCATGCGGCCACGCCGGACGATGGCATGGCTCGCGGTCGCGCTGCTCGCCCGTACTGCCGCTCACGCAACCACGTTCCCCAACGGTACTCGTCCCGACAACGGCGCCACGAACGAAGTGGGCATCACGATCACACCCGAGCAGATCCTCCCCCAGCGCAGCGGCGTGTCCGACATCCTCCCCGCCAGCGTGCTGTACCTGACCTACGACGCCGACAGCCACCTGCTCACGGTGCAGAACGCCGATTGGTACGGATCGTCGGTGACCTTCAACTTCGGCCAGTTGCTGCAGGTGACTGCGAACGACTTGCGCGTGCGTAGCACCGACGAAATGCCCAATGCGCCGGTCCCAGCGGTGAACGTCGATGGGCTCACCGGCGCCTTCGCCAACTTGAACGTACCGGTGCTCTTCACCGCCGACGTCCAGCTCAATCAGAATCCGACCACCATCGCCGTGTCCGCGCTGACCACGGTCGTGCTCTCGGGAACGATCTCGGTGGACGGCAACTCGGGTGCGATGCAACTGACCGACGTCACCGGCGTTTACGGCGATCTACCGGTGGTGCTGGGAGGGTTCGTGCTGCAGGTCAGCGGCTCGTTCACGTTCAACTTCTCCGCTGGCCCCACGGACTGGGTATTCCGAAATGGGTTCGATGTGGGGGGAATTTCAGGCTGGACGTCGCACGTCCCCTGAGTGAGGTCGACAGACATGGCCCGTGACCTTTGCACACGCTCAGTCCCTGCGCGATCGCGCGATGGGCACGCACATCCGGCTCGCCGTCGATCGCCGAAGGCCGTGCTGGCCAGCGCGGTGCTCCTCGTCGGCGCTTGGGTTTCCGGTGCGGCGGCGTCCCCTGTCTCGGTGCAACTCACCCCGACCAACGGTCAGACCAATCAGGCCGTGCTGACCGTGAAGATCTTCAGCTCGCTCACGCAGACCAGCTTCGTCCAGGCCACGAGCACACTCGACGTGGACTACGACCTCGCCACCCACCAGCTCTCGCTCACGGCTGCTTCGCTGGACGGCTCCGACGTCCACTACGCCTTCGGCATCGGACCGGTCGACGGCAAGAACATCAACGTGTCGCTGGCGGCAGCCTCCACACCCGTTCCGGTGGACCCCGTCACGGGGGACTTCTCCGGACTCTCCGTGGACGTGCTGGTGGCCGCCGACCTCTACTACAACAACAGCCTGATCCAGAGCGGCGTCACGTTCACCACGCTCGACAACATCTCGGGAAAGCTCACGGTGAGCCCGTACGGCGTCGTGACTGGAACCAACATCGTGGGGACGATCCCGGAAACCGGGTATCCGATCCCCCCCTTGCCCGGCAGCGTGTACCTGAGCGGTACGCTGACGCTGAACTTTTCGGGCTCACTGGCCGGCGTGGTCTTCCTCGATGGCTTCGACGACGGCAGTTTCAGCGACTGGTCGAGCCACGTACCGTGAGGTGTACTCTAGAGTCGGGTGCCGCGCTCGACGCGCGCGTCCCTCACGCGTGACCGAGACGACATGACACGACACCCACCGCGCCTCGCGCCCGCCTTGCTGCTCGCCGGACTCTCGGTGCTCGCGGCCGGCGTGGCCAGCGCCGCGAATTTTGGTCTGCGTCTCTCACCCACGCCCGCGGCGACCAATCAGGCCGACCTCACGCTTTCGGTGAGCGGGTCGGGAACGCCACAGAACCAGACCATGTCGGTGCTCGCAGGCAGCGCAATCGACGTGATCTACGATGACGCTTCAGGCGTCGTCGCCATCACCAAGGCCACCTTGCTCGGTGGCCCCGTGCAGTTCACGTTCGGACAGTTTCTCCATCCCTGCGTCGTGAGCGCCTCTCTCACGCTCGACACCAGCGACCCCAGCTTTCCCCCGCAGGGCGCTACCGACTTGAACGGCGAGTTCGACATCCTGATACCCATTCGCTTCGCAGGCGTGCTCGGCAACAACTGCAACGGAGACCAGCTCCCATACAACCAGGAGCTGCTGGTGACGATGCATGGCACCATCGACTACGACTCGAACTCGGGCCTGGTCACGCTGGTGAACTTCACGACACCCACTCCGTTTGCGCCGCTGACGTTCACGTTTCCGGTGTGGACCTTCCAGCTCACCGGCACGGTCACGCTGAACTTCGAAGGCACCGTGCAGACGATCTTCGATGGCAACTTCGACTCCGGCAGCACCTTCGGCTGGTCGTCTCAGGTTCCGTGATTCGCGTCGACGTGCAGCCTCTCGCGCACCTCGACCTCGCCCGCTGATCGGTCCCGCGTGGACATCGTCGCGCTGCACGCCTCGTCCAAGCCGCATGCGGCGGCGCTCGTGGAGGGCGAGCGCACCATCACCTGGGCGGAGCTCGAAGCGCTCCGCAATCGCTGCGCGCGAGCGCTGACGGCACTCGGGCTCGGCGCTGGCGAGCGACTCGTCGCTTATCACGGCAACTCGATCGACGGTTTCGTCGCCAGCCTCGGCGCTCAGGCGCTCGGCATGACGGTGGTGCCGCTCAATCACCGGCTCACGGCCCACGAGGCGCGCTACATCCTCGATGACTGCGGCGCCGCGGCACTCGTGCACGGCGAGGAGTTCGATGGGGTCGTCGACGAGCTCGAGGCCACACCGGGCGGGACGCGCCACTGGATTCGCTTCGGCGGCGCCCGTGGACGACGTCTCGCTTTCCACCAGCTACTCGCGTCTGCGAGCTCCGAGCCCCTCACCGAGGCCGCCGAGTCGGCGGCCACGATGATCTACACCTCCGGCACCACGGGAAAACCGAAGGGCGCGATGCGCACCGGCGCCGCGTCGCTCAGCCAGATGAGCTACCTGCAGACGCTCGTGCAGGAGCTCGACCTGCGCCCGAACGACGTCCATCTCGCAGCCGGCCCTCTCTACCACTCCGCTCCCCGTGCGTTCGCGGGGATTGCGATGGCGCTCGGCAACACACTGGTGCTCATGCGCAAATTCGACGCGGCGCAGGTACTCGATCTGATCGAGCGCCACGGCGTGGGCGAGACCTTCATGGCACCGGTGCTGATCCAGCGGCTGCTGGCGCTGCCCGATGCCGCGTGGCAGGGGCGCAAGCTGGAATCGCTTCACACGCTCATCGTGGCGGGCGCGCCGTGCCCGATGCCGGTGAAGCGCGGCGTCGCCGAACGGCTCGGCGCGGTGCTGTACGAGTTCTACGGCTCCACCGAACTGGGCGTGAACACGTTGCTCAAGCCCGCCGATCAGCTCCGCAAGCCAGGCTCGTGCGGCCAGGCGTTCCCGGGGGTGGCGATTCGACTGCTCGACGCCAACGGCAACGACGTTCCCGACGGCTCGCCGGGAGAGCTGCACGTGGCGCGCAACACGCAATCGTTCGACGGCTACCACAATCGCGAGCGCGACGTGCGCGCAGACGCGGGCACGGAGTGGATCTCCGTCGGCGACATCGCGTATCGCGACACCGAGGGGTATTACTTCATCTGCGATCGCAAGAACGACATGATCATCTCGGGCGGCGTGAACATCTACCCCGCCGAGATCGAACAGGCGCTGGTCGAGCATCCATCGATCGCCGATGCCGCGGTGTTCGCGATTCCCGACGACGAATGGGGCGAAGCGGTGCACGCCGTGCTCGAGCTCGAGCCGGGGACCGACTTGGACGACACCGAGGTGCGTGCGTGGTTGGCGCCGCGGCTCGCGCACTTCAAGCACCCCCGCTCGATCGCACGCGTGGAGCGGCTGCCGCGCGACAACGCCGGCAAGCTCCTCAAGCGAGTGCTACGCGATCCGTTCTGGGCCGGCCGCGACCGTCGCGTGAACTGATCGCTCGGCGTCGGCGCAGCGCCGCGTGGGCACACCTCACGCGGCGAAGTGCGGCACGACTTCTTCGCCGAAGGTGCGGATCGACTCCATGACGAGCTCGTGCGGGACGGTCCCCGCTTGCATGACGAGAATCAGCTCGTCTACGCCCACGGCGGCGTAGCGAGACACGATCTCGCGGCAATGCTGTGGATCGCCGATCACGTTCATCGCTGGGGCGTCCTGGGAGCCGCGAAACGCCATCGCTTCGTCGAGCTCGTCGTCGGGCAGGAAGTCGCGTGACACGTCGAGCAAGCCCGTCGGCCGCCGGCCGCTGAAGTAGTACGTGGCCAGCGACTCGGCGAAGAAGTTGGCGCCGCGCATGCCGTAGCGCGAGGCCTTGCGATCGTCCTTCAGGCAGAGCGCCACCGGTGTGCACGCGAAGTGGTCGTTCTTCGCGTAGCCCTTGGGCTGGGCTGCGGCCACGGCCTTCCTGTACTCGCTCACCTTCTTGCCCAAGTACACGTCGTTGCCGACGGCGAAGTTGAGGGCGCCGATCCCGAGCTTCCCGACTTCCACGGCGGATTCGGGTTTGGAGCACGCGGCGAATATCGGCGGATGCGGCGCCTGGACCGGCTTGGGGATGACCTGCGTCGGCGGGATCTGGAAATGCCGCCCTTTCCACTCGAAGACGTCCTGCTGCCACATCCGCGGGATCATCGCGAGCGCTTCCAGCCATTGGTCGTGGATCTGGTTCACGTCGTTCTCGAAGGCGAGCTGCTCGGTGCGCGACGAGCTCTTGCCCGAGCCCCAGCTCACGCGTCCGCCGGAAAGGATGTCGAGGGTGGCGACGCGCTCGGCGATGCGGATCGGATGGTTGTAGCGGTAGGGCGTGAGCGTGATGCCGTGCCCGAGACGCACGTTGCGGGTCTTGGCGGCGACGAACGCCAGGAACACCTCGGGCGCGGAGGAATGCGAATACTCGTAGAGACCGTGGTGCTCGACCTCCCACACGGTGTGGTAGCCGAGCTGATCGGCGAGCACCGCCTGCTCGACGCAGTCGCGGAACGTCTGCGCTTCCTTCTCCCGCGTGGGATTGGCGATCTGCATCTCGAAGAAGAGCGAAAACTTCATCGAATCCTCCGCGTGCCGCGCGGGCACCCGCTCACGATTCCGGGGCTCGATCCACGCCGGCCTGGCGGAGCACGAAGCGGGCGAAACGGCGGCGCGGCAGCCCACGCCAACCCTTCGCCTTCCGCGCCTGCTTGAACTGCTCGACGATGGCACCCAGGATGATCGCCAGGTTTCCGTCGCCGCGATAGCGGATCTTCCCCGTCATCTGGGCGCGCATGAACGGCACCTTGCCGGAGAGCATGTCGAAGAGCACCGTTTCCTTGAGCGTGACGGTGCCATCCGCGAGCGGGTCGAGGCCGGCGAGCATCCGGACGTCGCCGTCGTCGAGACGAATCCTCCACTCGCTCGGATGGTCTCCCGTGAGCACGAGGTTGAGCGTGCCACGCACGCCGCGCAGCTCGGCGCGCTCTCGCGAGCTCACGGGGATGCTGCCCAGGGTTCGCGTGGCGGCGACGCCGAGCCCGAAGAGCACGCGCGTGGCGCGGCTCGCCGCCGCCGTGGGACGGTGAGCGATCGCCCGTAGCACGGCCGCCGTCGAGTCGAAGCGGGGAGTCCAGCCCAGCTCGCGGCGGATCTTCTCCGAGGACGCGATGAGCGGGAGATCCGCGAACTCGGTGACCCATGCGGGATCGACGTCCACGAGCCCGCGACGGTAGGCGAGCCCGTAGGCCGAGATCGCCGCGCGCGGAATGGGGATGGCGGGCTTGCCGATGGCGGCACCCCAGCGTGTCATCGGCAGCGGATCGTTGGCCGCCACGTTGAACGCACCTCGAGCCTCGCGTTCGAGCGCGAGCACGAACGCCTCGGCTACGTCCGACTCGTGCGTGACCTGGACCGGCACGGCGGGACCACTCGGGTAGAGCAGCGCCGGCGCACGCAGGCTCGCCACACGCCTCGGATCCGTCGCGGGGCCGAGGAAGAGCGTGGGTCGCAGGCGCGCCACGGCGATGTCGGGATGCTCGGCGGCGAACGCTTCCAGCATCCTGTCGGTGATCGCCTTGTGGCGCGTGTAGTAGAAGCCGCGATCGCCGTGAAGCGGAGCTTCCTCGGTGAGCGCCAAGCCTTCGTTCTCCCGGCGGACGCCGTAGGCTCCGACACTCGACGCGAACACGAGCTGGCGAACCCCGGCCGTGGCCACTGCGGCGGCCACGTTGCGGGTGCCATCCACGTTCACCGCCTCGGTGAGCCGTTGGTCGCGACTGCCGCGCTCGACGATGAAGGCGAGATGCAAGACCGCATCGACGCCCGAGAGGTGGCGTGCGAATTCCACGTCGCGGACGTCCGCCGCGATCCACGACAGCCGCGCATCGACGCGCTTCCCTGCGTGTCTGTCGATGGCCACGACACGTTCGACGCTCTCCGCCGCGAGCAAGCGATCGACCACGAGCCGACCCAAATTCCCCGCGGCGCCCGTCACCGCGACCACTCGTCCCATGGAGTTGCTCCGATGCCGTTCATCCCCGCGCGCCAGCACGGGGGAGCGCGTTCACGCGTACGCCGCCAGTCTCGGTGACCGCCCCGCGGCGGCGAGCAGCATCCCGAGCACGTAGCGCTGACCGGCGAGCCCCGATCGAAACATCGGATGCGCGAGCGCAGCCGGTGCGCGACGCGGGATCGCGTTCACACGGGCGAGGTAGCGGCGTACCGTTTCCGGTTCGGTGACGCGCACGTGCAGGTCGCCCACCACCAGCCGCATGGCGGCAAAGGCCGTGAGCAGCACCACCAACCCAGCCGTCATCTGCGCGCGACCGAGCAAGCGCTGCGGCAGCGAGCGGCGTCCCACGAGCTGCGCGAGCGCCGCCTCGGCTCCGCTGGCGACGAAGAGCTCACCCTTGCGATCGAGCAGCCAGTAGTCCATCGCCAGATGGCGTGCCTCGTCCTGATCGATGCGCATGAACACCTCGTCCTGGAGCGGATCGCGCACCTGTTTGCGCAACGTCGGAATCAGGATGCCGTCCAGCGCCAGCTCGAAGAGCACGATGGTGGCCGCCGAGAACTCGTGCAGGCCCCGATCCTCGCGCTCGAGGTCGTGGGACATCGCCTGGAACATCGCTCGCGTGGGTGATGGCAGGTCACTCCAGCGCACGCCGTAACGACGGGCCAGACGGATCTCCGCTTCGGCGTGGCGCAGCTCGTCGGCATCGAAGATCGCGTAGATCGCCCGCGCCCGGTCGTCGTCGGCAAAACGCGACGCGAGACGGAAGATTCGCGCGGCCTGACGCTCCAGGCCGGCGGTGAAGAGCAGTGCCAGCCCTGCTTCGCGGCGCTGACGCGGGCTCAGACCGTCCGCGCCCTGAAGCGGCACCGACCAGTCGATCTCGTCGACCGACCACTGGCCCTTGCGGCTCTGCACCAGCATGTGATCGAGATCGAGATTCATCGCGATCCTCCCGGTCGTTTCCCGGCCCATCCGATCGATTTAAAATCTACATGTATGTATACTAATATCCGCCGGAAGGTTGTGCAACCGGCGTGTATTCAGCCGATGCAAGCCCAAGATCGATGTCCGTTGTCACAAAAGAGCTGTCTTTGTATATTTTATCCATGGCCAGCCGGACAGCGAGGACGACGCGTGCCGGTGGCGAACCTGTAGCCGCCACCGCCGCGCCGGCGCTGGCTGCATCCGCGGTGATCGACCTCGCGCTGGCCGGCCTCAAGCGCGCCGTCCGCCGTCCACCGCGCCGGCGCGGGCGCCCCGCAGCCGACTTCTCCGCCAGCGCCGAGATCCTGCAGGGCGCAGCCATCGCGTTCGGCCGCAAGGGCTACGCGGACACGAGCGTCGAGGACATCCTCGCCGAGGCGCGTGTGTCGCGCCGCACCTTCTACCGCTTCTTCCGCAGCAAGGACGACGTCTTCGAGCGACTCTTCGACGTCGCCTCGAGCCTGTTCCTGGAATCCATCCGCATCGCAGCCAACTCGGCGAGCGCCGCTTTCGAGAAGGCCGAGCGCTGCGTGGACGCCTACCTTCAGGTGCCGCTCACGGCCGGCCCCATCTACCGCGTCTTCTACGTGGAGGCGATGCGGCCGGGAACGCGCCTGGAGGCGCGCCGTCAGCAGGTGATGGACACCCTGATGGCGCTCCTCGACGAAGAGGCCATCCGCGCACGGCGGGGTCGCATCGATCCGCTCCTCATCCGCGGCCTGGTGGCCGCGATGGAGAGCATCGCCCTGCACCTCATCGTGGAAGGGCGACGCGCTCCCGCCGACCTCGATCGGGCCAAGCGCGCGATGCTTCGCATCTTCCTCGCGACGCTCGCGCGCGAAGGCGAAGAACCGCCGCCCATCCCGCTGCTGCCGGACTGAGATGGGACGCGACGCATGACCACGACGACCAGCGACACCGCGATCGGCGCCCTCGCCTGCCCGAGCTGCCACGGCTCGCTCGAGCCCGACGCCGGCGCGCTGCGCTGCGGCCCGTGCGGCCGCTCCTACCGAGCACGAAACGCCATCTGGGATTTCGCGCCCGAGCTCCTGCCCCAGCCCGGCCTCGCGCAACGCCTCATGGATGCCCCGGCGATCACCCGCATCTACGAACGATGGTTCCGCCCTGCGCTCACCCGCCTGGTCTCGCCCCTCGGCTACGCGGACGAGGAGCGCTACCTCGAGCGCTGGTTCGCGCCCGTCGACGGCGCGATCCTCGACCTCGCCTGCGGAACCGGCCGGTACACACGCTGGCTCGGCGCGCGAACCGAGGATCGCCGCGTCGTCGGGCTGGACCTGAGCCTCGCGATGTTGCGCGAGGCGAAGCGCTACGCGCTCGCCGCGAATCGAAGCGAGCTGTTGCTGGCACGCGCCAGCGCGCTCGCCCTGCCCCTCGGTGACGAGACGCTGGGTGCGGCCCATTCCTTCGGGGCGCTGCATCTCTTTCCGGACCCGGCGCTGGCGATCGCCGAGATCGGGCGCACGCTGCGCCGCGGCGGCACGTTCACGTGTCTCACGACCCTCGCCGCAAGCGACACCCCGCGGAGCGCGCTGCAGCGCACGCTCGCCCACGCCTCGCAGCTACGGTTCTTCACCCGCGCCGAGCTGGAGCGCGACCTCGCCGCCGCGCGCCTCGAGCGGATCGATCTCACGCCACGTGGGATGATGGTGCTCTTCACCGCTCGGAAGCGGTGACCGGGGCCGGCCGTGGGGGGGCGTCCCCACGGCCATCGCGCTCGCGCGTCAGCCGCGCAGCACCCAAAGCGCTGCGACGGTCAGTAGGAAGTACGGCACCAGCCCCGCGGCGCCGGCGTAGTCCTTGGCCATGCGCTGGCCGAAGAAGAGACAGAGGATGGCCACGTTCGCGAGAAGTGCACCCAGCCAAGCCAGGCTCGTGACGCCGAACACCGCGAGCAGCGCACCAATGCCCGACGCCAGCCCCGCTGCCACCTCGATGATCGTGATCGTGGCGAACATCCGCGGCACCATCTCCTTGAGTGGCGAGCGGGCGAAGTGGCTTTCCAGGTAGTCGAGGTTGCCCTTGGAATCGAAGACCTTGTCGAGCCCAGACTGGAGGAAGAGGATGCCCAGGAACGCCGCCACCAGCACCTGGATGATGCGGAGCGTGCCGTCCTCGCACGCCGCGCACGTCGCGAGCACCGTCATGAACGTCGAGCTCATCCGCCCCTCCCCGGTGTGGTGTTCCAACGCGAGCGGCGTCGAGCTTTGCCAACGCTCTCCGCGCCGGCAAGCGAGGGTGGTGGGTGCATTCGCGCTCGACTGGCTGCGCGCCCGGTTGGCGGCTGCGCTCGTGGCCCTCGTGACCACGATGACGGCCTGTTCCGGGGACGGCGCGGACGGAAGCGTCCCGGACGCGCCGCCGGTCGGAGACTCGTCGTGGCTCGCCAAGGCAGACGAGAGCTACCACCTCTCGGGCGAGCGCATCACCGAGCAAAAGGACACCGCGGGCTACTTCGGCGACGTGTTCGCGGAGATCGATCGGCTGAAGGCCTTCTGGCGCCAGGAGAACGTGGACCAGTTCGTGGGGCGTCCCCGCTACACGCTGGAGCAGTGGCTGGTGCTGGCGAACCTCGGCGATCCTTGGCGGAACGAGCTTTCGTGGCGCGGCGGCGTGCACCAGCGCGTGTATTTCTTGAATCGCTGGGGCGCCAAGCTCACCGGCGACCTGTGGGGCCCGCCCGATCTCGTCGAGCGTCCCAGCCTCCATCCGCTGGTGGTGATCACCGACGGCTCGATCCAAGCGAGCGCGCGGATGTATTGGTGGGCGGCTCAAACCCTCGCGGAAGCCGGCTACGTCGTTCTCACCTACGACGTCCAAGGCCAAGGAGAATCGGAGACCTTCGGGCACCGACCCGACGGTTCGATCTGGTGCGGCGGCGTGGATCAACCTCCCGACACGCTCCCGTTCCTGAAGGAGATCTCCGACTGTCCGGGCTTCCCGTTCCAGCAATCCGCGAACTTCGGCGGCGGGCACCTCGACGCCACCAACTGGGCGCTGTCGAGCCCCTCGGCACCCCACGAGCTCGCACGCGACGGTACCGGGACCGAGCCCTGGAACCCGTGGCATGCCTACGTCGATGCCGAACGAGTCGGCGCCGCGGGCCACTCGCTCGGCGCGGCGGCAGTGTCGTTCGTGCAGAGCCACCCGGAGCTCTTGCGGGCACCCATCCGCGCGACCGTCGCCTGGGACGCGCTCTCCACCTGCGACGCGTTCGGCAGCGTCTACACGGGTAGTTGCGCGCTCGAGGACGTCACCCGCCCCACCGCTCCTGCGCTCAATCTCACCAACGATTTCTTCCTGCCACGGCGAATCGGCGAGCTACCCGACCCCAGCTCGGCCATCGCCGCCTTCGACCTGTGGCGCGGGGCGGGAGAGCCCGTGATGTCGCTCGCGATCTCCTCCGGAACCCACCACGAGTACACGGCGGGACCGCTCTTGCCGGCGACACGCTACGGCACCGAGGTCGCGGCCTACTACACCCTCGCCTTCTTCGACCGCTACCTACGGGGCGACTTCACGGCGAGCGAGCGGCTCGTGGCCCGCAACCTCTCGATCCTGCACCGCGATCCCCGCGGCGAACCGGAAAGCGCTCCCACGACGCTCGACGTCGGCGAGCTGGCTTCCTACCTCTACTACTCGGCGGTGGACGTCGACGGGACCTGTTACCGCGACTGGCGCTACCGCCGCGATCGCTGTTGATCGCGGCCGTCCACGACCGCACGCGAAATCCGGCGGGAGCGCGGCGAAATCGATATTCGTACGCCTTTCGTTCCGGCAACGCGAAAGCTCTCGTATACTGGCGCCTCACGTGAGCAACGGAATGATCGTCACGACCTCATGCTGAGCGGCAAGGCAACGGCCAAGGGCACGGCCCGTTTCGCGGGCCGGTGTCTGGCCAAAGCTCCCGACGCCGACTTCGCGCCGCCGCATTCCGCGCATTTCCGGCTCACACCCGGGGACGGGCTCACCCTCTCCTCGATCGGGCTCGGCACCTACCTCGGCAGCCCCGACGCCGCGACGGATCGCGGCTACGCCGAGTGCATGCGACTCGCGTTCACCCACGGCTGCAACGTCGTCGACACCGCGATCAACTACCGCTTCCAGCGCAGCGAGCGCGCGGTGGGAGCGGCGCTTGCCGAGCTGATCCGCGCCAAGGTGGTGGCGCGCGACGAAGTCTTCGTCTCCACCAAGGGCGGCTACGTGCCGTTCGATGGGCGCCGCCCGGGCGACGGCGAGCAGTGGATCGAGGAAGCGTTCGTGCGCACCGGCATCGCGCGGCGCGAGGATTTCGTGGGGACGCATTGCATCGCGCCCGCGTACCTGCGTGATCAGATCGCCGCCAGCCGCCAGAATCTGGGCCTCGACCGCATCGACCTCTACTACGTGCACAACCCCGAGGGGCAGCGCCCGATCGTCGGCGCCAAGGACTTCGCGCGCAAGATGCACCTCGCCTTCGAGGAGCTCGAGGCGGCGGTCGCGCGCGGCGAGATCTCGAGCTACGGCACCGCCACGTGGAACGGTTTCCGCCAGCCGCCCACCGCGCGCGAGCACCTGTCGCTCGCCGAGCTGGTGGCGATCGCCAAGACGGTCGGCGGCAACAAGCATCACTTCCGCGCCGTTCAGGCGCCACTCAACGTGAAGATGCCCGAGCTCGTCCGCGCCAAGACCCAAGAGGTCGAGGGCGAACGGCTCACGCTGCTCGAGGCCGCCGAGCGCCTCGGCATCGCGGTGTTCGCGAGCGCCTCGATCCA
>CAYUSL010000154.1:0-12645 GCA_964447125.1 uncultured bacterium | reverse complement strand
CTGCTCGACGAGCAGGACTTCGACTTCGTCCTCTGCGACGTGCGCATGCCGCGCATGGACGGGATGGCGTTCCTGCGCGAGCTCGGCGAGCGGGGACACGCCGTCACCGTCATCCTGATGAGCGCGTTCGGCAGCGTCGATCTGGCGATCGAGGCGATGAAGGCGGGTGCTTACGACTACATCTCGAAGCCGTTCAAAGCCGACGAGGTGGTGCTGACACTGCGCAAGGCCGTCGAGCGGGAGAGGCTCAAGCGCGACAACGCGCGCCTCGAAGCGGAGATCGAGCGCAGCCGGGGGCTCGAGAACTTGGTGGGCACTTCGTCGGCGATGCAGTCGCTGTGCGCGATGATTCGCAAGGTCGCGCCGCACAAGGCGACGGTGCTCATCACGGGTGAGAGCGGCACCGGCAAGGAGCTGGTGGCGCGCGCCATCCATCAGCTCTCGGATCGCCACCGCGGACCGTTCGTCGCCCTCAACTGCGGCGCGATTCCCGAGACGCTGCTCGAGAGCGAGCTCTTCGGCCACGCCAAGGGAGCCTTCACCGATGCTTACAAGACCAAGATCGGCCGGTTCGAGGAAGCGCACGGCGGAACGCTCCTTCTGGACGAGGTGGGCGAGCTACCCCTCGCGCTCCAGTCGAAGCTCTTGCGCGTGCTTCAGGAGGAAGAGATCCGGCGCGTGGGTGACTCGAAGGCGGTGGTCGTGGACACGCGCGTGGTGGCGGCTACGCACCGCGACCTGGAAGCCGAGGTCGCAGCGATGCGTTTTCGTGAGGACCTCTTTTACCGGCTGAACGTCGTGCCGATCGTAGTGCCGCCGCTGCGCGCTCGACGCGAGGACATCCCGCTTCTCGTGCATCACTTCCTGAGCCGGGCCGGTCCCCGCTTGGGACGGACCGTGCGCGGGGTGACGCCGGCGGCGCTCGATCGCCTTCGCGCCCAGGAGTGGAGGGGCAACGTGCGCGAGCTCGAGAACTTGATCGAGCGCTCGCTGGTCATGCGCGACGCCGAGTGGCTCGGCCCCGAGGACTTCCCGGAGCTCGCGGTGATGGCGACACCGAGCGAAGAGCTTGGTGCTGACGCGGACGAGCTCTCGATCAAGAAGCTGGGCCGGCGACTGGAGGAGCGCCTGATCCGCAGTGCGCTCGAGCGAACCGGCGGCAATCGCAGCCGCGCCGCCCGGTTGCTCGAGATCAGTCATCGTGCGCTGCTGCTCAAGATCAAGGATTACGGGATCGACGCCTGAGGCGCAGGCGGCAAGCCGGCGGTCCGTTCTTGACCGGAACTTCAGCGCCGGGGTACGATTTGCTCATTGCAAAGACAGGCGCAGGCGGATACGCGCCTCGCCGTTTTGCTGCTCCCGGGGGGACGTCGTGAGCCGATTGGTTGATCGCCGGAAGCACTCGGATTTTCCGCCAGCGCGAGGTAGCGGGGGTGGGGCCGGCTTCACGCTCGTCGAGCTGCTCGTCGTGATGTTCATCGTCGGATTGATCCTGCTTTCGGCCGGGCCGTACCTGCGTCAGGGAGTCAAGTCGGCTCAAAGCAATTCTGCTGCGCGCACGCTGTACACGGATCTGGCGCTCGCGCGATCGATGGCGATCAAAACCGGATTTCCACATCTCGTCGAGATCTGCGGTGGCGTCGCCGTCGATGGCTCGGGAAACTTCACGGCGGTGCCGGGCTACATGGTGATCGAGTGTTCGAGCGGAACACCGGCGGTTGCGGACTTCGGCGCGTCGCAATGCGTTTCCACCCCGGTGTGCACCGAGTTGGCGAACAACACGCCGTCGGCGCTGACGACCGTTCGCCGCGAGGTCAATCTGCTCAAGGGCGGGTACGAAGCCGAAGACGGAGCGAGCATCGCCGTGAAGGCGGTTGCGGGTATCACGTTTGGCGCCGTTGGTGGAATTGATGCGATCGATGGGGCCACGTCGCCCATCCCGACCGACGGCATCGACCTCGACGACTGCGACACCGCTGGTGCGACGCATCGCCGCTTCTTCTTCACCAAGGATGGGCAAGCCGTGGACGATACGGGCGCCCGCGGGGCCTGCGGCGGTGTCCTGTATCTGACCAGCAATCTCGAGATGACCAAGGGGGGATCGCTCCCCAAGGACGCCTCGTTGAATCGCGCCGTGGAGTTCAGCGCCGCGGGCGGACTGCGCGTGTACAAATGGGACACGACCCAGACGACACCAGGGTGGCGATGACACGAGGATGCGGATGCCGAACCTGACACGACCTTCTGGCGCACGATTCGCGACGCGGTGGCCGCGTCGCTCTTGCTCGGGGTTCACTCTCGTCGAGCTGATGGTCGTGATCTTCCTCGTGGGGTTGCTGATTCTCGTCACGGTGCCGTTCCTGCAGCAGGGCACGCGCGATACCCAGGCCAACGCAGCCGCTCGCGAGCTCTGGACCGACCTGGTCTTCGCCAAGACGGAGGCCGTGCGCACCGGCTTCCCTCACCTCGTCGAGCTGTGCGCTGACCCGCCGGGCTACGTGGTCGTGCGGTGTTCCTCGGGAACCCCGGCGGTGGGCGACTACGCGTCGGCGGCCTGTGCCGACGGTGGCCTCGGGGGCATGTGCACGCTGCTCTCGAGCGGTGTGGCGTCGGGCAATCAGGCCGTGGTTCGCCAGGTGACGCTCGGCCGCCGGTCGTCGGCGACGCAGAGCGCCATACGTTTCGGATTGGTCGCCTCGCCGGGTCCCACGCCAGGACGGACGGGCGTCACGCCGCCGAGCGACGGTCTGGATCTGGCCAACTGTGATTCCACCGGCAGCGCCCGGCGGTTTTTCTTCAACGAGCGAGGGCAGATCGTGACCGACACGTCGGCCCATACGCCCTGTCGCGGTGCCGTCTATCTCACGGGTCGTACGAACGAGAGCATCGACGGCAACCGAGCCGTCGAGTTCAACACGGTGGGCATGGCGCGTGCTTACCGGTACACGTCTGGATCCGGTGGCTGGAAGTGAGGGAAGCAGGCATGACGGTGCACTTGCGAGCCCGGGACCGCCGGGGCTTCACGCTGGTCGAGGTGCTGGTGGCGTTGTTCGTGCTGGCGGTGGGGTTGCTGGGGCTCGCCTCGCTCCAGCTCAACGCGTCACGCGGGAACGCGCAAAGCGGGGTGGGTACGCGGGCAGTGCTCATTGCGCAAAGTCGCATGGAGATGCTGAAGAGCGCGACCTTCGCCGACATCAAGAACGGTACCGATCTCAGTACTTTGTGTAACGAAGACGTCAAGATCAAGAACTCGGCGGGTGTCGAGGTCGTGTTCTTCCAGGTGACCTGCAGCTACACACCTCAGGACACCGACGGCGACGGGGTTGATGATCTCGTGGATCTAGATGTGACGGTGACGTATCCGGGCGCCAGCACACCCATTCACCTGATTTCCAGCAGGACGTCGGCGTGAATCGGATCGCGGGAGGACCTCCGATGCGGCGGTCGAACGGCTTCACGCTTCTCGAGGTGCTGATCGCCCTCATGATCCTGGCGATCGGGGTCCTCGCCGTGACGACCATGCAGCTCAACGCGACCAAGAACAGCGCGGTGGGAGACGTGATCTCGAAAGCCCTGACGGTGGCCGAGTCGCGAATCGAGCTTCTGCGCAGCTCACCGCCCGCGAACCTCGTGGACGGTGGCACGCTCGACACCCAATGTCAGCAATCCGTCGTGTTTGCGAACGACACGGGTGTCACGGGGGCCTCCAACGCCAGCTTCACGGTGGACTGCAGCTACTCGACCGTGTGTGAGCTTTCACCTTGCCCACCCGGCATTCAGACTCGCCAATTCACCGTCACGGTGACGTCCAACGTGTTGACGAATCCCGTGCGGCTCACCGGCAAGGTGCCCCTCTCATGAACAACACGCGTTCACGGAGCGGAGCCTCCCGCCACGCAGGCGATCCGGGTTTCACCCTCGTCGAACTCTTGATCACGCTGTTGCTCTTCAGCCTACTCATCGCCGGGATCTGGTCGACCTTCTCGGCGCAAAAGCGCACGGCGGCGAGCCAAGACCAGCTCGTGGAGGTGAACAACAACCTCCGCATCGGCATGTGGGGGCTGGGAATCGACCTCATGCAGGCGGGTCTCGGGCGCGTGTTCACCGCGGCGAGTGGCTCGTGTCGCGACGTGGGTGTGCTGGATGCGAACCCGTACCAGGTCACCTTCCTCTACGACGTCAACGACTCGGCGATGCAGAATCCCGGGACCGTCGATGGTGCGTCTTTCTCTTGGTACAACGCCTCGCTCTGCAGCGCGTCCGACTGCACGGGAACTTGCTCCACCACCGTCGGCTCGACCGGTGGCAACCTGCATGCGGAGATCGTTCGGTGGGGTCTCGACAACCCGGCGGTGACCGGCTCGGTGGGGATCACGCGCGGCAGCTCGAGCCCGTTCACGTCCACGTTCAACGCCACCAACGCCGCCACCGCCAAGACCAACCTCGCGTACAGCGATCGCGACACGAACGGTGTCAATCCCAATCTCTACGACCTCTGGAAAGAGGTGACGAACAGCGCCGGAGTGGCCACCTCGGATCCGATCGCCTACGGCATCCGCGGTCCGTCCAGCGCCAACGCCGCGCCCACCGATGAGAACGGCAACCCCTTCGCCGTATTCACCTACTTCCTGGACACGAACTACGACGGTGTGTGGAACTGCACGTCGGGCTCGGGTCCGGATGCGATCAAGGGCGACACCAGCGGCGACTGTGCGCTGAGCACTGCCGAGATCACGGCGCTCACCAATCCGGCCACGAGCACCGGCGCGCTCACCCAGACCGAGCTCTACCAGGTGCTACGGATCGCAGTGACGTTGCGCGGCGAGACTCAGCGACCGGACGCACAATTCGCCGCGAACAACGGCTACCGGTTCCGGATGCTGCGCACGACGTTCAAGCTCAACAACATGGCGTTTGCGCCTTGAGTCGACATGGGTGAGCAGGTCGATGTGTCGATTGCGGGCCGCATGTGGCCGCGGGACGTGAGGAGGGGGCGGGGGATGGCGTTCACACGAGGCGGGGGACGCCCGCAGGCCGCGGACGGATTCACCATCGCCGAGCTGCTGATCGCGCTGGCGTTGACTGGGATCCTGATGATCACCGTCTACGCAGCGATGGATTCCCAGCGCAACTCGTACGTCGCTTCGGAGCAGATATCCGACATCGGCCAGAACCTCCGAGTCGCAGTGGAGTCGGCGACGCGCGAGATTCGATTGGCGGGATTGCGAACCGCGGGTGGGCAACCGGCGATCGTGCAAGCAGCCCCCTTCCAGCTCATCTTCTACGCCGACGTGAATCAGAGCTGCTTGTGTGGTGCCGGTGGCGTGCGCGTCGCGGAAGACGTCTGCTGGGGCTACCCGACGAGCTTGAGCGGCGTGGATGCTGCACCCACATCGTGCGGGCTCAAGGCGACGAACCCCATGGGTGACTCGCCCAACGACGTGAGCTTCTACGGCACCACGGTGCCGGCAGCGCCGACGACGAGCCCGAGCCATGCCGAGTTGATCACCTGGACCTTCGATCGGCCGGCGAATGCGACCACCGTCGGGGATGCATTTCCCGGGTTCACGATCACCGCCGCGAACGAGGTGCAGGTTTCGAACGCCTGTGCAAGCGCCAACATCAACTCGGCCGACCTGGACCCACAGCTTTCGGGCACGGGATCAGCGAATCCGCTCTACAACTTGTACCGAGTGGTGCACATGAATCGGACGAGCGCGGTCTCGACCGACAACGGCCCGCCCAGCATCGCGAAGGTCGCTTCGGGGCTGCGCGGACCCTGTAAGAGTGACAACAGTACGGACTCCGCAGAGCTCGTCGACGAGGTGGGAAACATCTGGCCTGCCTTCGCATATTGGATCGATCGCAACGACGACGACGAGATCACCAACAACTGTGATGGGACGCTCGACACGACCGAGGACGTCCTCTTCGGAGACACCGACGGCGATTGTCAGTTCAGTTCCGGCGAGTTCGCGGTGCTAAACGCGGTGCCGCAATCGAGCGCGGCAGCGGCGCCGGTCAACCAGGAGATTCTCGAGAACATCATTCGGGTCGACGTGCACCTCACCGGCGGCGCGCAAGACCGCGCTCGCGTCGGGACCCAGGTGGGAGGTGCCGACGTCGATTTTCGCGCCCGGCATCTCGCGTCGAGCGCGACGGTCAGGAATCAGGTGCGTTGAGTCGACGGCGCGCGCGCCGCAATCACGGTGCGCCCCGCCGGAAAGGAGTCCTCGAATGAGATCCGTCGCTCCCTTGCCGCCACGCCGCAATCCCGAGCGAGGGATTGCGCTCGTGCTGGTGCTGTTGATCCTCGCGACCACTACCGTCATCGGTATCGGTGCCGTCACCGCCTCGATTTCCGACCTTCGCATCACGGCGAACGAGAATTGCTACAACAAATTGCTCAACACCGCGGACGTGGGGATCCAGACGGCGCGTCTCGATCTCCAAGCGCTGCAGGGCCGTGGTGATCGGAAGAACACGACCAACAACGCCTTCGCATCGAACCCGCTCACGTTCTGGAATCTGAAGAACTGCGGGAATCTCGACGCCGGCCCGCAGGCTTCCGACACAGCAGCGAAGTGTTCCGCCGCGACGACGGCCGACGGCATCGTGCAGAGCGCTTCGAGTGTCGGCGGCCGGTTCCAGTACTTCTACGAAGTCCGCTTGCTTCATGCGGAGTCCAAGCAGGCGCTCATCAAAGGTGAGCAGATCGGCAACACCCAGTCGCACGAGTACGTGACGCATTCGCTGGCGGAGGGGTGTGGGACGACGGCAAACCTCGAATCCCGGACGCGGCGTGCGTTTCGGATGATCGGGCCATCGGAGAACGATTACCTCTCCGTGCCGTACGACCCGAAGTCCGCCGCGTGAGAGGCAGCCCGGGGGGGCAGGCGTTCGGCAGGGATCGGCTCCGACCGAGCCGACGACGGAGGAAACGGATGAATCGCAGTCGACGGACGCTTTCGCTGATCGTGAGCACGCTGGTTGCCTATGCAGCTAGTGCGGACCTGGCTCACGCACTTCCGCCCTTCGTGCCGACCCTTCAGGCGCAGGATCCTGCCGCGGTGAAAAGCGGCAACGTCAATCCGCAGACTGCCAACTTGGCGATCGTCGTTGGCCACTCGGGCAGCATGATGGAGAACATCGCGACCGGGCGCGCCGATTTCCTCGCCGGCGACTTCAACGAAACGATCCCGAATCTCGGTTGTATAGGCTCAGGCTGTGCCTGCACCGGCGGCTCCGCCTATTCGAGCTACGTCGCTTCGCCGACACTCTTCAATCCCGCGCTTTTTCGCCTCTACTGCGGAGACTCGGTGGCAACGAGCGCCGTCGATGGCCTCGGTCCGATCCAGACCGACATCCACAACGTCAACCTCTTCGACAACGCCTCCGGTACGGCCGGTGAGCAGTACCAGGCGTTCATGCTGCGCAACTTCCCGGACATCGACTTCACGTCGTCGGCGGGTTCGTGCTTCACGGAGAAATGCGCCGAGGGACTCACCAGCGGGCTGAGCACGGTTCCGCAGTACGTCGGGACCACGTATGCAGAAGATACCAACGATTACAACGGACCGGACGGCGCAGGCGACATCTGTGCGCGCGCAGGCGCCAACTGTGAGCTGCTGACCGCTCCGGGCACCGGCGACGGTGTGACGGATCGCTCGGTCTATCCGTGGGACTCGGACCCGACGTACGTACTCAACGCGCGTTTCAACTACCAGCCCACCGCTGGTGGCGGCGTGCCCTTCCATCGCCTCGACGGCGATTTTCCGTTCGTGGATCCGCAGGCGGGCTTCGCGTTCAATCACCCGATTCGCCTGGACGATCCGGGCAGCACGGCCACGCGCTGGCGGAACAGCAAGTTGCGCACGTCGATGTGCGCGGTCGAAGGCTTTCTCGGACTCAACCGTTATCGCACGCTCGCCGACGGTTCGTTCCTGAACTGTGATCTGGACGACTTGGGCGACTCGTTGGCGGACGATGCCGAGCCCGACCCCACGCCCGACGGCTTCGACGATTTCTACGCCAACAACATCTCGGGTAGCTACGTGCCCCCGGCTGTACCGGTCTCCACGCCGAAGGCTTCAATCGCACTCTTCAAGACCTATCAGATCAGCCCTGGGCTCTACCCCCCGTTCGACAACGACAACAATTTCACCGAGAACCGGCTGCGCGTCGACATGCGAGTTGCGAACTTCTACGCGCCGGGATCGACCAATCCCGGCAACGTGAGCTTTGGCTGCAACGCGGCCGGTGACGAGACCTGCGATCGGTCGATCGCGCTGCTCGGCCCCGACGTCAATCGGAACTTCAACGACAACAACCGCTGGCACGAGTGCATGGGGATCGGACGCGACAATTCGTCCGGCACCGCGTTCCAATCGCCGCTGGCCGATGACAACGCGACGTTCCGGACCTCGATCGACACGCGCTACGGCACGCCCGGCGGCGTGATGTCTCTGTCGGGCATCCTGCGCGACGCTTGCGGCACGAATGGCGACTGCCCCGGGGCATCGTCGACGTTGCCGAACAGCGTGAGCGGATTGAACTCGGGAATCTTCGCCGCAGATTCCAATGCGTGTGGGAGCTCGAACGCGCTCGTCGTCATCACCGACAGCGCTGACTCTTGCGCCGACGCCTCGTGCGCCACGTCGATCGGCGAGCGTTTGCCGGGCTACCCCAGTTCGCCGGGGCAGCCGTTCCCGGCCAACGCGACCGCATCAAAGACCTGTCCAGACAACATCGCGGCGGCGATGCTCGCATCCTCGACGGAGGCCAAGACTTACATCGTCGGCCTGGATGCGGGCTGGGATACCGCGACCAAGCAGGCAGTTGCCAAGGTCGCCGCGGCAGGCGGGACCAACAGCTACTACAGTGCCCAAAGCTTCGAGGACATCGAGAACGCCCTGCGGGCGATCTTCAATGACGTCAAGTTCAGCGGCGACGCCGTCATTCCCACGGGTGTCCTCGCTTTGGGAATCGCGCGCTCGGACGCCACCGGGCTCAAGGATGTGGTCATCGACGCACGCTACAAGCCGCAGAGCTGGCAGGGGTTCTTGTTCGCACGCAGCATCACGCAGTCCGGCCAGCCGCTCGCGTTTTGGGAGGCGGGCTCGTTGCTCGCTGCGCGTGACTTGTCCGCGATCTCCCAGACGCGAAACACGTTCGCCACCATGGACATCAACTGTGACGGCCAGATCAAAGGTGGCGACGAGCTCGTTGCCTTCGCCACCTCGAATCCGGACCTGACGACTGCCGGTGGGCAGTACGCAAACGAGTCGGCCTGCACGGGTAACCCGCGGACGTCGCTGACCAACGTCTACACGACGGGCGCACCGTTCTTCCTCGACGGGCCTACGGGCACCAATCGTGACGGCAGCGCCCAAGCGCTGATCGCGTACACGATCGGAATGACGGACACGCAGATCGGGGCCGTGACTGGCGCGGTGACGCCAGGCGGGGGCTATCGCCCACGCGACTTCGACGGCGACGCGACCACCGGCAACAGCGTGTGGCGACTCTACGACTCGGTCAACTCGAGCCCCGTCATCGTTGGTCCGTCGCTCTCCTTCCAGCCCAACGATGCCGACGCCGACGCCGATGGTTTGTCGGACTTCGAGGAGTACCAGGCGCAGGTGCTCGATCGTCCGCGGGTGGCGTACATCGGCACCAATGGCGGATCACTTCAGGCATTCAACGTCGACGGCGACAACTCGATTCGCGTCCACGGCGCCGCCGTCAACACGGCGAGTGCCAAGGCCGGTGGGGAGCTCTTCGCGGTTTGGCCGTACGAGATGCTGAGCCGCCTCAAGCGCTATGCCAACGCCTCGTACGGAACCACGAACGCCAACTCCAACCGCATCCACGAGGACGGTCTCGATCTCACGGCGCGGATCTTCGACGCCAAGCTCTACCCCAATACCGAGGGTGCCCCGCTCTACGGATGGCGGACGGTGTTGGTGATCGGCGATCGAAACGGTGGCCACGGCTACCTGGCGCTCGACGTGACGGATCCAGCGGAAGCGATGGGCATCGAAGACGTGGATTCCACGGGCACGCAGGTCAGCTACACGTACCCGACGCTGATCTGGGAGTACGACGAGTTCAAGGACGACGGTCACGATGCTGTCGGCAACCCGATACTCGGTACGGCGGCGGACGGGACGATGTGCGACGACTTGTCCGAACGACAGAGCACGGCGGGTTGCGAGGACAATGGGCTCGACGACGACGACTTGGATCGTCTCGGGCGCACCTGGTCGATTCCGTTCGTGACGCGGTCGCGATCGGGCGCCGGCAACCCCACCCTGTACGTCCTCTCCGGGCCGGGCACGGTCGACCACAACTCCAATCCATCGAGTGGTGCAGGCTATCTGCTCGCCATCGACCTCCCGTCGGGGCAGCTCATCGACCTCGACAGCGGCTCGACGAACGGACTGCCACTGATGGTGCGGGACAACAACATCACCACGGGTCCGAATGCTGGACCGATTTGCTTCGGGGGTTCGGGAGCGGGGTGCACGGGCGGGCAAAACGTGGCGCCGTTTCGAACGAGCATCATCGGTGCCGACATCACGACGGCTGACGATTCCACCTATGCAGGCCAGCGCGCGGACGTACTCTATTGGGGGGACCTCGGCGGTCGCTTGTGGCGCGGACGCTTCGACAGCGACGTGTCGAACGACGTTTCGACGACGGTGGTGTTCTTCCCTGGCGGGGATGTCGACACCGTGGATACGGCGCATCCCATCGTGAGCCGCCCGTCGCTGACGCCAGCCCGGAACCAGACGCTGCTCGGTAGTGCGCCGCCGATCTGGATCGAGTTCGGCGACGGAAGCATGGCCTTCGGCTCGAAAGACGTCGCCGAGGGGCTCTACCCAGTGGATGAAGTCGGATCGGACGAGAAGTTCCGCATCTTCTCGATCGTCGACGACGCCGCCAGTGGAGCGGCGCAGTACCTAGACTTCGACGACGAGACGAAATGTGACGACGGTGCCGCGGCGATCAGCTCGGCGGGAGACCCGCCTTCGGCGAACGTGAATGGCGACTTGGACAACCGAACCCTGCCCTCGACTACGTATCCGGCGATCACGGATCGTCAGGAGCCGGCGTCTGGATCGCATCCGCCGACCCGAACCGGTGGCTACTACCAGTGCCTCGCCAACAATGCGGGTTCGGGCATCGCGGGGGCCCTCGGAAGCGAGCGGATTCTCGGCTCACCGGCCATTCTTGCAGGCGCAGTTTTCGTCGAGACCATGCGACCGGTCGACCCGACCACCGTGTCGAACGTCTGCTACAACGTCGGGACCGGCTCGATCCTCGCCTTCGACTTCGACACGGGTGGCCTGATCAACTTCACCCTGAAGGGCGGGGCCACTCAGGTCGGCTCCGGCAAGTACTACGTTGCTCCCCAGAATCCGGTGGCCGTGGCCAACACGGCCGGCTACAAGGCCCTCGGCGCCCCGCCCGACGGCTTTCCGCCCGACTTCCTGCGTTACCACGCGATCACGGGGCAGGAACCGCCGGCGCCACAGATTCCGATGGAGACGCTCTACTGGCGTGAGCCGTTCTGACGGGGTAGCTGTGCGCCGCCTTCTCATCGGGGGCGGGGAGGAGCGAGTCACGGGGTCGACCCACGAGGGTCGGCCCCGCGTCGCTCCCCGGCCCGTGAGGGTTCGCACCTCGCGATCGGCCACGTCCCAGCCTCCCCTGCCACGCGAGTGCGGTTCGCGAGGGGGAGAAAAGCGGAAAAAAGTCGTTGACTTTGCAGAAGCGCGGCTCCTACAATGCCGCCGATCCGATTCCCGGCGGGGCTACGTGCCGCTCCGCACGGAGGTGGCGGTCGATGCTCTTCTCGCGAAAATCCAGCCTGTTTGGCCTAGATATCGGCTCATCGGCTATCAAACTGGTTGAGCTTAAGGAAGGTAAGGGCGGGTACGAGCTCGTGAATTTCGGCATGGCCGCCCTTCCGCCAGAGGCGATCGTCGATGGTGCGCTGATCGACGCGACCACGGTGATCGACACGATCGAAGATCTCGTCAAGACGCATCAGGTCAAGGCCACCGAGGTGGCAACCTCCGTATCTGGTCACTCGCTCATCATCCGCAAGATCAATCTGCCGGTCATGAGCCAGGAGGAGCTCGAGGAATCGATCCAATGGGAGGCCGAGCAGTACATCCCGTTCGAGATCAGCGACGTGAACCTGGACTTTCAGATCCTCGGCCCGGTGCCCGGGGATCAGACGCAGATGGAGGTCCTCTTGGTCGCCGCCAAGAAGGAGCTGATCAACGACTACGTCGACGTGATCCGCGAGGCTGGGCTGACGCCTGTGATCGTCGACGTGGATGCGTTCGCGATCGAGAACATGTACGAGATCAACTATCCGGTGGTTCAGGACGAGGTTTTGGCGCTCATCGACATCGGCGCCAGCGTCATGAACATCAACTTCACGAAGGGTGGCGTGAGCAACTTCACCCGCGACGTGTCGTTTGGCGGCAATCAGTACAACGAAGAGATTCAGAAGAAGCTGAACCTGAGTTATCAGGACGCAGAGGTGGCGAAGGTCGGGCAGGACGTCGAGGGCGTGAATCAGCGCGACGTCGAGAAGATCATCGCCGGCGTGAACGACGCGCTGATCGG
>CAYUSL010000153.1:3301-12658 GCA_964447125.1 uncultured bacterium | reverse complement strand
ACGCGACCTTTGCATTGGTTGCAAAGGATCACATCCGAACCGCCGACACCCGGAACCGACGCACCGACGACGGGAACACCCGCCACCCGCGGCGCGCTCGCCGCCGCCACGCCAACGTCGCGATTCGCATCGAGTGCCTTGCCGGCGAAGCTCAAGCTCTTGTCGTACGCCTCTTTCATCTCGCGAATGGTGCGCTCGGCGGCTTCCGCCTGCACCGAGCCGGGGCCCTCGAATTTCTTCTGGAACGCCTTGGCGATCTCGGCGGACTGGGCCGCCTGGGTGGCGAGGATCTGTTCCTCAGTCATCCCCGCATACACCTTGAGTTTGTCGATCTCGGTCTCGCCGCGCTTGCGTTCCAGGTCGCCGCGCTCGCGCTCCTCGCGAATCCGCATCTCGAGCTCGCGCTCCTGCTTCTTGAGCTCCAGATCCAGGCGCCGCTGCTTCATGCGCTCGAGCGCTTCCTGGCGATCGTCGATGCGCTCTTTCCAGAGCTGCTGCTCGAGGCGCTTCACCTCGACGTCGATGCGCTTTCGCTCCAGCTCGCCTTCGGCCCGCTCGAGCTCGATCTTGCGATCCGCAAGCGCGTCTTCGAGCCCTTCGCGGCGACGCTGGGCGGCGCGGTCGGCCTCGCGCGCCAGCTCCTCCGCCACCGAGCGGCGTCCCTGAAGCGCAGCAAGCTCAACCTCCGCGGCGACCACTCCCTTCTGCGCAGCCAGCGTCGCCAGCCCCAGCGCTGCCTGCTCCTCCAGCCGTGCCTTCGCCGCGATGAAACGCCGCTCGGCTTCCTTCGACTCGGTACCGAACTTGAGCTGACTGGTGAGGTCGCTCCATTCGTCCTCGCGCAGCAGCTTCTGCTTGTCGACAGCCTGGATCTCCCGCGCCAGGTCCTCGGCGCTACGCACCTCGTCGAGCTTGTCGTCGTTCGCCGCGCGGCGTAGGTCCGCCCACACCTTGGCTTTGTCGCGATGGATCTGCGCCTTGCGGGTGAGCTCGGCGACTTCTTGGATTTCTTCCGCGGTGTAAACGTCGAAGAGCCGCTTGCGGCGATCGAGATTCGCCTCCGACTCGCTGACCAGCAGGAAACACTCCTCGCGAAGATTGCGCACGCGGTCGATCTTCTCGTGGATCCACGCCAGGCCGCGAAGCTGGATGAGATCCAGCCCGATCCGCCCGAGCGTGGTTCGCAGGTGATTGGCGAGCCGCATCTCGAGCTCGTTGCGGAGCTCGAGGCGCGTCGAGAGCTCTTCGACCGAGCGCTCGGCGAGCATCGCGCTCAGGGCCTCCGTCAGCTCGTCGTCGAGCAGATCCTTGAGCTCGACAACCTGATAGGTGGTGCGCGCCTTCATCACGTTGGTGAAGAACGCGATGGGCTCTGCGACCTTCAGCACCACTTCGCCGCGCACCTGAATGCCCAGCGGATCCTTGGTGTAGATGGGGCCCACCCGAAAGCCGATCGCCACATCTCCGGCGTCGACCAGCACCGCCGAGGCCTGCCCTTTGTTTTCGAGCTCGCCGAGGTGACCGAACACGTCGTCGAGTGTGTAGGTGCCCGGCCCGAGCGTGCCGCCGAAGGTGCCGCCCGAGAAAAAGAGCGCCTTCGTTCCATGCTCGACGGTGAGCTCTTTCCGGAAGAGCCCCTTCAAGTCCTCGACTTCGACACGCACCGCGAAATCGTCCGCGCCGCGCTGCCAGCGATTGCCACGCAAGCTCATGGATACCTCTCCCGGTTGAAGCCGTGCTCGCCCTCGATCGTCCGCATCGCGTCGTGCCGGTCAGCGAAGGTGCTGCTCCCGCCCCTGGAGACGCGTGGTCAGCTCGGTGACGAGACTCCGCGCCTCGTCGGCCTTGGCGCGCACCCGATCGTTGGGCGCGCCGTTACCCGCGTCGGATGCCGCGTCCAGCAGCTCGCGCGCCGCACTGGCGAGCTTCGCGAGCGGCTCGAACAGCGCTTCGTCGAAACGCAGCGCCGCCTTGACGTCTTTTCCGGAGCGACTGAGATCGGGCAATGGCGCCTGCTCGATGCGCTGCGCCAGGTCCAGCACCGCCCGCTCCACACCCCGCACGGCTTCCGCCGCGCTCGCCTGCTGAGAGGCGAGCAGGTTCGCCTGGGCTTGCTGGAGGAGCGTCTTCGCCTGCACAACCGGCACCAAGAGCCGCGCCACAGCTTCCTTGTCCCCCGCCGCACGCCGGGTCTTCTGCTTGCGACCGAAGGCACGCAATCCCGCCACCACGGTGATCGTCGTCATCAGCACGATCGCCACCGCGGCAGCGGCCATGCCCGCCGTCGAGACTGCCGAAGCCGAGAACGCGCCGGCATCCAGGATCACGCCCTGCTCCACCCGATCCACCTTGAGCAGCGCGCGCATCTCGGCGAAGAGCGGGTTGCCGCGCTGGGCCTCGATGCTGCCGAACACGATCGCTTCGGCGTTCAGCAGCTCGCCGACTCGCGCCGCCGTCTTCTCGTCGAACTCGACGCGGCCTTGCCGGCCCAGCTCCTCGATGACGTGATCGAGGTTGGTGCGATCAACGACGGTGACGTCCTTGCCGTTCGCCGTGGAGCCGCGCTTCAGCGCATCGATCAGCGCCAGCTCCAGCGTGTGATCGTCGTCGCCGGCGATCGGCAACACGGCCACGGTGCGAAAGGGCATGGGTGCCCCGAGCTTGGCGGCGAACTGCCGCGCGACGTCCATGGCCGCGTCGTCCACGGGCGCCGCGACGGCCTGCCCGCTCGCCGCGACGACCATCAGCGCGCTCACCAGCCACGCGCAGGCGCGCTGCGTTCCCCATCCGCGGTGCAGCCGCTCTGCTGCTCTCGTATCCACGATCCCCTCCTCGCAGTTCATCCTGACGTTCGCGGAGCTCATCGTCCTGGTCGTCGCGCAGCCGTGACGCGCTCAGCGCGAGACCGGCACAGGCGAGATACGCGCCTCGACGTCGCCGAATCGCACCGAAGTTTCGTCACGCACGGCGTAGCGCGCTCGGGCCGCTAGCCGGCTGCCGTTCACCCACGTCCCGGCAACGCTGTTCATGTCCTCGATCAGAAAGCGCGATCCGTCGACGACCAACTGCGCGTGGCGCTCGGCGACGCTCTCCGCTTGGATGTGGATGGGGCAGCCGTCCCGCGAACCGATCACCACGCGTCGCACCACCACGACGTGATCGATCCCATCGGAGCCCGCGTCCTCGCGCCGAAGCCGCGCCGCGAGCAGCGGCGCACGATCGCCCTCGCGAGCCTTCACGGTGTGCACGAACTCCCGAAAGCCGATGCTGTCGCCGACGTCGCCTTCACGCCGCCGCCGCGCCACCGCGGCCAGGCCCGCCAGGTCTCGGTACTCGCGAAAGCGGTAACGAATGGCGCCGCTCAGCACCAGCTCGTCGCGATCTTCCAATGCCAGCGAGTTGCTGCCGTCGAGCGACGTGCCGCGCACCACCGTGCCGTTCTTGGCCGATCTCGCGCCTTCCGCGAGGACGAAGCGCTCGCCATCGCGGCGCAAGAGGGCGTGCTCGCGCCCCACGGAGAGCGAGATCTGATCGTTCTCGGGCGAGCGCGGCAGGTAGCGGACGATCACGTCGTTGGCGCGACCGTCGCGACCGATGCGTAGCTCCGAGACCAGATGCAGGCGGAACTGGCGATCGAAACCGGCGCCTTCAAAAACCAGGTCGAAGCGACGCTCCGGCTCGGGAACTACCTCGACCGGCGACGGATTCGCTGTGACACCCGAGGCCGGGCCGGCCTCGCTCTGGCGCAACACGTCCGTCAGCACCGCATCGAAGCTGAGCGGCACCGGCACCCATTCGTCCACCGGTGCAGGGGCGCGGAGCCCGTCGAAACGCAGATTCGAGAGGTCGGCGACGCCATCGGAGTTGTCCACGTTGATGACGATGTGCGGGTCGCCCGAGCCGCGCGTGGCGTCCGTGGCGTCACCGACCTCCACCTCCAGATCGCCAGCGAGATAGCTCGGATTGGAACGAGCATCCCGATAGAGCACCAGGACCTGCGCCGGATACGTGCCGCGCTGATCGCAACGAAAGCCGAGGCCGGGCTCGACTTGTCCGCGCGGCGGGATGCGGCTGTATCGGCGGCACTGGGTGGTTCGCAGGATTCCTTCGCAAGCCACCTCGACCTCGAGGTCCGGCACCGGGCTTTCGTCGATGTTGGTGAGCCGGAACGCGAAGGTCTGTTGCTCGCCGACGCGATAGCGCCGGCGTTTCCATTCGAGGCGAATCGTTCGCGGTGATCCGGCGTCGCCGAGATCGATGCCGCTGTCGTGCGAATCCTGGGGACGCGCCGCGGTGCCCGCAGATTGCTCGCGCCACGGAGTACCGTGCTCGCCGCAGAACGTGGCGACGTCACCGGGTTGCGGCTGCCAGGTACAGCCTTCCACCGAGCACGATGCGGGCATGGCGATGTCTACGACCGCGCGTGGCGTCGCGTGCCTTCGCCACCGTGCCAACGGCGACACGCGCCCGCACACGAGCGAGGCGAAGCGATTCTAGGGAAGAGTTGGGGTCCGCGCAAAGGAATCCCATCACGGCTCCGAACGCCGTCCACGCCCGGTTGGCCGCGTCTCACACGCTGACTAGGCAACTGCGCCCGACCTGTGACGAGGGCCGCTCCGCGGCCGGCGAGGCCGTCACGGATCCAAGAGGCTCGCCTAGTGAAGTCGGAGGCGCTGCATCACCGCCCACGGCTGGCCGCGGGACCTCGGCCGTCGGCACACATCCGCGTTTCAACCTCGAGCGGCGGCACGGCCAAGACGCGGCTGGATACGGCCCAACCCGCCGACTCGCGAGGACGAATCTCGATGAACGGCATGCCCCTCACCGTCCGATCCGAAGCGACGGGTTCCCCCGTCCCATCGGCTCGGCGCGAGATGGATTCACCGCGACCTCGCTCGGCGAGCATGGAGCCGGCAATCGGCTGGCTCTCGTGCTTCGTCGAGACCAACGGTGACGAAGCCACGCGATCCTCGGGTTTCCGAAGCTCGCGCGCCGGAAATGGGTTTGTGTATACTCACTTCGATCGAGATGCACGATTGCTCGCGCGCGAGACCTCGGAGATCTCGCAGTGGACTGCGCGTGCTTCTCGGGCAGGAACCCGTGCGCGTCGACGACCGATGATCTCCTGGACGGCCGAGGAAATCGACACGCTCGAGTCGTTGCTTTCCCGCGTCGTCCTCCTCGACGACCGCGGCGCGCTCGAGGATCTGGCGACCGCCGTCTACGACCGGGCGGTGCCCTGGCTCGATCGCAACTTCTCGCACCACGGTATCGACAGCGCCGACGCCGAAGACCTCACCCAGGTGGTGCTGACGGTCTTCTGCGCCACCGACACGTTGCGAGGCCTCGCCGTGGCGAGAGCGCTAGCCGTGCCGGCCGGCACGGCGTGGGGCGAGCTGATCGGCTGGTCGCGCCGCGGTCGCGTCGCCGCCCACGAGCGCTTCGGGTTCTGGCTCGGCTACCTCGCGAAGACCGCCCGGCGCGAGTTTCGTCGCGAGGCCCATCGGCAAGCGAAATCGCGCGAAGCGCGCGTAGCCGCGCTCGAACAGGCACTGAGACGAGCGCTCGCGGAAGGAGCGGAGAGCGACTTCTCCGAGGCGGCCGAGGTCGCCGGCCTCGGCCAGGGAATTCCCGACCTCGCACGCCTGGAAGCCGAGCGGCGCGAGCACGAGGACGCCGAGCGCGACGCTTGCCGAGCGGTCGAAGAGCTCGACGTGCTACGTCGCGTCTGCGCGCAATTCGACGAGCTGTTGCGTCGTCATCTCGACGAGCGCACCTACGCCATGCTTCGCCTTGCGTACGTGGATGGGCTCGATTCGCGTGAGATCGCCGAGCGGCTGTGGAACGATGACGGCAGCGCGGCGGCAGCGCGGGTTCGGCAAGTGCTCTCCCGGGGCTACCGAAACGCGGCCCTCGACGCCGCGCGCCGGGCGTGGGCCGAAGGCCTCTCCCCGGAAGAGCGCCGCATCCTCGAACGCATGGAGCGCACAGGAGACCCGACGAAGCCGACCGGACCCTTTCAGGCGGGCCTCGCGACCTGGGGTCGCGCAACGCGCCTGCTGCCCGACTGAATGACACCCATCTGCGAGCGGTGAAGCCGAGTGGAACGGACGAACCAGGGCCATGACGGACGAAGACGATTCCAAGCCTGATCCCTTGCTCACCGAGTGGGGCAAAGAGCAGGCGCGCCTCGAGCGCCGCAAGCGCTTCGTCGCTGGCGTCCTCGCGCGTCACGACGCCTTCATCGCCGCCGAGAGCGAGCAGCGATCCGCGGATGAGCCAGACCCGGCAACGAATGCCCCGCCCGCGCTGTCGGCTGCTGAAGCGTCCCCACGACTGCACGTGATCTCTGGGGAGCGAGAGGACGAGCCGCCGCGAGCCCGTGCGCATCAACGCCGCGGCCCGCCGGCCTGGCTCTGGAAAGCCGGCCTCCCGCTCGCAGCCGCAGCGGGCCTCGCCGTCTTCCTCTACGTTCGATTCACGCGACCCACCGAGACCACGCTTCAGCCCGCGTCGAAGGGGTTCGTCGTGCGCGATCCCGCGGCGCCGCTCGAGCGGACGTCGTTCGTGGCACTCCTCGATCGCGAGCTCGGCGCTTCGATGCCCCGCGTCGATGCGCGCCGCACGTACGTGTTGAGCGTCTCCGACCTTGCACCTGACGATCCGGCGCGGGCGTGGATCGCGCGTGGAGTGTTCGCGACCGAGGGCGGCCGCTTCGAGCCGGAACGGCAGGTCACCCGCGTCGAGCTCGTGATGTCCCTCTACTACAGCCTCGACATCCTGCTGGCGGGGAACGTCCCGCGGCCGCCCTCGGCCGGCGGGCCGAGCTACACGGACGTGCCAGCGGACCACTTCGCGCGGAACGCCATCGCTGCGCTGGTGCCGAACGTCGTCCCGCCGCGAAGCGCCACGGAGTTCGGCGGCGCGGACGTGGTTTCCATGGGCATCGCCGAACGGGCGATCCAGTCGGCGCAACGATTCGTCCAGACCGAGCGCGGCTCGCATCCAGGATGACGTCACTCATCACCCACAGAAGCACACCCGGCCGGGTCGCCGGGGCGGCCGTCACAGCCGCCGCGCCCCTGCCTAGACAGGACGAGATCCGCGCAGCGCCGACGGGGCGCCGCCGTCGCCCACCCGCAATTCACCGTCCGATCCGCACCCGTGCGAGGAGACCTCACGATGAGAGCGAAGACGAATCGATCCACCCCCACCCGCTGGCTCGCCGCCGGCGCAGTCGCGTCGCTGGCGATCCTGCCGAGCCCGTCGTGGTCGCAAGGAACCGGCGACAGCGTCGTCATCCCCGCCAAGGACGTCGCTGGAACGCAGATCGGCTCCATCGACTGGACCACCCAGGTGGTCACGGCCGACGGCTCCGGCGTGCCGCCCGCGGGCACGACAGAATCGCAGGGCCGGCTCATGGCCTGCGAAGCGGCCTCGATCGTCGCGAAGAAAAACCTGCTCGAAACCGTGAAAGGCCTGCAGATCGATTCCACGGCCACGGTCCACAACCTCGTGCTCCAGAAGCAGGACATCAGCGCGCGAGTGGAGGGGCTCATCCAGGCCACCAAGGTGGATCAGAAGCGCGAAGCCGACGGTACCTGCACCGTGACCGTGCGCCTCGGCATCTTCGGCACGCCCGGCAAGAGCAGCGTCGCGAGCGCGCTCGGTGACCCGAACGGCTGGCGGATCGCGCCGCCTCCGGCACCTGTCACGCCGCCCACCACGCCGCCGAGCGCCCCACCTGCCACACCGGGCGAGAACCCACCGGCCGTGACGCCGGTCACGACGCCACCGACGCCGCCCGCGCCGGTGAACCCGGGCGAGGTGTTCACGGGTCTGGTCGTGGACGCGCGCGGTCTCGCCGCCAAGCCCGCGATGGTTCCCAAGATTCTCGACGAGTCCGGCGAGCAGCTTTACGGCTCTGCCGACGTCACGCGCGATTACGTCATTCAGTACGGCCTCGCCGGCTACACGAAGAACTTGAAAGCGGCGAGCGAGAACACGCGCGTCACCGACAAGCCCATGGTTCTGAAAGCCATCCGTGCCGACGGCGCTCAGAAGGCCGACATGGTGCTGAGCAATGCCGACGGCGCGCGCCTGCGTGAAGCCGGAAAGAACCAGAGTTTCCTCGCCAAAGCCCGGGTCATGATCGTCCTCGACTGAGCCCTTCCACCGCCGCAGACCGCGCACTCACACGCTGCACACCCTCCGGGAGACCGACGTCATGAAGATCCAACCACGAATCCAGCAAAACGAACGGCGGTGGTGGCTGGGCTGCGTCCTCTTCGCCCTCGCGTCGCTCAACCTCGCCGGCTGCGCGACCCAGCCGCTGGCGCCTGCGGGTCCTGCCGATCAGGCCGTGGTCCACACCCAGCAAGGCAATCAACTCCTCGAGCAGGGCAAGTACGCGGACGCGATCGCCGAGTACGAACGCGCGCTGGCGCTCAAGCCCAAGCACAGCCCGGCGGAAACCGGGCGAGCCATCGCCCTCGCCGGCCTCGGCAAACGCAACGAGGCCATGAAGGCGCTCGACGAAGCCGACGACGATGCGAAGGGCGATGCCGAGGAGCTCGCCGTGGGCGTCGCGACGATCCGCGTGCACCTGCTGCTCAAGGGCGACGATTGGCTCGACGAGGTCGAGGACGCGTTCCACGACCACGAAGACCTGGCGAAATCGCTCCAGTCCGCCGAGCTTCACACCTGGCTCGGGCGCGCGTACCTCGCGGGCGGCAAGCTCAAGAAGGCCACCGAGGCCCTCGAAAAGGGGCTGGTGATCCAGCGCGACTATCCGCCTGCGCGCGACACGCTCAAGGCCGTGAATACCGCTCGCGAAGCCCTCGCAGGCATGCCCGAGGAGTACCTGACCGTGGCGACGACTCCGGCGATCAGCCGCGCCGACGTCGCGGCCATCTTCGTCGCCGAGCTCAAGCTCGATCGCCTGCTCGACAAGCAAGGCTTCACGCCGAAGCAGGACTTCCAGTCGCCCGAGGGACGCGCCACCAGCACCGTGCGGCGCGAGACCTACGTCGATCGCATCGTCGACATCGACGGCCATTGGGCCAAGCCGATGATCGAGAAGATGGTCGCGTATCAGGTCATGGATGCGGTCGACGGGAAGTTCGATCCCAACGGCAAGATCACGAAGGTCGAATTCGCGATGTTGCTCGACGCGATCATCACCAAGGTGACGGGCGAGAAGGCCACCAAAGGGCTCGGCGGCGACATGATCTTCTCGGACGTTCAGCCCGAGCACTACGGCGCCGCCGCGGTCATCCTGGTCACTTCACGTGGATTCCTGTCGGCCCGCCCGGACGGCAAGTTCGGGCTGAACGATGCGGTCCCGGGCGGCGTGGC
>CAYUSL010000153.1:0-3201 GCA_964447125.1 uncultured bacterium | reverse complement strand
CAGTCGGGCGCCACGATCAACCCCGACACCAAGCGCATCGCCGTGATCGGCTTCGAAAACAAAGCAGGTGGCAAAGGCGGCACGGCGCTGGCGGGAAAGCTCACCGACATGCTCGCCGTGGCACTCGGCAAGACTGGCAAGTTCGTGATGGTCGAACGTGAGCGGTTGAAACAAGTGATGGACGAATCGACGACCGTCACCGAGCAATATTTCCTCGATCCCGAGCTCACCGCACGAGTGGGAAAGACCGCAGGCGCCACCCACTACGTCTTGGGGTCGCTCGCGGGCGTGTCTGCAGGAGCAAGCAAGACGACACTGTCCACGCTGGGCGTCACGAAATGCGCGCGTTCGGCATCCGTGGCCATCGACGTGCGGCTCGCGAACACCGAGACCGGCGTGATCGAGCACACCGACACCGTTCGCAAAGGATGGTCGTCGGAGAGTCAGTACACCGACGCGAGCCGCTGTAACGACGGCGAGGCCAGCGCTCAGATCGAGTCGCTCGCGCGCCAGGCCGCCGAAGAAGCGGCGAGCCGCCTCGCCACGGCTGCATACCCGATCCGTGTCGTCGACGTAGATGGAGACGTCGTCTACCTCAATCGCGGCAAAGCACAGGGGATGAAGGGTGGCGCCTCCTGCGAGGTGATGCGCGCCGGCAAGAGCTTGATCGATCCCGACACCGGTCAGAGCCTGGGCTCCACCACCACCCGGGTCGGCCGGCTCAAGGTCACCGACGTCGAAGACAAGTTCAGCAAAGCAACCGCCACCGACGGAAAAGGCAACATCCAGAAGGGCGACATCTGCAAGTAATCACGTGCTGATCCGCGCATGCCGCGGCGGCCACGATCGAGGACGACATGCGAGCTCCCCGCATACTTTCGTGGATCCTGATGACCGCGCTCGTCACCGCCTGTGGCAGCGGCTGCGCGAAGAAGATCCAAGTCCAGAAGCTCATGGGCGGCGACGTCGACATCTGCGGGATACGCAAGGTCGGCGTCGGCTCGTTCAAGATCTCGGCGAACAAGGTTTCGCCTGCGCTCGCCTCGACCATCGTCGGCAAGCTCACGCAAGGAATCGCCAACGAGAAGCAGCTCGAGTTCTTCGCCCGCGACGCCGAGGAGTTGGGCAAGATCGCGCGCGAAATCGAGGAGTATCACGACAAGGGATCGCTCACGCAGCGGTCGCTCGCCGCACTTCAAAGCGCCGGCCTCGAAGGCATCATCTTCGGCGAAATCACTGCCGCGACCCTCACCGACTCGGAGCGGGACGACAAGATCGTCGTCGACGACAAGACGGGCCGTTATGTCGTGAACCGCTACCGGCGGCGCACCGGCGATCTCACCGTCAACTTCAAGATGGTCGACGTGCGACCCGAGTCAGCGTGTGGGACGTTGAAGACGATCGTGGCGCAATCCACGAACGAAACCGGCACCTGGGAGGTCCTGGTCTCGGGGGATGCGGCGGCTGAAGGCATCGGTAACGCGGTGGACGCAGGATTCGGAGCACTTCTCGGGTCGAGCGACAAGGACAAGAGCAAGACCGTGCAGAAGGTGTCGCAGCTCCCCACGGAGATTGGAATCCTCGATGGGCTGTCCGATCAATCGGTCGGCAAGTTCCTGACGAAGATCCAACCGCACATGCAGAAGGGTTCGATCGGGCTCAAGAGCGCCTCGACCCCGAAGGGCGAGCTGGGAATCGGCTATGCCATGAACTGCAACTGGGACCAGGCCGAGAAGACACTCCAGGAAGCGGTCAACGAGAGCCAGGCGACCGCGGCCGACTACTACAATCTCGCGATCGTCAAAGAGCTCAAAGGTTGCAAGCAGGAAGCAACCGAGCTCATGGGTAAGGCCGTGGATCTAGACCCGACGGACTCGGAGGCGATCGCCGCGCACGCGAAGCTGCTCGACAAGCGAGATCTCGGTGAGTTTCAGGAGAGCTTCACGCCGACCGACCTCGTCACCAGCTCGTCTAAAGACGTCTGCGCAATCAAGGTCGGTTGTGGTGCACCTCCGCTGCAGGTAGCGCAGATCGCGACGGCACCGCGCTGCAAGACCGTCGACAGCATGACGGTCCGCGCGAGCGGCAATCGGGAGGCGAAAGCCATCAAGACCTTCCCGGTTGGAACCGAGATCCGCGTCGATGACGACACCAGCAACCCGAGCTGGTCGAAAGTGCACGTCGAGCTGAACGGCAAGAGCTACGACGGCTGGGGATTCAAGAAGTCGTACTCGTGCACGAGCGATTGAGCTCGATCAAAGTGACCGGCCGCGGATTGCAACGATCGGCATGAGTAGACCGTAGCTCGGGGGCTCGTCCCCCGCCGCGAACCGTTGCGATGCCGATCTCGGTCGCTGTCATCGTTGACCCATGATTTCGCGTCCCTCGGCGCGGCGTTCGCTCGCGGATCACGGCTGCTGCGTGAGCTTGGAGACGAGTGCCTGCTCGGGATGGTGATCCTTCAACGCATAAGACGTCGCGACGCGAACAGCGTCGTTCCAGCCTCCCGATCCCTTCGGGCTCGGCGAGATGGCCATCGCCGATCCTTCCGCCGAGCCGAGGCGACTGCCGTTCGAGGGATCGATCGCCTCGAGCGAGAGCCGGACTTGTGCGGCGTGATGGCCACCCTTCACGATCTCCTCGGCCTGTAACTTCGCGATCACCAACTTGCCCACGCCCTTCGATCGCGCCTCGGCGAGAAGCGACTCGCGATCGCTGACCGGTGCCCCGTCGATCACCTGCAGCGAGGCGTCTGCGAGGGCATTTGCCGCTGCGCTCAGCAATGCCGATGCGGCCGCGTCTTCGCGATCGGCTGCGTTCGCCCCAGCGGCGAGGTAGCCGAGCATCACGCGCTTCGGATCGGGTGCCGGTAGTGGCGCTTGCGCTACCGGCGCTGGAGTGGGCTTCGCGCGTTCGTCCGTGCCGCCGCGCTCGCTCTGGCGCGGCCCAGGTCCCGGCGGATCGACGATGACAGGCCCGTTGCCACCACGCACTGACCACACCGCGGCGCCACCACCCGCGATCGCCGCTGCGGCTGCCAGCGCAATCCATTTTGCCGCTCCGCCGCGGCTCACCGGCTGACCACGCTTTTCCTTGTCGACACCGCCGCCCGCCGCCCGAAGCGCCTCGCGAAAAGCACTGGCGTCGGCGAATCGTCCCTCCGCGCGCGGCGCGATGGCGCGCATCACCACGTCGTCGAGC
>CAYUSL010000152.1:0-12787 GCA_964447125.1 uncultured bacterium | reverse complement strand
GGCTCCTTGCCGGGCGCGTTCATGCCGATGAGCCCGCCCACGGCCTCGAGGGTGGAGCGAAACACCTCCCGCAGGAGAACGGTGACTCGCTCGGCACCCGTACCGCTCACGATTTCCATGAAGTCTCCCCACAGTCATCTGTGATGTCGGCGGTCGGGGCGCGCGACTTGAGCGGTGCGGGGCGCGGGCCTTGCACGATCGGGCGATGCGTCCGGCGCGCGCCGGGTGGTTCGCCTCGCTCGTCGGGCGCAGCGCACGCGCGGCTTCGTGGGTAGCTCACGTCGCGCGGAAGCGGAGCAAGGGCCGCACCGCAGCGGCCGAGTCGTGGCGGGGCGAGGGCGCCGCAGGCGAGCGCGAATCCGGTGCCCGCGACGATTGCGGCATCTGCGCGTGCGGCGGAGGGAGAGACGTGAGATCGGCGCGTGACGGCGACTCGCGGTCGCCGCGCCTCACGGCTCGTCGAGGAGCGCGAGCGGCCCGTGGCTGGACGAAACCGGCAACAGCTCGGTCACGAAACGCACACTCACCACGTCCGTCCGGAAGAGGAACTTGGTCTGTTCGACGGCGGCGGTGATGCCAACGGCCTTGGCGCGAATGGCCGCCGGGTCCTCGCCGGCGAACACGGTCACCAGCGCCGCCGGCCCGACCCGGAAATGGCCGAGGGCGTCCGGAACCATCGGCACCATTCGCTCCGCGACCGCCTTGAGCACCCGGCCCAGCGCCGCGACGCCGTAGCGATCGGTGATGCTGGGCGCGTTGTGGATGCGTGCTGCAAGCACCCAGCGCGCGCGGTTCGACGGATCGCGCAGCATGGCTTCCAGCGCGCGGCGATTGCCGAGGCCGGTCTCGGCATCCACGTCCACTGGCACCTCGGTGCGGTCGAGGGCGTTCGCCAACGAGCGCACACGCTCGTCGGCATGCGAGAGCAGCTCGCTGAGCGCCGCACGTGCGGCGCCGAGGCGGCGGACTTCGCCGGCGAGCCTGAGCCCTTCGTGCTCGAGGAGCAGTCGTGCCTTGGAGAGGTCGCCGGCGGCGAGCGCGTCGTCCACGGCCGGCCCGAACGCCGGCTGCTCCGGCACCGCGCCGCCGATCGATTCGGCGATGCCGTGAAGCTTGGCGAGCGACACGGTCACCAGCTCGCGCAGCCCGTCGCGCTCCTCGGCGAGACCACCGGTCAGAACCGACACCCGAAAGAGCAGGTCTTTGAGCTTGGTCACCGCGGCGTCGAGCTGACCGCGATTCTCGTCGCGGCCCAGATCCTCGCTGAGCTCCGTCAGCTCCGGGCCGAGCCCGCCCCAGTCGCCGACGGTAGCGATGGTCTGAGCGATCAAGAGCTTCACCATGGTGTAGAGCGACTCGCGCTCGTCACCGTGGATCGGTGCGACACAGCTCTCGAAGAGCAGGTTGCGCAGCGACTCCCGCAACGCGACCGCTTCTTCGGGGGTGCGGATCGCGCGCGCTTCGCCCGCCAGCGGCGTCACGTGGAATCCCGCTCCCGTGATCTGGCCGATGGCGTTCATGAGCGAGAGCAAGGTCGAGACGAGCTCGTTCTGGACGGCCTCCAGGTCGCGGATCTCGAGGTCCTGCCGAAGCAGCATCTCCTTGAGCCGGGAGTCCGCGTCCAGCGGCAAGCCGCCCGTGGGGCGATTGCCGAGTGTGCTCGCGCCGTTGCGCGAGCCGTTGCTGCGGGTGCGAGAGAACCAGGCCATGAAGCGCTCAGACGGCCACTCGCTGCCGCACGCGGGTGGCCGCGCGGCTCGAGGACCGAGGTAGGACGGGTGCGATCACGCTGTTCGCGGCGCCGCGTGGGCACGGTGCCCTCGGCGATGGAGAGGAGATCGGAAAAACCTGCCGAGGACTGAAGGGGCAGTGGGCTCGGGTTGCCGAGAGCGGGCTCGAGGAGGAGTCATCGGCGTGCGCTGGCTGCGCGGGGCAGGCGTTCCGCGGCGGAGGCGATCTCGAGGCACGACGAGCAGAACGGGCGTTTTTCCCGACAACTGCGCGGCCCGCAGCGCACACCGCCTCGGCGGTGCGTCGTCCGCCACGTGCTGCGCTCGCGGAATCGCTTCGCAAGAAACGGTCCCAGGATGTTGGCGTGCATCGTGCTTCCCCGTGATCGGGCGTTGCTGCGCGGAGGTGCAAGGGTGATCGATCTCGACCGTCTCATTCAGCAGGCCAACGACTTGGAGCCGTTGCCTGGCACCACGACTCGTCTCGCGGCGTTGGCGGCGGACCCCGACGCGGGCATCCGCGAGCTGGTCGACTTGGTGTCGTTCGATCAGGCGCTCACCGCGCGGCTGTTGCGTTTCGCCAACTCCGCGGCGGTGGGAAGTCGCGAGCCGGTGGCGTCGGTGCAAGGCGCCATTCAGCGGCTCGGCACCGGCACGGTGCTCACGGTGGCGATGGGCGCGGCGGTCAAAGGGCGGCTCATGGCGGCGGTGCCGCAGTACGGGATCGGCGAGGGGGGGCTGTGGCGCCATTCCATCGCCGCGGCGCTGGCCATCGAAGCGCTGGTCCGGATCGGGCGAGTGTCGGCGCCGAGTGCCGCCTTCTCCGCGGCACTACTCCACGACGTCGGCAAGCTGGTGCTGTCGCGCTTCCTCGATCCCGAGGTGCTCGCCGTGCTCCACGAAGCGCGCACCGCGGGCGGCCTCTCGGCGCTCGCCGCCGAGGTCGAAGTGTTGTCGGTCCATCACGCCGAGCTGGGCGGCCTGATCGCGCAGCACTGGAAGCTGCCCGACGCGATCGTGCAGGGCATCAGCAAGCATCACACCGCCGACGAGCACGACGACGTCGCGCGGTTGGTACGGCTCGCGGACTTGCTCGCCCACCACCAGCATCCGGTGTCGGATGCGCCGGTGAGCGAGGACGATCTGAGTGCCGCAGCGGCGCCGTTTCGGCTCACGGCGCCGACGCTCGAACGCGTCGAGCAGGCCATCGCCGACGACTTCGACGGGCGCCTCGCGCGCTACGCGTGAGGGCGCGTCCGAGCCATGCGTCGCGACGCGGCCCGCGCCGCGGGTGTGGGGGCTCGCGGCCACGCACCGACCGTGCTCGACGTCTGCAGAGCGCAGGCTTCGGCAATTCGGCGCGGTGAGGTTCGGAGGAGCGGACGCGGACCTCAAGCTCGACGGTCGGGACGCCGATAGCAAGAGCCGAAGCCACCCCACTACACGGAGCCTCGCACCGCGGTCGGTGCGGCTTCCCGGGACATCCTCATGCTCGCCATCGTCGGCTTCGTCGTCGTCATCGGTTCCATCATCGGCGGCTACCTGCTCGAGGGTGGGCACGTGATGGCGCTCTGGCAGCCGGCGGAGCTCGTCATCATCGGTGGTGCGGCACTCGGCACCATGCTCATTGCGAACCCGCCCAAGGTGGTGAAGGCGCTCGGCGGGAAGGTGCCCGGAGTGTTCAAGGGCTCGCCCTACACCAAGCAGACCTATCTCGAGATCCTCAAGCTCCAATTCGAGATCTATTCGATCATCCGCAAGAACGGGATGCTCGCCCTCGAGAGCGACGTCTCCGAGCCCGAGAAGAGCGAGCTCTTCGCGAAGGCCCCGACCTTCGTGAAGAACCACCACGCGGTCGAGTTCTTCTGCGACTCGCTCAGGCTCTTGATCGACGGGGCCGCGGCGGCGGAGGTGGAGCAGATCCTCGCCTCGGATCTCGCCACGCACCACGAGGAATCGGCGGTCCCGCCTGCGGTTCTCGGCAAAGTGGCCGACGCGCTGCCGGGTCTCGGCATCGTGGCGGCGGTGATGGGGATCGTGATCGCGATGGGAGCGCTCGACGGTCCCGCATCCGAGCTGGGTCACAAGGTCGCGGCGGCGCTGGTCGGCACCTTCCTCGGCATCTTGCTCTCCTACGGCTTCCTGCAGCCGCTGGGAGCGGCGATCGAGCACATCGGTCGCGACGAGGCGAAGTATTTCCAGTGCATCATGGTCGGCCTGGTGTCGTTCGCCGACGGCACGTCGCCGGCGGTGGCCGTGGAGCAGGCGCGGCGCGTCATCTACTCGTCCGAGCGTCCCGGCGGCGAGGAGATGAACCAGGCCATCGCCGAGATCAAGCGCGGCCTCAAGTAGGCGCTCGCCATGTCCGACGCCAAGCCCCGACGACGCCGTGCAGCGGCGGCCGGCCATCACGGTGGCGGCCATCACGGTGGTGCGTGGAAGGTCGCGTACGCCGACTTCGCCACCGCGATGATGGCGTTCTTCCTCTTGATGTGGATCTTGAACGCGGCGAGCAAGGACAAGAAACAGGCCCTCGCCAACTTCTTTCGCGCCGAGGGCCCGTTCCGGATCGCGTCGGCGTCGGTGGGCGGTGGTGTCGTTCAAGGCGGTGCGGGCGTCATGAAGGACCTCTCGAAATTCGCCGTGAAGCCGAACGCAGGCGAAGCGGAGCTCAATCGGGCGCGCAAGGAGCTCGAGGAGAAGATCAAACAATCGCCGGAGCTCAAGGAATACGCAGGGCAGGTGAACGTGCGCATCGCGCCGGAGGGCCTGGTCATCGACATGCACGAGGAATCGGGGCACGAGCTCTTCGCCGTGGGCAGCGCCAAGCCGAGCCCCGGCTTCGAGAAGCTCTTGGCGGCGGTCGCCGACACCATCGCGCCGCTCGCATTCCCGATCCAGATCGAGGGGCACACGGATGCGCGCCCGTACGGCGCGGCCAACGCGGCGTACTCGAACTGGGAGCTCTCCGCGGATCGCGCCAACTCGTCACGGCGGGTGCTGGAGGCGCATGGGGTGGCGCCGCCGCGGGTCGCGAGCGTGGTGGGCCACGCCGATCGCATGCTCGCAGCACCTGGGGATCCGCTGGCTGCCGTGAACCGGCGCATCACGATCACGCTGCTGCGCATGGACGACGGCGAGGGCGAGCAAGACGCGACGGCCAGCGATGCGACGGCGGCCAACACGGCCGGGGCCGAGCCGGAGGTGGCGGAAGCGCCGGTCACGAATCTCGCGTCGCCGAGCGCCGCCGAGCCAGCCGACACGCGCGCTTCGCCGCGGGCGCTGCCATTGCCCTTCGCACCGCTCGGCATCGCCGGCACGCACCCCCCGTGAGCACGACTTCGGGCTCGCCCGGCCGCGCGGCGGCGCTGCGTGGTTGAGCGATCGAGCGTCCGGATTCCAGAAATCGGACAGGATCGAGCGAACTCCGGCAGCCTGCCGGGATCGCGGCACGACCCGTCGTGATCCACGCAGGGCTGGGCACGCGCAACGCGCGCACGTGCTCAATGTCCTGAAATCGCGGAACTATTTCGGGGCGGCGTCGGCGTTTCCATGCTTCGGCACGCGGGCCTTCCGGCGCTCGGTTGGGCAGCAGGCGAGCGCTGGCATCGGTCGTGCTCTTCGGGCGTGCGTCGTTCACGGCTCGGGGGGATGGAGGCTGGATGTCGATCACGGGACAGCTCGGCGACGGTCCGACCGATGCGCAGCTCTGGTTGCTTTGTACCCACGAGGAGGTCGCCTACTCGGTGGGCCAACTCGCCGCCGAGCATCATCTGCGGGTCGCGGACGATGGGGTGGCAGGCCCGTGCGTGCTGGATCCGGCGGTGGGCACCGAGCGATTGGCGTCGGCGCTCGCGGGTCTGAGCGAACGGCCGCTGGCGGCGATCATCCGGCGTCCGCACTATGCCAGCGCGGTGTTCTACGCCATGCGTCACACGACCGGTCGTCTGGTCGGTGACCCGCGCACGGCGCCCGCGGAGCTGCGCCATTTCCTCGCCGACGTCTATGGCGCGCCCGGTACACGCCCCGAGCGTCGCGCTTACCCGCGCGCGCGGGTTTCCGGGATCGTGCTCGAGCTGCCGAGCGCCGCCGAGCTGCTCGACGTGTCGCCGTACGGCGCCCGGCTGCGTGTCGATCCCGCGTTTCCCGAAGCGCCGCTCTTACGCCTCAGGCTGCGCCTCGAACGGCTGGGGACGAGCAGTGACGTCCAGACCCAAGTGTTGGGTGTGGTGCGTGAGCCGGGTGGCATCGAGCTGCGCACGCGCTTCGTACGGGTGAACCCGGATGTGCAACAGGAGCTGCTCAAGATCGCCAAGGCCGACCTCTTGTGCCACGCGGTGGCCGCGACGTTCCAGCGCGCTCAGTCCGGTGGCCTCGTCGGCTATCGCTGCATCACGGATCCAGCGCGCATCGCCGTGGCCCTCGAGAGCCTGGTCGAAGAGCAGGCGCCGCTCACGTTCGCGCGCATGCACGCGGGGCGCGCGGTCGGCGCCCGAGCAGTCGCGTACGACGCCGCCCGTCGTCATCTGCGCGTCGCCCTCGAGAATCCCCACGCGCTGGGTGCGCCCGGTGAATATCTGTGCTATTCGACCTTCGCCAAGCACGAAAGCTTCTCCATGGATGGTTACCTGCTGGGATTCGAGACGCACGGGGCCCGGCTCTCGCTGCCGTCGCTGTGTGCCGCCACCGATCAGCGCGCGCAAGATCGCCTCGCTCTCGACGTCGACTCGATGCTGTCGGTCTCGATCGACGGGGAGCGGTTTCCGATCTTCGACGTCTCGCCACGCGGCTTCTCGTTCTTCGTGCGGGAGCGGCGCCCCGAGCACGCGAGCGGTAGAACCTTGAACGTCGCCGTCGATTTCGGGGACGGCTGCCTGGGGCACGAGCGGGTCGCGGTCCGTCACCAGCGCGCCCAGCCGTGGGGCGGGTTCACCGTTGGCGTCACGTTCCTGGAAGGCGCAGGGGGGCCGGTCACTGCGACGGGGATCACCATCGAGGAGGAGTATGCGGGCGCCGAGCTGGCGCCGCGCCGCGCGCGCAAGGCGTACCCGGCCGAGCGCGTCGAGTTCCGCGCCGGCAGCCGCAAGCTCGTGGGGCTCTGGACCGAAGTGGAGCATCCCGGACCGGCGAGCGTAGTGGTGATTCCACCCGCGTGGGCGAAGACCAAGGAATCGACCTCGCTTCTGGCGCAGGTGTTGGCGGCGTCGTTCGACGCCAACCTTCGCCATGTCGTGGTGCTGCGCATCGATTACTCGAACGCCCTCGGCGAGAGCGACAAGGACCCGGAGTTCCGCGAGCCCGGCAAAGAGACGCTCGGGCTCACGTTCTCCGCCTGCGTCGAGGACGTGCGCGCGGCCGTGGACTTCGCGCATCACCGCCTCGCCGAGCCGCCGCGCGCGACGGCGCTCGTCGGCATGAGCTTCTCGGGGCCGCTGTGCTTGCGTGCCGCGGTGGAGGAGCTTCGGGTCACGACGCTCGTGGAGCTCATGGGAGCGTCGGACATCCAGGACCTGGTTCGTACCGCTTCGGGCGGCATCGACTACGTGGCCAACCATCGGGCTGGCATTCAAGGCGACGTACAAAACGTGCTCGGTTTGCTCGCCGACACCGATCGCTGGAGCGCCGACGGAATCCGCCACCGCCTGGTGTTCCTACAGGACGCACAGTCGGACGCCGCCAAGCTCACGGTGCCCATCCTGTGGGTGCACGGTCGCTACGATGCCTTCGTCAACGTGGATCGAATCCGCAGCATCCTGGATTGTGCATCCGGCGTGGATCGCAAGCTGGTCACGGTCCCGTGTGGTCACATTCCCACCAAGAGCAACGAGGCGGTGATCTCGTTCGTGCCGGTGGTCCGGCATCTGCTCGGCGCCGTGGACGTGCTGGATGCGGTGATCGCCGTGCCGACGCCCGAGCAGGCCGAGCGGGTGACGGCGGCCGAGTGGGCGGCAGCACCGAAGAGCCAGCTCGCGTCGCCGCAGAACTACTGGCGCGATTACATGCTCGGGGAAGAGGGTGGCAGTCTCGGCTTCGACGTCCTCGCCGCGACCGGCGAGTACCGCGAGCTGATGAGCCGGCAGGTGGAGTTGCTGGTGGACGACGTCGCCGGTGAGCTGGAGGTTCACGACGTGGGCGGTGGCATGGGCCACTCGATCCCGTTTCTGGCGCGGATCGCCCCGCGACCGCGCTTGGTCGTCGCTTACGACCTCGTCCCGCAGGTGCTCGAGCTGGCCGCTCGGCGGGCCGCCGAGCTGGGCATGGAGCTCGTGGCACAGCCGTGGGACGCGGCCAACGAGGCACCACCGGCATCGCTTCACCACGCTCGCGCGGTGCTCATGAGCCTGTTCCTCTCGTGTTTGCCGGATGCCTTGGGCTTCCTGTGCCGGGTTCGCGAGGTGCTCGCCGATGGTGCGCGGGTGGTTGCGTCGTCCATCCGGCCCGACGCGGATCTCTCGGGAATCTACACCCGGCTCATCGAGGACCTCGCCGCAGGCCGGGTGATGCCGCCCGCGGGCACCTCCGCGGAGCGCTACCTGCGCGGAGTCCGCGAGTACATGAGCTCGGCGGCGTGGCTCTTGCGGCTTGCCGACGAGGGTACCTTTCGCTTCTACGAGGCGGACGCGTTCCGGCGGCTCTTCGAGGAGGCTGGCTTCGAGGTGGAACGGGTGGAACACACGTTCGGCACGCCGCCGCGAGCGGTGTTGCTGGTCGCGAAACGGGTGGGATGAACGGTAATCCGACGACGGCCCAGCTCGAGATTCGCGCCGCATGGGACGAAGAGGTCCGCGAGACGCTGCGACGGGGCGTGCGCCTCTTCTCGCTGGTGGCGATCGTGATCTTCCTGCTCTTCTGGGCGGTGGACTGGGTGGTGTATCCGCCGTCGCAATTCCCCGGAGTGGTCGACGTCTTCCTGGAGTTGCGGCTGCTGTGCGCCGCTGCGTACGTACCGATCATCGCGTGGGCGCGGCGCCCGCAGACCATGCAGGCGCTGGTCGTGGTGAGCGCGCTCGCGGTGCTGTGGGTGAGCGCCATCATCTGCGTGATGCTCGCGTTCACGGGGTTCGGCGACAGCCTCTACTACGCGGGGCTCATCGTGACCGTGCTCGCCGCCGGGCTCATCATGCCGTGGGGGTGGCGAACGGCTTCCGCGGTGGGCCTGGGAATGGCGGCGATGTACCTGGGAGTGGCGGCGCTCGACCCCGCGGTGCGCTGGCGTGCGGCGCTCAACAACACCTTCTTCATCCTCGGTGGGCTCGGCATCTCGATCGCCGCCAACGCGCAGCGCACGCGCCTGGCGCTGGCCGAGTTCGAGGGGCGGCACGAGCTGGCCGCGGCGCTCGACAAGCTGCGCGTCCTCGATCAGATGAAGACCACGTTCATGGCCAACGCGTCGCACGAGATGCGCACGCCGCTCACGCTGATGCTGGGCGCGCTGGAGAGCCTGGCGGAGTCGAACCGGCGGGTGCGCGAGCCCCACGAGGTCGAATACCTCGACGTGATCCGACGCAATGGGCTCAGCCTGCTGCGTCTCATCAACGATCTGCTCGATCTGGCGCGGCTCGAGGCATCGCAGGCGCGGGTGCGGCTCGAGGCGTTCGACCTGGTCGAGCTGTTGCGAGGGATCGCTGGCCAAGCGGGGCCGATGGCAGCCTGGCGCGGCCTCACGCTTCGGCTCGAGGCACCCGACCGCGCGGTGCTCGCCCGCATCGACGTACCCAAGGTCGAGAAGATCGTGCTCAATCTGGTCTCGAACGCGATCAAGTTCACGCCGCGAGGTGGAACCATCCGGATCCGCATCGACGAGCACCCCTCCGAGCTTCGTGTCGCGGTGAGCGACACGGGCATCGGCATACCCGCGGGCGAGCACCAGCGGATCTTCGATCGATTCAGCCAGGTAGACCCGTCCGCCACGCGCTCGCGCGGTGGCACCGGCATCGGCCTCGCGCTGGTGAAGGAGCTGACGGAGCTGCACGGCGGCCGGGTGGAGGTCGCGAGCGAGGTCGGTGCGGGCTCGACCTTCACCGTGATCTTGCCTCGCGACGTGCGGGGAATCGCCGCCGATCGCCTCGACCGGCGGCAGGCGGAGCGCGATGCGTCGCCTGGCCGCCGCGCCGACGACTACGGGCTCGGCGACTGGGTACGGCGGGTCACCGAGCAGCCCGAGTACCGCTTCGCCGGTCTGCACGACATCGCCGATCGCAGCGCAGCACCGCGGGTGGAAGGTCCGCCGCGAGCAGCCACGGTGCTGGTGGTCGAGGATTCGGTCGAGCTGTTGCGCTTCGTCACGCTGCAGCTTTCGGCGGAGTTTCGCGTGATCACGGCGGCCGATGGCGAGGAGGGGCTGGAGCGCGCGCGGCAGCACCGGCCCGATCTGGTGATCACGGATTGGATGATGCCGCGGCGCGACGGCCCGGGCCTGTGCCGGGCGCTGCGTGGCGACCCGGACACCGGATCGATCCCGATCATCATGCTGACCGCCCGCGGGCAGACCGACGACCGCACCCGGGCGCGCGAGAGCGGCGCAGACGTGTTCTTGCACAAGCCGTTCAGCGTCAAGGAGCTCCAAGCTGCAGTGCGGTCGCTGCTCAAGAGGAAGGAGGAGCGCGTGGACGAGCTGCAACGCGAGACCGGTTCGTCGTTGATGCTGCTGATGGGTGGGATGGCGCACGAGATCCTGAACCCGCTCGGGTTCATCGCCAACTCGCTGTTCGCGTTGCGCGAGGTCGTCGAGGATCTGCTCGCCGCCAGCCCGGACGGCGGCGGCGCCGGCGCCGGCTCGTCCTCCGAGACTTGCCGCCGGCTTCTCGACGCATCGAACGACGGAGTGGAGCGCATCCGCGGCATCGTGGACTACCTGCGCGCCATCGCGCGACCGGGTCAAGAGATCGCGCCCGAGATCGCCGATCTCAACAAAGCGCTCACGTCGACGCTCTTGCTCACCGGGGCGCTCGCGAACGCGGCCATCGACGTGCGCCAGGATCTGTGTCCCGACGCCGTGGTGCGGTGTCAGATCGGGCGCATCAATCAGGTGCTGCTCAACCTCATCAAGAACGCGCTTTTGGCATTGCCCGAGAGCGGCGGGCGGCTGTGGGTGAAGACCGAGCGCGGCACGGACGAGGTGGTGATCGTCATCGAGGACAACGGCTGTGGCATTCCCGGTTCCCAGGTCGATCGCGTCTTCGATCCGTTCTTCACGACGCGCGCGCCAGGCGAGGGCACGGGCCTGGGGCTGGCGCTGGCGCGCCAGATCGTCGAGGAGCACGGCGGACGTGTCGTCTTGGCCAGCGTGGAAGGCGAGGGCACCAAGGTGACGGTGCGATTGCCGATCGCAGGGCCACCGGAGCGCGCGGCGGAGCCAGCCGACGCCGCCGAAGCGGCGGCCTGAGCCGAACACCGACGGACGAGACCCCCCATCGACATGCAAAGCGATCGCCCCGCCGCCGAACGGCATCCGATTCTCGTCGTCGACGACGAAGCCCAGCTGCGCGACACGATGGCGCTCTTGCTGAAGCGTCAGTACGAGGTGCACACCGCGCGCGACGGCGCCGAAGCGCAGGCGCTGCTCGAATCCCAGCCCTTCCACCTGGTCGTCGCCGACGAGCGGATGCCGCGCATGCGCGGCACGGACCTCTTCGCTTGGATGCGCGCCAATCAGCCGGACGTGGGACGTATCCTGCTGACCGCGTTCCTGGACGCGGATGCGATGTTGCGTGCGATCAACGAAGGGCAAGTGGAGCGCTTTCTCATCAAGCCCTGCGATCCCGTGGTGCTGCGAGTGGCCATCGCCGAGACCCTCGAGACTCGGCGCCTGACGCTCGAGAATCGGCAGCTCGTCCAAGACCTGAAGGTGCGCAACCGCGAGCTCGAGCAGGCCCGCGAGCGCTTGTCGCAGACCGAGAAGCTGGCGCTCGCGGGCAAGCTCGCTGCGGGCATCGCGCACGACATCCGGAACTACCTGACGGCACTCTTGGGCGCCGCCGAGCTCTCCTCCCTGGGTGGGGCTCCGGACCTGGTGAATCCGCTCTTCGAGGAGGGCGTGCAGGGAATCCAGGACCTCGCCAGCGAGCTCATGTGCATGGCCCAGGGCCGCGTGCCCCAATACCACGTCACGGTCACCGATCTCACGGAACTCGTCGGTCAGTTCACCGCGAGCTCAAGCGCAGCACCATCAATCAGAAGTTCCGTTTGAGCCAGGAGCTGGTCGGGCCGGTGCGCTGTGCCATCGCGCCGCGCCGCTTCCGTCGGGTGCTTTGGAACCTGGTGCAGAACTCGTCGGAGGCGACACCCGAAGGTGGGGAGATCGTGGTGGCGTGCCGCGCCCACGAAGGCCAGGCCGTGCTCGAGGTGCGGGATACCGGCCGCGGCATCCCCGCCGATCAGCTCGAACGAGTGTTCGACGCGTTCTACACCACGCGCGCCAGCGGCAGTGGTCTCGGTCTCGAGATCTGCCGCATGATCGTGCGCGCGCACGGTGGCACGATCGAGTGCTCGAGCACCGTCGGTGTGGGAACCACGTTCCGCATCCGGCTACCGCTGGTCACGGGTGGCCCGACCACGAGCGAGCTGGCACGGGCGTGAACGCGCCCGAGGCGGCCTGCTTCGCGGCCGTGCGGCACACAGCGCGTGTTGCGTCGTCGGCCCGACGGCGCGGAATCGACGGTCGACCAACGGGGGGAGACGGAGCATGAGGCATGAGACGTGTGGCCATCACCGGGCTGGGGCTGATCTCGCCGCTCGGCAACTCGCTCCCGCAGGCGCTCGAACGCGCGCTCGCGGGTTGCTCCGGGATCCGCTCCTGCGAGCGCTATCTGTGGGGTGAGGCCGGCGCCGGAATCCCGGCTCGCGTCGCGGGGACCGTCGAAGACCTGGATGCAACGCGCTTCGTCTCCGCCGAGTACGCCGGTTCGTACGATCCTTCCGTGGTCTACGCCCTCGGCGCCACGGCGGAGGCGCTCGCCGATTCCTCCCTCGATCTTTCGGAACCCGAGCTACGCGACCGCGCCGCGGTCGTGTTGGGAATCGCTGCACCCGGCAGCCAGACCTACCACCGGGCGCTG
>CAYUSL010000151.1:0-12854 GCA_964447125.1 uncultured bacterium | reverse complement strand
CGGGCCGTGGGGCGCTGGCAGGGATGCTTCGCCATCGCCCACGCGACCGCTTTCTCGACACTCGGCGGCACGTCCCCGCGTACGGTCGTGATTCTCGGCGGAGGCTCGTGGAGATGAAGGAGCGCCAGCGTCGTCGGATCCTCGTCGGGAGACTCGAATGGTGCGCTGCCCGCCAGCAGCTCGTGGAGCAGCACCCCCACCGAGTAGACGTCGGAACGGCCGTCGCAAGGCTGGTTGGCGAAGCGTTCGGGCGCCATGTACGTGGGGGTGCCCACCCAGCCGTCGAGCGTGCGCTCGTGCGTGCCGCTGCCCAGCTCGGCGAGCCCGAAGTCGAGGAGCTTCACCTGTTCGCGACCGCGGCGCGACGAAAGGAAGATGTTCGCGGGCTTCACGTCGCGATGCACGATGTCGAGGGCGTGCGCGGCTTCCAGCGCGGCACACACGGGAATCACGATGTCGAGCGCCCGCGCGACGGAAAGCGGCTCGGGCTCGGCCAGTGCGGTGCTGAGCGGCATTCCTTCGAGCAATTCCATCACCACGTACGCCACGCGGTCGTCGTCGACGCCGAAGTCGAGCACGGTCACCGCGTTGGGGTGTTTGAGCGCCCACGCCGCGCGCGCTTCGCGCTGGAAGCGGGCGTGCGCGTCGGGGCGCGACGCGTGCTCGGGGTGGATCACCTTCACCGCGACCTCGTCGCCCAGCTCGCGATGTCGTGCTCGGTACACGACGCCGAACGTGCCGCTGCCCAAGACCTGGCCCAGCTCGTAGCGCTCGGCGATCACCGTTGCCTCGTCCGCGACCGCCGCGTGGCCGTGGCGCTCGGGTTGGACGAGGTCGTCGCGCATGCCGCCGTTGCTCCGCGGGATGCGTCGGATGCGCAAGTGAGCGCTCACCCGGGCCACGCACACGTCCACGTCGAGCGGCTTGGTGATGAAGTCGTTTCCACCCAGCCGGAACGCCTCGAAGATGGTGCCGCGGTCGGCAGCGCCAGTCTGGACGATCACGGGCAGGTCGACCGGGTTGGCGTGGGCGCGAACGGCGCGCAACACCTCGATCCCAGACATATCCGGCAAGTCGAGCTCGAGCAGCATCAGGTCGACGCGCCGGCGTTCGAGCTGGCGCAAGGCGTCCGCGCCGCTCAGCGCGAGACAGGCGTCGAATCCTTTCGCCACGAGCGCTGCGACGAGGCGTTCGGTGGTCGGATGGGCGTGTTCGACGACCAGCACCGTCGGGCGGGTGCCGTCACGATCGCGTTCGGTGTCTGGATTGGTGGGCATGGGACGTGAGGCCCGACGGTGATTCGCGCCGGCGACGCGAGGTCGTACGGCGTTCAGGCCATGGATGGTCGAAGCAAGCTCAATGCCTCCGATTCGGACGCTTCAGTTTTCCGATGTCACTGACTTCGTTTCCGTTTTGGGATGCGCAGCGATGGCAGTGGCGCGACGCATCTGTTCGAAAATCGGATGGGTGTTCGGTATTCATACGGGTGCTGCCGAGGAGGGTGCCAGACGCTGGCACCCGTGCGGCGCCTCATTCGCCGGTATCCGATCTCGAGGCGACGAGGTGCGGATGAAGCCGCACGTCACGGTCCTCTCGGGCGAGCATTCGAGCTAGGATGCAGCTCAGGCAAAGCAATTTCCCTGCTGAGCCGTTGCGACGAACGCCGACCATGAGCGGTCTCGGTCCCGTGAGCCTTCTCGAGCGAATGCGCCGAGCGCTCGACGGGCGCTGTGGCGTCGTTTCATCGTCGGCCGCGAGCACGGAGCCGCCCCCGCTCGATGCCTCGTTCCGTGAGCGGTTGCCTCTCGAGGTCCTGATCGTCGAGGACAATGCGCTCAACCTGAAGGTCGCGCGGGCCATGTTCGCGCGGCTGGGTTACGAGACCGATTCGGCGGGCAACGGTGTGGAGGCGCTCCAGGCGTTGGTGCGCAAGCGTTACGACGTGGTGCTCATGGACGTGCAGATGCCGGTGATGGATGGGCTCGCTGCCACCCGCCAGATCCGCGCCCGCTTCGGCGCCGGCAGCGCACCGCGCGTGATCGCGATGACTGCTGCCGACAGCCCTGCCGAGCGGGAGCAATGCCGCGCTGTGGGAATGGAGGACTTTCTCGTCAAGCCGGTGCGCTTGGACGCGATTGCGGCGGCGCTGACACGGGCCGTCGGCGCGCAAGAGCGACAGGCGGCCTTCGATCTCGAGGTCCTGGCACGGGCGCTCGAGACCCGCGGCGAGCCAACCCTCGCCACCGAGCTCGCGAACGTGGCTGCGGCTGCAACTGCCGCGCTCGCCGCGCTCGCGACGCTGGTAGCGAGCCAGCGTACCGCGGATGCGGCTGTCGCCGCGGACGATCTGGCGCGGCGGGCAGGCGAGATCGGCGCGCTCGCGCTAGCTCGCGACGCGCGCGCCCTGGCGCAGGAGCTCGCGAGCGGTGCTGTCCAAGACGGCGAAACCGAGCGCCTGTTGGCCCCGGTGCGGCGCGCGGCCCACGAGTTGGTCGGGGTGGTCGCTACGGCGCTCGGCGCCGAGGGCTCGGCACCCGCTCCGGCCTGAACCGGAAGCATCGCCCATGCGCGACGCGCCTGCTCCGACGCTCGGTCGCTGGCGGCGTTTCGTCGACGGCTGGATTCCCGCGGAGGTCCAGGCTCAGGATCTGGACACGACGTTCCGCGCGCGGCTGGTGGTGTCGTTCGGCGTGATCTGCGCGGCGGCTGGCGCCGCGTTCGGCAGCATTCACGTCTTCCTGCGGCTCTATCCGGTGGCGGCGGTGTTGCTGGTCGGCGGCGCGTCGATGCTGGGCATACCGGTGGTCTTACGCCTCACTCGTTCGGTGGTGTGGGCCGCAAATTACGGCCTGGGTCTCGCGTATCTCCTGTTGGTTTTCTGCGCGGCGGTCTCGGGCGGTCTGGTGGCGCCGGCGCTCCAGTTCAACGCGGTGCTGGTGGTGGCGGGCTTGCTTCTCGGCGGCACGCGGTCGGCGGTGGTGTGGACGCTGATGAGCGCCGCCGAGGTGCTTGCCTTCTACCAGATCGATCGCGCGGGCGGATGGCTGCCCACGATGGTGCCGGAGAAAGACGTGCGCTTCTTGTGGTTTCCGTGCACGGTCGGTGTCCAGCTCATGGCGTTCGGGATGGCGCGGCTCTACGAGTCGTTCAAGGACCTGATGCTCGACGAGCTGAGCCAGTCCAATCGCGCCCTCGAGCAGACCAATCGCGAGCTGGCGCGCACCAACGACGCGCTGGGCGTCGCCCGGGACCAGGCGGAAGCCGCCACCCGCGCCAAGGCCGAGTTCCTGGCGAACATGAGCCACGAGATCCGCACGCCGATGAACGCGGTCATCGGCATGACCAGCCTGCTGCTCGACAAGGGGCTCTCCGCCGAGCAGCGCGAATACGTTGAGACGGTGCGGGCGAGCGGCGAGCACCTGCTCACGCTCATCAACGACATCCTCGACTTCTCGAAGATCGAGGCTGGCAAGCTGGAGCTGGAACAGCACCCGTTCCATCTCGAACGCTGCATCGAGGAATGCCTCGACCTGGTTTCGCTGGAGGCTTCGCAGCGCAAGCTGGAAGTCGCGTGCTACGTCGATGCGAGCTGCCCGCCGGTGCTGGTGGGAGATGCGGGCCGCGTACGGCAGGTGCTGGTGAATCTGCTCTCGAATGCGGTCAAGTTCACACAGTCGGGTGAGGTGGTGGTCCGGGCCACCGCCCGCGCGCTCGCCAAGCGCGACGTGGAGCTCACGGTACGTGTCAGCGACACCGGAATCGGGATCCCTGCGGCGCGCATGAATCGGCTCTTCCTGCCCTTCTCGCAAGTGGATTCGTCGACCACGCGGCAATACGGCGGCACGGGCCTCGGGCTGGTGGTGTCGAAGCGCCTCTGCGAGCTGATGGGTGGCAGCATCGGAGTGGAGAGTGAGGCAGGGCAGGGATCCACGTTCTGGTTCACGGTGCGTGCCCAGGTCGCCGAGGCCACCGGCCGCACTCAGTCGGTCCGCATCCCCGCGAGCCTCACGGGCAAGCGGGCGCTGATCGTGGACGACAACGCCACCAACCGCCGCATTCTGAGCGACTACGCGGCCATCTGGCGCATGGTCGCGCGTGACACGGCGGATCCCAGCGAGGCGTTGGCGTGGATCGACGCTGGCGAGGGCTACGACCTGGCGCTGCTCGATTTCCAGATGCCGCACATGGACGGCATCACGCTCGCGCAGGAGCTTCGCAAACGTCGCGATCGACACGAGTTGCCGATGGTTCTGCTCACCTCGCTCGGCACGGGCGCAGGCGAGGCGCGCGCTCGTGGCGTCGAGTTCGAAGCATGCCTCGCCAAGCCGGTGAAGCCGTCACAGCTTCTCGAAACCATCTCCGACATCGTCGCCGGTGCGACACCGCGCGCCACGACCCGTGAGCCGCGCGCGGCGGTGGTCACGAGCGATCTCGGCCGGCAGCACCCGTTGCGCATCCTGGTGGCCGAGGACAACCGCGTGAATCAGAAGGTGGCGGTGAGCATGCTCGAGAAGATGGGCTACACGGCCGACGTCGCGGGGGACGGCGGCGAGGCCATCCAATCGCTCGAACGGCTCGCCTACGACGCGGTGCTCATGGACGTACAAATGCCCGAGATGGACGGCTTCGAAGCGACCCGCGTGATCCAACAGCGGTGGGCGCCCGATGCGCGCCCGTACATCATCGCCATGACCGCCAATGCCATGGCAGGCGACCGCGAGCGCTGTGTCGAAGCGGGCATGGACGACTACATCGCCAAGCCGGTGCGCATCGAGGAGCTCGAGGCGGCGCTCCGGCGTGCGATCGCGCGCGCCCGCGCCGAGCTGGCGCCGCCCGCGCCCGCGTCGAGCGACGCCGCACCGCTGGGCCCGCCCTCGGCGCAGAAATCGGCGGATGCCGATCCTGTCGACGCAGGCGCGCCACCGTCGTCGGATCTCGACGCAAGCGCGCTCGCCCAGCTTCAGTCCGAGCTGGGGGACGAGACCACACGCATGATCCTCGAGAGCTTTCTCACCGACACGCCGCCCCTCTTGGATCGCCTGTGCGAAAGGCTCACCGCTGCCGACGTCGCCGGCGTTCAGCGCACTGCTCACGACGTGAAGTCGACCAGCCGTACCGTGGGTGCGGTGCTGGTGGGTGAGATCGCCGAGCGCATCGAAGCCACCGCCCGCGACGGCTCGCTTCAGGGGCTCGACGCCCAGATCGCGCCCCTCGGTCTCGCGCTCGAGCGAGCCTACGCGGCTGTGCGCCGCGTCGTGGAAGCCTGAGCCGTCGCCCGCGGCGCCGTGACAATCGAACGATTGCGGCGCTCGTTTCCAAGCTCGTAGAATCGTCGGACGCGTGTCCGGCAGTTCCGCCGAACATCAGCCATACATGGGGAGGGAGAGGGCATGAGAATGAGGGGATGGGTTTCTGCGCTGGCGCTCCTGGGAGCGGCAGCCGTCGGCACCGCGCAAGCGGGCGACTTCGTGCCGGGGCAGGTCATCGTGAAGCTCAAGAAGGGCGCGTCCTCGGCAGCGCTGGCTGCGGTGCAGGCGCCGGGCACGTCCGCGACGTCTCTGGGCAAGTCGTCGCTGGTGACGCTGCGCGGCGACGTCTCGGTGGAAGCGGCGGTGGCTTCGCTGGCGGCGAGCCCCGACGTCGAGTACGTGCAGCCGAACTGGATCCGTCACATCCTCGCGACGCCGAACGATCCGCAGTACGGCTCGCAGTGGGGCTGGCCCAAGATCTCAGCACCGCAGGCGTGGAACGTCACGACCGGTGGCACTTCCATCGCCGTGAACGTGACGGACACCGGTGCCGATCTCACGCACCCGGACCTGGCGGCCAACATCTGGACGAACGCGCTCGAGGCTGCAGGCACAGCGGGTGTGGACGATGACGGCAACGGCTACGTCGACGACATCCACGGCTGGAACGCCATCACCAACACGGGTAACCCGCAGGACGACAACGGCCACGGCACGCACACCGCCGGTACCATCGGCGCCGTCAGCAACAACGGCGTGGGTGTGGCGGGTGCCAACTGGACCGCGAAGATCGTCCCCTGCAAGTTCCTGAGCGCCGGTGGCTCGGGCTCGGATTCGGACGCGGTCGAGTGCGTCAACTACATGATCGCCACCAAGAACAACGCTGCGAGCGGCGCCGACATTCGCGTGTCGAGCAACTCGTGGGGCGGCGGTGGCTCGGCGCCGGCACTCAAGGCGGCGATCCAGGACGCAGGCGACAACGGCATCCTGTGGGTGAACGCGGCGGGCAACAGCGCCGTGGACAACGACTGCAAGCCGGCGGACGCCTACCCCTCGGTGGAAAACACCACCAACATGATCGCGGTGGCGTCGACCACTTCGACCGACGGGATGTCGTCGTTCTCGCAGTACGGCGCTTCCAGCGTCGACATCGGTGCGCCGGGATCGGGAATCACCAGCACCTACAACGGCGGCGGCTACTCGTCGCTGAGCGGTACCTCGATGGCCACGCCGCACGTCGCGGGCGTCGCGGCGCTGGTGCTTTCCGTCAATCCCGGCCTTTCGATGACGCAGCTTCGCGCGCAGATCCTGCGCAACGGCGACTCGATCTCGTCGATGGACGGCGTGACCACGACCGGTATGCGCCTCAACGCTTACAAGGCCGTGACCAACGCGGTGACGGTGGCTCCGGACCGGGACGGCGATGGCGTTCCCGATCTCTCGGACAACTGCCCATATCTCTCGAATCCCGCGCAGACCGACGCCAACGACGACGGCATCGGCGACGACTGCGTCCCGTCCGGTTGCAGCGGCGGTGGCTGCGGCGGCGGTGCGCCCCCCGCAGGTGAGTGACGCGCGAGCGTCGCTTCGCGTTTCCTGAGCTTTCGCAGTGCGGGCCGGAGGATGGATCCTCCGGCCCGTTTCGCTCCTGCCGGTCGTCGTTCTGGTCCTCGCCAACGGTCCACGCCGATGCACCCACTGATTCAACTCGGCGGTTGGCGGCTATCCGCGTACCTGGCATTGCATTGGGTGGGCATCGTCGTCGGTGCGCTCCTCGGCTGGTACGAGCTTCGGCGCGCGAAGCTCGGCGCGCGGCAAGCCGGCGTCACGCTCGCTGCATTGGTGCTGGCTGCGCATCTGGGTGCGCACGCGTATCACGTCGTCACGAACCCTGCGCACTACCTGGAGGGGCGCGGCGATTGGCACGACTGTGTCACCAGCGGTTTGGCACTCAACGGCGGCATCCTCGGCGCCTATCTGGGACTGCTCGTGGTGGCGCGGTGGCTGCGCGTCGAGTCGTGGGTGATCGGGGATGCCCTGGCACCCGGCGGGGCGCTGGCGCTGGCGATCTTTCGCGTTGGCTGCTGGATGCAGGGCTGTTGCTACGGGCGTCGGCTGCCCACGGGCTCGTGGTTCGAGGGGATCAGCACGCGGCTCGTCGGCAACCAGCTCGTGAGCCTCTATCCCACCCAGCTCTTTTGCTCCGGCTTCGCGCTCGCTTTGTTCGTGTGGATGTGGATGCGGCGGCGACGCAAGCGCTACCAAGGTGAGCTGGTCGTCGCCGGGATGCTCTCTTACGCGGCATGGCGCTTCGGGGTGGAGTTCTGGCGCGCCGACACGGCCAAGGACATCCGCTGGCTGGGGCCGGCGCTATCGTCGAACCAAGTGATGGCGCTCGGCTTGTTCGCTCTCGGGCTCGCGTTCCTGTGGAACCGCCGCGATGCAGCGCCGATCGCGCGCTGACCGGGCACATCGGGGCACCGACCCACGGACAGTCCCCCGATCAAGGTGTGGAGGGCGTGCGGCCCCTCGCACGCCCCTCGCGACTCCAGGACCGCTCGCGCGTCAGCGCCCACGGGTGGCGGCGAGGCGAGCGACGACGGCTTCCGGGCGGACGGGATCGACCATCGCGCCCGCGGCGCGTAGTGCCAGCGCCTCGATGGTGAGTGTGGGGTTGTAGCCCGAGCCCGTGGGCATGACCGAGCCGTCGATGCACCAGAGGTTGTCGAGGTCGTGGAACCGCTGGAATCGGTCGACCACCGAGGTCTTGGGATCGTCGCCCATGCGCATGGCGCCAACCACGTGACGAGTGGTGGGCGTGGGGCCGCCGTCGTATTGCGGCGCCACGAACGCAAACTGAGCGCCCGCTGCGCCGTGGATGGCGACCATCTTTTCACCGTAGAAGCGGCTGGCGGCGAGCTCTAGGGCGTGCGGCCGGTAGGTGATGCGTGCCGCCGGCAACCCGTGGATGTCCTTCACGTCGGGGTCGAGATCGACGCGGTTGGTGAGCTGGGGCGCATCTTCGCCTTGCATGATCATCGCCGCCAGGTGGTCGCCGAACGGGCTCGCGCGCAGCAGCTTCTTGAGGAAGGTGCCGCGCGCGAACAGCGAGTGCACGTAATTCTTGGCCTCGCCGATTTTCTCCGAGTTGGTGCCGAACTCGATGACGCCGCCCAGCGGCCGCTCGGGGTCGTTCGGCACGCCGCGGAAATCCGCGATGCCCGAGCTCACCGAGCGGCCACGCTCGCCGTGGAAGCTCTGCCGATAGATGCCGATTCCGAGTGTTTGGTAGTGGTACATGAGGCAGCGGCCCACGCGATCGGACGAGTTGCCCACGCCCGCGCCGCCGAGATCCGAAAGCAAGCAGAGCCTCGCCGACTCGACGCCACCTGCGGCGAGCACGTAGCGGTCGCCGCTCACGGTGGCGGCCTGGCCCGCGGGGTCGATGTATTCGAGCCCGGTGACGTGGCCGCCTGCACCATCGGTCACGACGCGGGTCACGGTGCAGTTGTAACGAAGCTGCACGTTGCCCGTGAGCAACGCTTTGCGGATGCTCGTGACGGCGGGCGAGCCCTTGGCGTTGGTGGGGCAGCCGTAACCGCTGCAGAAGCCGCAATCGTTGCACGCCGGGCGGCCGTCGTACGGCCGCGACAGATTGATCCCGGGGTACGGGAAGGGGTGATAGCCGAGCTTGCGGGCGCCCTCGCTCAGCACCGCGCCGACGTACATGTCTGGCCCGGGCGGCAACGGATAATCGGCCGAGCGAGGCGATTCGAACGGGTTGGCGCCGGCGCGGCCGCTCACGCCCACCTCGTGCTCGGCGGCGACGTAATACGGCTCGAGCTCGTCGTACGTGATCGGCCAGTCGGCGAAGTCGGCGTCGGCCACCTCGCCGAGCTCACTTCGCATCCGAAAGTCGAAGTCGTTGAAGCGCGGTGTCTTGCCGTCCGCGTGGATCTGCCCGCCTCCCACGGCCTTGGGAAGGTTGTTCACCTCGCCGACGTAGCTACGCTTGCCGTCGCTCGCCGACGCGCGGAACGTCCGCGGCTCGACGCGCGCCTGCTGCATCACCAGATTGCGCGCGCTGAGCTTGATCTCGTCGCTCGAGAAGAGCGGGATCGGAAATCCTGGCCGCGGATCGTCGAGGCCGAGGAAGTAGTTGCTGCCCGCTTCGAGCACGCAGATCTTGAGGCCGGCGTCGGCCAGCACACGCAACGCGGCGCCGCCACCCGGGCCGCTGCCGATGATCACCACGTCGAAACGGTCGAGCGTGGTGTTGCCGAGGACGTTCGGCACGCGGGAAGGCAGATCAGCCATGGTTGCACCGGGGGCCCGACGGGCCGCCGTACCCCGCGGATTGGGGCAACGAGGTGGCCACCGAGGGACCGGTGGCTCTCCAGCGGATCGGAGTCATCGGCGTCCGTTCGTCCTCAGAAGAACCGCTTTCCGCCCTGCGCGAGCGCGACGATCGTGAGCACGTTCACGATGTCGCGCTCGAAGCCGTCGTTGGGGCGGTTGGGGTCGAGGGTCTGATTGGGCTGATCGGGACGGTCGCGCGGTTCGCCGGTCGCGGGATCGAAGAGGGTGTGTCCCAGCGGGTGGCTGTCGCCGTCGTAGTGGTATTCGCGCCAGGCGATGCCGCCGGTGTTGCCGCCGTACTCGGGCGCGCCGAACATGCCCTCGCAGAGATGGTCCAGGACCGCGTCGCGAAACTCGCGGGGCGTTTGGCCGAAGAAGTCGAGGCATTGCTCGGGCGTGGCGTCGGCGAGGCTCGTGAGCCCCGCGGCGAGCGCCAACTGATCGAGCTGGGCGAGCCCGTCGCGATAGAGCGCGATCCAACCGGGAGTGGTCGGCACGATACCGGCGTTGATGTCGCCGTTCGGCACCGATTGCGAGCCGAAGTAGGCGATGCGGAAAGACAGCTCCTGAAGGCGCGTGGGCGATAGCACGTCGTGGAAGTGGTTGATCGGGTAATCGTTGCTGGCGTCACCGGTGCGCGGATCCGGATGTGGCGCGCGGCCGCTAAAGGGGCCGCTACGGTAGAGATCGGGGATGGGATGCTCGAACGCCGCGAGCATGCGGTCGATGTACTCGACGGCGTCTGCGCCGATCGCGCCCACCGTGTCGTCGTCGGGGATGATCGCCGCTGCGAGCGCTTCGAGCGTCGCGCGCTGATCGACGCTCAGCATCCGCCGCACACCACGGCTCGAGCCACCGCATCCGGGCAGCTCCGCGACGGCGACCGCCGCTGCGCCTGCGCCGATCGCGCGCAGGAGCTCGCGACGGCGGAGCACGAAGCGTTGGCTCTGGGACCTGGGCGCGTCGTCGGTCATCGGGCTCTCGTGAGTCGTTCCCGATTACACGCGCGGCGACCTTCAAAGCAAGCGCGGTTTTCGAGCGGCGGGCGAGCGGTATGATCGGCTGCATGCGATCTCGCCGCGCGCGTTCGCTCGCTCGACTCTCGCTGACCTTCGTCTGGGCGCTCGTGGGCTGTGGTGGAGGAAGCAGCGAGCGCGGGTCGGAGGGGAGCTGGCTCGACGCGCGGCCGGCGCTCGCCGATCGCAGCAGTTGGCGGATGGACGTGGACGCCGCGGCGCTGCCCGACGTGCGCGCTCTCGGCCCGGTGGGCGTCGGCAACGGCAGGGTGTTCGGGTTGCTCGGCGACGGTTATCCGCTCGCGACCTGGCACAACCTGGGCGGTCCCACCTACCACCGGCCACTCAAATGGTTCAGCGACTACACGCCGCACGTGGTGGCGGAAGGTGCGCGCCGCGAGCCAGCCCACGAATCACTCTCGTACGTGCGCCGCACGCCTGTGGTGATCGTCGAATCGCGGGACGACGAGCTCGCGTGGACGTTGCTGGCGTTCGCCCCGCGCGGCGCCGCTTCGGTGCGCGCCGAGGACGCGCTGGTGAGCGTGTGGATCGTTCGTAACCACTCGGATCACACGATCGCCAGCGTGGGGCTCGAGATCGGCGGCGTGCTGGCGCGCTACGACGGTCGCGGCCTCGTCGAGAACGACACCACCGGCCGCCATCTCTTCGTGCGCCCGATCGACGGCGCCATCGCGACCACGGAAGCGGGTGCCAACGGACTGACGATCGCGCTGGGTGATCTCGCGCCCGGCGCGGAGCGCGTCGTGCCGCTGGCTTTGGCCTTCGTGATCGGCGACGGCGGTCCCGAGCCGGTGCTCGATGCGATCGCCGCAGACGGCCTCGATCCGCTCCTCGACGGCACGCTCGCGTGGTGGCGCGACTGGTTCGGCAAGGCCACCCGCGTCGAGACGCCGGATCCGGCTTTCGACGACCTCTTCGATGCCCAGGTGCTGGCGATCAAGGTCAACCAGGCCGCCACCGGTGCCCTCAGCCAGATGAGCCAGTACGCCTACACGTGGCTTCGCGACACCCATGGCCCCGCGATTTTCTATCCACGCATCGGTCTCGCGGACGATTTCCGCGACATGCTCGACTACCAATACGGCGCCGCGGTGCGAAACGGCGATCTCGCCAACGCGTTGCCCGCCGACCAGGACCTCTCGGATCTGCCTGCGCCTCCCGACTGGCGCCGGCTACCGACCTACACCTGGCGCACCCGTGCCGAGGGGCCGAGCTTCGTGGTCCTCGAGTACGAAGCGTACGAGCGCGCCACCGGCGACGACACGCTCGCGGATGAGCGCTTCGACATGCTCTGGCACGCGCTTCACGGCCAGCAATTCGTGGACGGATGCTTGCAGTACTACTCGGGCGACGAGACCTTCGAGGACGTGAAGGAGGCGAGCTTCGGACAGAACCCGCTCGCCGAGCCCGACGAGTCGACGCTCTCCGCGTACTCGTCGTACGCGATGATCCGTGCGGCGCGCTACCTCGCTGCCGTCGCCAGCCGCACCGGGCGCAGCGACGACGCTGCCGATCTCTCGGCACTCGCCGCCGACGTCCAGCGCTGCCTGGACGACGTGTTCTGGATGCCCGATCTCGGTCGGTGGGCGATCGAGGCGAGCACCGCCACGCGCGCGCCCGACCCGCGTCCCTACGAGGACGTGAGCACCATGCCGCTCTGGCTGGACATCTCCGACGCCGACGATCCAGAGGTCGTGAGCAATTTCGAGTCCGTGCTCGCCGCGCTCGGCCGGCCAAACGGCACGCTCGTCACGCCGCTGCCTGCCGCCTTCAAGCTGCTCTTCACGCGGGTGGAACTGGGTGTGCAAACCGGCATGAGCCACGCGTACTGGCTCGTGAATCTCGATCGCATGTTTCACCCCATCGCCGACGAGGCGTTTCGCCGCTGGCGCGAGCTGCCCACGCCCACCGGCTTCACCGAGGAAGCGGTGATCGTCGACGACTACACGCATCTGCAGGTGGTGCGCGAGCCGATCGGGATCGTGGGCGACACCTCGGCGCGCTACCGAAGCTGGGAGTCCGGGATCGTGGGGAACGCGCTCGTCACCCATCTCACCGGCTACGAACCCGACGTGGTGCTCGGGCGTGCGCGGCTCGCGCCGCACCTGCCCCCCGAGTGGGACCACGACACCTGGCACGGGCTCGCGTTCGGCAACGGCCGCTTCGATCTCGACATCCGCCGGGTTGGCGGCTCGGGTCGTGAGATCGT
>CAYUSL010000150.1:0-12860 GCA_964447125.1 uncultured bacterium | reverse complement strand
CCCTCGCGCGGAACCGATGAGCCCGAACGGTATGCCCCACATCTCGGATGCCGACGTCGTGTCGATGATCCTGCTCGGTAAGCGCGGCATCTCGTCGCGCTACGTGGCGCGCGTGTTTTCGCGGCTGCGTGGGATCGAGCTCACGGCGGCGGACGTGGAGCGTGTGGCGAAGCACAAGGTTCGGGAGGTGAACCGTGCTGCTCGAAGGCGACGCGCGGGCTGAGCGGATTTTCAGGACATGTCGAACGCCGCGAGCGTGAGCGTGGCTCCCGAGCCCGGCGCGACCGCGGTCTCACGCGCAGCCGAGGCCGCGCGTTACTGCGACCCCGCGTTCCTCGCGCTCGAGCGCGAACGCATCTTTCGGCGCGCGTGGACGGTGGCCTGTCCCGAGAGCAGCATTCGCGAGCCGGGGAGCCATGCGCTCTTCGACGAGCTTGGTGAATCGCTGGTCGTCACTCGTGACGAGCACGGCGTGGTGCGTGCGTTCCACAACAGTTGCCGGCATCGGGGCACGCGTCTCGCCTGCACGGCAGGCAAGACGGCGCACCTGCGCTGCGCGTATCACGGCTGGATCTACGGCCACGATGGGCGGCTGCGAGAGGTGCCCGAAGGCGCGGGGTTCAAGTCCCTGGATCGCACGCGGCTCGACCTGGTGCCGGTCCGTGCCGAGACTTTCGCGGGACAGGTGTGGATCAACCTCGATCCCGAGGCGCCGGCGCTCGCGGACACCTTGGGTGGCATCGATCGCGAAGTCGCGCACTACCGGCTGGAAGAGATGGTGCCGATCCAGGACGCCACGTGGGAGCTGCCGGTCAACTGGAAGGCGGTGCTGGACAACGCCACCGAGTACTACCACGCACCCACCGTTCATCATCAGACCATCGACAAGCACGTCGCCACGCGTCCCGAGCTCCGGGCGTACGGCGATCACACGCGCCAGACGCTGCCGATCGCGGCCTACGAGTGGCGCCGTCGGCTGGACCTGCTGACGTCGCGCGGCGGTCCGTACAGTGACGTCGAGTACGACTGCATCCACAAGTATCTGATCTTCCCCAACACGTTGATGAACGTGTTGCCCTACCACCTGACGATCTTCCAGACCTTCCCCATCGACGCCCAGCGCTGCCGCTTTCGCTACGTCTTCTTCAAACGTCGCGGCGCGCGCGGGCTCGAATGGTTGCGTGCCTACGCCACTTGGCTGGCGTCGCGTTACATCCTCCACGAAGACGTCCAAATCCTGCACCTCTTCCAGCAGGGGGTGCGGAGCGGCCGAACGCCCGAGCACGTCTTCCATCAGTACGAATCGGCGATCCTCCACCACCAGCAGGCGCTCACCCGGTGGGTTCAGGGCAACGTCTGAACGCACGCTCGCGACGCTCGTTTCTCGGCGCCGTTGCCGCCCTCGGCGCATCGGCGTGCACGGGCACGCTCCCCATCGGCAAGTACGCGGGCGGGGACGTATTCGCACGAGCGACGCCCGACGGTGTTCCCGACGAGCTGCGGGAGCTGGCGGGTCGCTTCGTCACGATCGCGGAGCGCGACCGCTCCCCCGAGCGTCTCTGGGGTCGTCTCGGCGGATCCCCCGCCGAGCGTGAAGCAGGCGAGCTACTCGCCGCAGCCTTGGGTCCGCACTCCGATCGCGTGGTGCTCGAGCACTTCGAGCTGCACGCGTATCGGCCCGAGCGCTGGTCGCTCGTGCTCACGGGCGGCGAGCCACTCGCGAGCGCCATGCCCGCGCCCGTCGACGCTCGTTTCCCCGCAGCGCCGATCGCGGCACCCGTGATCGGGATCGCGAGCGATTCGGACTGGAATCGTGCACGCGGGAGCTGGGCCTACGTCGCTGCGACCATGAAAGGCACGCCCGCGCTGAATTCGGTGCGCGACGGCAAGCTTTACGAGCGTGCGGTGGAGGCCGGTGCCGGCGGCTTCGTCTTCTCGCTGCCGACACCACCTGGCGTGTGGCGAATCGTGGCTCCCGTCGACAAGGCTTTCGCGCTCGCCGATTCGGTCTTTCCCGACGGGCGCCGGCCCATCCCGGCCTTCTGCGTCGACGGCGACGACGGCGCCCGGCTGGCGGCGTCGAGCGGAGTCGAGCTCACCGGTCGGGTCGAGTCGGCTGCCCGCGACACGTGGCCGGCGGTCAACGTGGTCGCGTACGTCGCCGGCGAGATCCCCGCGACCGTCGCCGTGATGAGCCACCTCGACAGCTTCTTCAGCGGTGCCAACGACAACGCCAGCGGGCTCGCGACACTGGTGGCCCTGGCGCGAAGGATCCACGCAGCCCGCCGAACGGGTGCGCGCACCGCGAGCTTCGTGCTGGTAGGACTCGCGGCGCACCACGACGGTGGTGCTGGCATGCGCGCATTTCGAGCTCAGGATCCTGCCCGCTTCGCGGGACTCGCGGGGATCGTTCTGATCGAGCACACCGATGCCGTCGCCGGTAGCGAAGGCGTGAGCGCCGGCTGGCCTGCGAGCTTCGATGACCGGCGCCAGGCGTTTCTCGGCCCCACGCCGTGGCCCGCGCTGGAAGCAGCGCTGCCGGAGTTGGTGAAGGAGTCGGGGTTGATGCCGGCCGCGCCGGCGGTGGCGCACGCTTGCATCAGCGATCTGTTGGTGGTGTGCGACCGCCTGCCGACTTTCTCGTTGATCCAGGCGCCGCCCTACTACCACACCGATCACGACACGCTGGACAAGCTATCGAACGGGGGCCTCGAGCGCGCAGCGGATTTCCACTTCCGGCTTCTGGAGCAGAGCGGCTTCGTCGCTCATCCCGGCAGGGGGGCCTGAGAAGCCCTGCTCGTGCGCGATCGATACGGCGGGGCCGTAGAGGGACCGACGGCCCACCAGCCGAGCTGCGCAACGGTCTCCACGCATGCCGTCGATTACTCCCGGCGCCAGCAGCGCCGCGCGAGCCTCGCGAGTGACTCGGGGGTCGGAGCCAGCGCGGCTTTGCCGCGCTGGGCGGGGGGCTTGAAAAGCCCCCCGGAAAGATCCGCCCACTCACCCGAGCTCGACTCGATTGCGCCCGCTGTGCTTCGCAGCGTAGAGCGCCGCGTCGGCGCGGCGCAGCAGGGTGTCGAAGCCGAGATCCTCGGGGCCGAGCTCGGCGCAGCCGGCGCTCAAGGTGAGAGTGACGGCGGAATTGCCGACGGGAATCGTCTCCGCGGCAAGCGCTGCGCGTACGCGCTCTGCGGCGGCAGCCGCAGCGGTGCGATCGGTCTCGGGGAGCACGATCACGAACTCCTCACCGCCCAGGCGGCCCAGGAGATCGTTGCGACGGAGGTGTTTCTCGAGCCGCACTGGAAACGCGCGCAGCACGTGATCTCCGCCCCAATGGCCGTGACGGTCGTTGATCTGCTTGAAGTGGTCGAGGTCGAACATGACCACCGACAGCGCGTGGCCGTAACGGCGCGCGCGGGCCACCTCCGCTTCGGCGAGCTCCAGCACGCGTCGCCGGTTGAACACACCGGTGAGCGAATCGGTGGTGGCGGCGGTCTCGAGCTCGAGCTCGAGGCGGAAGGCGCGTCGCGCGTCGCGCTCGACCAGGATCGCGATCCCCATCGACAGAGCCGCTCCCATGACGAGGTAGTGGTTGGTGCTGAAGATCGTGAGCCAGCCGTCGCGATTCATCACCATCGCCACGTTCGGCACCACCACCCCGATCAAGCAGGTGACGATCGCCGCCGGCGCCGACGGCGAGACCGCGGGGGCAGCCATCACCACCAGCAGCGGACCGCCGATACCGATGTCGAAGCCGTTGGGCAGCGTGGCGCAGAGCATCGACACGAATACCGAGCCCGCGCCAGCCGCCACCGGCACGAAGCGCGGTATGAGCGGGCGCAGCCGTTCCATGCGCGAGACTCGCATCATGCCGAGATAGAACACGCACGCCACGACGCGAATCGCGAGCGTGACGCGTTCACGATCGGGTGCCAGGTATCGATCGCGGAGGAAGAACGACGCGAAGATCACGCATGCGCACACACACGCGAACCGGATCACCGGTAGCGCGCGCTCGATGCGGCGATCCCGAAAGATCCGCTCGGTCGCGGCGTCGAAGGGCTGCCCCGGTACCCAGGGAAGCAATTGCGACCCGGGAATGTGGGGGGGCGGGTTGGTCGGCGCGCTCACGCGGCCCGACCGCGGGCCAGGATTTCGCGCACGCACCTGGCGAACGACGACGTCTCGATGGGCTTGGTGATGTAGCCGTCGCAGCCGGCCCCGAGTGCGCGGTCCTCGTCCCCCTTCATGGCGTGCGCCGTGAGCGCCACGATCGGCACGGCCTTGAACCGTGGGTCCGCGCGCAGGATGCGGGTGGCTGCCAGCCCGTCCATGCCGGGCAGCGAGATGTCCATCAGAATGATCTGCGGTGACTCGGCCCGCGCGACCTGGATCGCGCGCTCGCCCGAGTCTGCCTGGCAGACCGTGAACCCCGCGATCTCCAACAGATCGGTGGCCAGCTCACGATTGAGTGGCTGGTCCTCCACCAGCAATACCTTCTCCCCCGCCATCCGCATTCCTCGTCGCTGCTGTTGTCTCGGGGAGCTTTCGAGCCCCCCGCCCCGCGTAGAGCGCGACCTCCGCTGGGCCTCACCCCGAGCGGGCCCGCACTACCGGCCGATGCGCCGCCGACGCGTGCCGCTTCGACCCTCTACGAGTCGCGAGAATCCCGAACACGTTTCGCTCAAGGCTGGGCTCGATCCACGCCGAGCCCCATCCGGCGTAGCACGTCCAGAAGATCCGCCGGCCGGCCCTTGATGGCGATCGCTTGCACCTGGCTCATGAGGCGAGTGCGCTCCTCGGGAGTGAGATCCTTCACCGTGTAGATGACGATGGGAAGATCGCGCGATTCGCTACGCTCGCGCAAGCGCGTCACGACGTCGAACCCGCTCAAGCCGGGCATCATGAGGTCGAGGATCACGGCATCGGGTGGCCTGCGCGCGGCGATCTCCATGCCGCGGATACCGTCCGGTGCAGCGCTCACGCGATACCCGTGCGAGCCGAGCGTGTCTTCGAGCAGCGACACCAGCGCGGGGTCGTCGTCGATGACCAGCACCTCGTAACCCGGGGCCGGCTCAGGCCCGACGACGTTGCGCAGAATCTCGAGGATGCGGCGATGATCGGTCGGCTTCACCAGGCAATCGGTTGCGCCGAGGGTGAATCCCAGCTCGTGGTCCTCGGTGGACGACACGATCAGCACGGGGATCGACTCCGTCTCGGGCGCGCTCTTCAAGGCCTTGAGCACGGTCCAGCCGTCCATGCCGGGAAGCATGATGTCGAGGGTGATGGCACGTGGCTGTTTCTCGGTGGCGAGGCGGATCGCCGTGGGGCCGTCCGCGGCGTGGATCACCCGGTAACCGGCGATCGTGAAGCATTCCTTGAGCAACGCCGCCGAGGTCACGTCGTCCTCGACCACCAGCACCAAGGGCGAGTTGGGCCCCACGATCTGGGCGGTCTTGGGCTCGTCGGCGCGGCGCGGCGCCGGCTGCGGTGCCGCGCGTGGCCCGGCGATCGGGAGCGTGAACGAGAACGTGGTTCCGCGTCCCTCGCCCTCGCTCTCGAATCCGATCTCCCCGCCGTGCATCTCGACCAGCCGCTTGGTGAGCGCGAGCCCGAGCCCCGTGCCCTGCTGCTGGCGTGCGTAGCCTGAATCGAGCTGCTCGAACTCGCGGAAGAGCCGGGTGCGGTCTTCGGGGCGGATGCCGATCCCGGAATCCGCGATCGCAACGCACACGAACTCGGCGGGCTCGTCGCCACGCGTCGGGGCACCGTGGGCATCGCCCGCGAGCCGCGCCGAGGTGCGCACCACGCCGCCCTCGGGAGTGAACTTGATGGCGTTCGAGAGCAGGTTGTAGAGCACCTGGCGGAACTTGGCCGGATCGGCGCGCAACGTCGGAATGGCCGGCGCCACGTCGACCTCCAGCATCACGCTCTTCTTCTCGGCCAGTGCGTGCACGATGCCGCGCACGTCCTCGAGCACCGCGGCGACCTCGAGCGTCCCGAGGTCGAGCTTCATGTGCCCGGCCTCGATCTTCGAGAGGTCGAGGATGTCGTTGATGAGCTGGAGCAGGTGCTTGCCGCTCGTGAGGATGTTGCCGACGTAGCGCAGTTGCTTGGGTAGAAGCGGGCCGAACGTCTGCTCCTGCAAGAGGTCCGAGAACCCGATGATCGAGTTGAGCGGGGTGCGCAGCTCGTGGCTCATGTTGGCCAGGAACGCCGACTTGGCGCGGCTGGCCGCCTCCGCAGCGACGCGGGCATGGCGCAGCTCTTCCTCGGTTTCCCGACGGCGCGTGATGTCGCGGACGGCGACGATCACGCCGTTCACGGCGGGATCGTCGAGCAGCAGCCGTCCGGCGGCCTCGACGTAGCGCCAGCTCCCATCCTTGTGGCGGAAGCGGAAGTCGCGTGCAGCCGTGGTGCCGGGTTCGATGCCTTGGGCGAAGAGCTCGCGGATGACGTGCTTGTCGTCGGGGTGGACGAACTCGAACGCCTTGCGCTCCACGAGGTCTTGCGGCTCGTAGCCGAACGCAGACCGCACCGCCTCGTTGATGAAACGGATGCGCGCATCCACTCCGGTCACGGCGATGACGTCGGAGGTTTGATCGATGAGCGCGTGGAAATACCGCTCGCGCTCTTCGGTGCGTCGTTGGCTTCGCTCCAGGTCCGACAACATGCGGTTGGCCGAGCTCGCAAGCCGTGCGATCTCGTCGTGGCCGACCGCGGTCACGCGCTTCGCGGGGTCACCGCCGGCGCCGATCGCCTCCAGCTCGCTGGCGAGACGTGTGATCGGCGAGAGCACCAACCTTTGCATCACCACCACCAGCACCACGCCAAAGACTGCGCCGCACGCGAGCAGCCAAAGGAACGACGCGCGGATGCTGGCTCGGCCTTGCTGGAAGAGCGCACGTGGCGCGTCCACGCGGGCGGCCAGCGCCGGCTTGCCATCGATGTCGCGGATCAGCGCGTAGCCGGCCACGGTCTCGTCGTTCAGCGCGTGCACGACTGCGACCCGGCCACCGTCGCCGCTTGGCGACGCGATCAGCTCGGCTGCGGCACGCTCCATGTCCGCGGGCATCGTCGGGTCGCCGAGGCGGTGGACTCGCAGATGGAGATGGGTGAGCGTCGCCAGCTCCGCCACGTCGCGCTCGGTGAGGAAGCGACCCCACACCAAAGCACCGCGGATCGGACCCTCGTGGCTGGTGGTGAGGATCGGCTGTGACGCCACGGCGAGCACGCCCTCGGGCACCAGCAGGAATCCCATCACCTGGTCGCTGCTCGCCGCGTGCGCGACGAGCCGCTGGCCGGGCATCAAGTGCGGCAATACGCCTGCCGGGAAGTCGACGATCTCGGGGGGCGCGCGCGCGGGATCGATGGCCCGTGAGAACGCGATCTCACCGGAGGGGGCGACGTACGCCATCCAATGAATGCCGAGGTCGTGCAGCGTGAGGCCGCCCGAGATGTTCTCCGCGAGGTAGGCCGTGTTGCGGTCTTGCATGAACTCGTAGGTCGCACTCCACGCCGCCCAATCGGTGAGGTGGCTCTGGATCTTGCCGACGTACTCGTGGATGGAGCTGAGCGCGCGGTCCACGTCGCGCTCGGTGTCGCGGATCTCGAACTGGGTGTAGCTCTCGAGCAAGGTCTCGCGCGACAGCACGAAGAGCAGCGCCACCAGCGCGACCAGCGGCAAGCCGATCGCGACCAGGGTCTTCTGCGAGAGCTTCATGGGACGCCCGCGGCGGCATGCAGCGCCAGGAGATCGTCCGCCGCGGTGGGCGCCGCGATCCTCGCTTCCGTCCCAGAGCTCACGTCGCTCGCTCGGGCATGCCTCGAGAAACGCACGGCGCTCTCTCGGCCGGTCAATCCGCGCTCAACGCCAGCTTGTTCTTGGCCATCTTGCCGAGCTTGCTACGGCCTGCGCGCTCGACGACCGCTTGCAGCAGCTCGATGCCGAGGGGCTGGCCGCGCTCGGTGAAGTGGAATCCGACGTAATAGAGCTCCTCGAGCCCCAGAGACTTGTCCTTGCGCAACGCCGTGCCCACGTCGAAGCCGCGAGCGAGCAACTGGCCGAGCGTCGAGAGCGACGGGTCGTGGGCGCGCGCGCCGGTGGCGCGATCGTGGTGGGCGCGCTTGAGCTCGAGTGCAGCGCGTTGGTAGCGGTCGTCGTCGGTGGCCTGGTCGCTGCGGCACAGCACACCGAGCGTGCGCAGCGCCTCTTCGTGTTTCTGGGCCTTGCGCTGCTTGGCGGCGAGCGCGCGCAGGTCGTCGAGCCACGCGCCCGGATCGGCCATGCGTGCGGCATCCAGCAGTGCTTCGGCGCCGGCGGCGCCGGCGGCGAGCCGCGCGAGCCCCTCGGCGCGGAGCTGCTTCTTGAGCGCTGCGCCGAGATCGCGCACCTGCGGTGCCAGCGCCTTGGCGATGAAGCGCGCGCGCTCGGCGTCCTCGCTGGCGATCAACGCTCGCGCGAGCGTGTCCGTGGCGTCGGGCTTGCTGGCCAACATCTGCACGGCCAGGTCCGCGCGACGCCGATCGGGATGCTCGACGAGCTGGGCCAGCACTCGCGCGGCCGGCGCGGTGCGCTGGCGCCCGAGATGCTCGATCGCCAGCCGGGCACGCTCGAAGTCGGGATGCTCGGCGAGCTTCTGGATGCGTTGCGATTGCTGTGCGTCCAACTCGAGGCCGCCCAGCGTCAAGAGCGCAGTCTGGGCCAGCGAGCGATCCTCTGCGAGCGCCGCGCTCACCAGCGCGTTCACCACGTCGGTCGACGGCGCCCGCCCGGTCTGCAGCGCGAAGCGCAGCGCGATGATGGCTTCCTTTCGAACCACGGGCGGTTGGTCGGCTGCCTGCGCGAAGGCCAAGAGCGTTGCCACCGCTCTCGGGTCCTCGAGAAACCCCAACACCTTGATGGCTGCGGCCACGGCCCCCGGATGCTCGCCGCCCTTGCGTTGCTCCGCTAGAAACCGCTCCGTCTGCGCCAGGTATTTCTTCCGCAGCGCGGCGTCCGCGGCGCGCACCTGTTGGCGCGCCGCCAGGGCCGCTTGGGGATCGCCCTCGGACGCGAGGATGCCCGTGAGCAGCGTCGAGAACGCTTCGGCGCCGCCCATCTCGGCCAGCACCTGGTTGAGCGCCCGCTTCTCCTCTGGGCTCGCGTCCTCCATGCGCTCGCGAATCAGCGGGACCACGGCCTCGCCGATGGCCACCAGCGCGCGCTCCGCCGCGTCGCGCACGTCGCCGTCCCGCGACGTCAGTAATGGCAGGATGCTGGGCGCGGCCTTGCGCGCGCCGAGCGCGCCGAGCGCGTCCAGCCCGTGGCGCACCGCCGCGGGCTCGCCCGTTTCGAGCAGGCCGAGGAGGCCTTCGACCACTGCAGCGCTCTTGGGGCGGAGCGCGCCGAGGACGATGGCCGCGGCAACCCGGCGTTCGCTGGCGGGGTCGTCGAGCAACGCCACGATCTTGTCGAGATCGACCATGAGTAGTTTCCGTGACTCGTGATTTTTGCCGTGCGGGCGCCATCTTGCACGGCCCACGACCACCCTCGCAAGGGTTTGCTTGCGGCGATCGCAGGCGTTTGCCGCGTCGCGTCGGCAGCAGGGCGCAACGCCGCGGTCAGCGGGTCGGCCAGCGGGGAGCGGCGCTCGATTCCGAGGTGGTCCCGCTCAGCACGTCGTGGACCGCCCGCAAGAGCGCGGTCGGGTTGAACGGCTTCTCGAGGAGCGTCGCATCGAGCTCGTCGAGACCGCGTGCATCGAGCATGTCGTCGAAGTAGCCGGACATCAGCAGCACGCGGAGGCTCGGCCAGCGACGGCGTGCGGCGCGCACGGCGTCCACGCCGCTGCCGTCCGGAAGCACCACGTCGCTCACCACCAGGGACGGCGTTGCGTGTGTCGCCGCGATGGTGGCCGTGGCCTCGGCGACGCTGCCGACCTGCAACACCTGAAACCCGGCGGACTCGAGGACTTGCGCGGCGATCTCGCGCACCGTCGGTTCGTCCTCGATGAGGAGAAGAGTCTGATCACTTCGGCGCACCACCGGCGCGGGTGTCGGCGCATCCTCGGGCGCGTCGCCGCGATCATCTGCGGCGGGTAGGTAGACGTCGAAGCGCGTTCCGCGCCCCGGTTGGGAGGCCACCTTGATCTCGCCCCCGCTCTGCTTGACGAAGCCGTAAACGGTGGCCAGCCCGAGCCCCGTGCCCTTGTCGCGGGGCTTGGTGGTGAAGAAGGGCTCGAACGCGTGCTGCAGCGTGTCGGAGTCCATGCCGCAGCCGGTGTCGATCACCGAAAGCCGCACCCACGCGCCTGCTGCCGGAGGTGCGCCATCGCCGTGATCTCCCGTGACGGCTTCCGTCTCGATCCTGAGCTCTCCGCCTTGTGGCATCGCGTCCCGGGAGTTGACGGCGAGATTCATCAGCACCTGTTCGAGATAGCCGACGTCGATCATCACGGTGGGCAAGTCGTGGGCGGGAGTCACGGTCAATCGGACGTCTTCCCCGATCAGCGTCTTCAGCATCCTGGACACCGACATCACGACACCCGAGACGTCGATCGCCCGAGGTGCGAATGGCTGCTTGCGGCTGAACGCCAGGAGCTGGCGCGTGAGCGCCGCGGCCCGCTGGCCGGCATCGCGGATCGACACGATCCCCTCGCGCATCGGATCGTCCGTGGGGAGATCGGCCAGCAGCATGTCGGTGTGACATTGCACGACCGAGAGCATGTTGTTGAAGTCGTGGGCGACACCGCCGGCGAGGCGGCCGATGGCTTCCATCTTCTGCGCTTGACGCAGCTCGTCCTCGCGACGTTCGAGCGCTCGCTCGGTCTGGCGCTGCTCGGTGACGTCGCGGGACATGATCAGGATGCCGTCCACGCCGGGGTCGCCGATGAGATTGACGGCCATCGCCGACACGTTGCGCCAGTCGCCGTTCTTGTGGCGCACGCGCAGCTCGGCAAGCACCGGGTGGCCGGGGTGCGCCACGCACTCCTGGATGCCGCTCCACGCGCGCTCCACATCGTCCGGGTGGACGAATTGCTCGACCCTGGTCTCGCCCAGCTCGGTGAGGACGTAGCCGAGGGTGCGCGTTGCGGCGGCGTTCTGAAAGGCGATCGTGCCGTCGGGACGCACGACCGTGATCATGTCGATCGAGCTGTCCGTGATCGCCCGCCGCAGGGCCTCGCTGCGCCTCAGCTCCTCCTCGCCGATGCGGGCGTCGGTGACGTCGCGCGAGATGGTGACGATGCGCGCTTCGCCGTTGGCTGCCGTGAACCAGGTGCCGACGGTGTCGAACCAGCGATACCCGCCGCGCGAGTCGCGAAAGCGCATCGAGACTTTGGCCTCTGCGCCGCGCTGACGCGCTCCGAGGAATTGGGCCGCGACGGGCTCGTGGTCCTCCGGATGCGAGAAGTCGAGCAGTGGCCGACCGACCAATTGCTCGGGCGCGATGCCCAGGATGTCGCGATGCCGACGATTGGCGTAGAGGCAGACGCCCGAGGCGTCGAACTCGGCGATCGCGTCGTGCGCGGATTCGGTGAGCAAGCGGAAGCGCGCCTCGCTCTCGCGCAGCGCGCGCACGGCATCGGTGCGGCGAAGCGCGGCGGCGATCATGCCTGCCACGATCCGCAGCGACGCTCGGATGTCCTGTCCCCAATGGCGCGACGAAGCGTGTGCTTCGAGGACCAGTGCTGCGCGCCGAACCGTGTCGCGCCGGAAGGTGGCGACCAGGGCTTGGTGCGCGGCACCACGCGCGGCGGCGAGCTGCGCAGATTCCGCCCTGCGGCGCGTCGCAACCTCGTCGTCGCTTGCGGTCTCGATGGCGAGCCAATCGAGATCGCGTGGGTCCGGCGTGCGTTCCGCCTCGACACCGGCTGCGCGCGCCACGTGGCTCATCGCGCGCTCTTGTGCATCTGCGGCGTGATCGAGCACGTAGCCGAGGTCGGCACCGAGAGCCGCGACCAGCTCGCGGAGGATGCCCTCGATGGCCGTGTCGACCCCCTCGGGCGTCGCATCGAGCAAGGCGGCTGCAGCGCCGAGCACGAGCTCGTCGAGCCGGACGTGCTCGCGCAGCTCGGCTTCGGTGCGGCGCCGTGCGAGCGCCAGTCCGATCACGTGCGCGGCATGGCGCGCCAGCGCCAGCGTGCGCTCACACTGGAGGCTCTTCTCCGTGGGGTTGTCGATGCGGATGATGCCGCCGACCTGGCCGCCGATCGGCACCGCCATGGCCACCAACGAATCGACTCCGCAGGCCGCGAGCTGCTCGCGCTCGAGGCATGCCTCGGTGGGCAGGTCGACGACCGAGGGGATTCGCACGAACCCTCGCGCCCCGATCTGCCGCATGCACCAGGCCTGGTCCGTGCACGCGAGATTCTGATGGAGGCCGAGCGCGGCTGCGACGTCGTCGCGGTGCCACTCGTGGGTGGCGTCGATCCACTCCCCGCCAGCGCGGAGCTGGAAGATCGTCACGCGCCCGGCACCGAGATGCTGCCCCAGGTCGGCGAGGCTCGCCGCGATCGCCGCATCGACGTCCTCGCCGATCGCGAAACGCGCCGAGATGCGGGCGCCCAGGTCCTCGATCCGCCGGCCGACGGGTGCCCGCGTCGGCGACGCGGCGTCGCTGGTGCTCGGTTCTGCCAGCTCGGACATCGCTCGAGCGTCCTCTCCGCGGATGGTGTTCAGTGGATCAGAAAGGCGCGGGCGGCCGGAGTCGACGACGCAAGTCCCGGCGCTCGTGCGCAAGTCTGGCGAGGCCGCGGCTTTTCGTCGCGGGGGAGCGATGGGTGTGCGACGCGCCAGCGGTCGGGGATGACGCGGTCGTTGGTACCGATTGCTGCGCTACCGCGGAGCGGGTCCAAGTCTGTGGCTGCGACCGGCGTTAG
>CAYUSL010000149.1:10413-12894 GCA_964447125.1 uncultured bacterium | reverse complement strand
CGCGCCGGCGTGGACCTCATCCTCCACGCCACCTTCATGGACGACGAGGCGCTCGACGCGGTGGTGCGCTCGGGTGCGGCCATCGCGCCGACCCTCACGTTCCAAGCCAACCTCGCCGACTTCGGCGCCAAGGTGGGCGCGGATCCGTTCGTGATCGATCTCTTCCGGCGCGAGATCGCCGAGTCGAGCGTGATGTTGCGGAAAGCGTACGACGCCGGCGTGCCTTTCCTCACCGGCTCCGAGGCGGGCTTCTCGCTCACGCCCTACGGCCACTGGCACGCCCGTGAGCTCGAGGTGTTCGTGAAGCACCTCGGGATGACACCGCTCGAAGCGATCACCTGCGCCACCCGCAACGGTGCGCGGGCACTGAAGCGCGAAGGCCAGGTCGGCACGATCGAGGCCGGGCGCTTGGCCGACGTGATCGTGGTCGACGGCGACCCCCTCGCCGACGTGCGCATCCTCGGCGAGCGCCTGCGCCTGCGCCACGTATTCGCCGGCGGGCGCTCGATCGACCTCACGCGTCCATGGCCCGAGCGCGGCCGCGTCGCCGGCGAGCGCGTGGTCCTCTACTCGCACGAGCTGCTCACCTGGGAGCGCGCCTACGGAGGCGAGCGATCGCCATGAGCACGGTGACCCTCACCCGCTTCGACGAAGTCGCGCGCGCCTTCCGCCATCCCGACCTCGCCCAGTCGCTCTACGACGAGGGCGCGGTGGTGATGGCGGACGTGCTGCTCAACCTCCACGGCGAAGCGCACCGCGCGCGCCGCCGGCTGGAGAATCGGCTCTTCCGCCGCGACGTGTTCCGCTACTACGAGCGGGAGGTGATTCCGGCGCTCGCCACCCGGACGATGGCGCCCTTCGTGGCCGCGGGCCGCGCGGATCTGGTGGCGCTCGGCTATCGCATCACCATGAACCTCACCGCGGATTTCGCCGGGCTCGATCGCGTCGAGCAGACCCCCGAGGAGACCGAGGCGCTGCTCGCGCTGGTCATGACGTTCAGCGAAGGCGCGACGCTCGTGCACTCGACCCGTGACAAAGAGGTGGTGCGCGCCGAGGTGCGCGAGGCGCTACGCCACCTCGACGAGCGGTTCTTGCTGCGGTCGATCGACCGGCGCCGCGCGCTCATCGCGGAGTGCGTCGCGGGCCGCCTGCCCGAGAGCGAGCTGCCCCGCGACGTCCTCACCGTGCTGCTCCGCAACGACGACAAGCTCGCCCTCGGCGAGGACGTCATCCGGCGCGAGGTCGCGTTCTACCTGCAGGCTGGCGCGCACTCGACCGCCAACTCGATGACCCACGCCCTTCACGAGATCTTCACGTGGTGCGCCGCGCACCCCGAGGGCTGGGAGCGCATCGCACGCGAGCCGTTTTTCCTGCAGCGCTGCGTCCACGAGAGCATGCGGCTCCACCCAGCCAGCCCGGTGGCGTGGCGGCGCGCGGTGTGCCCGGCGCACGCGCCGAGCGGCGCTGCCCTGGGCCCCGACGACCGCGTGGTGCTCGACCTCATGGCCGCCAATCAGGACCGTGCGGTCTTCGGTGACGACGCCGCGGAGTTCAACCCCGACCGCCAGCTCTCCGAGGACGTGCAGCCCTTCGGTCTCACCTTCGGCACCGGCATCCACGCCTGCCTCGGCCAGGACCTCGACGGCGGACTGGTGCCACGCGCGGACACCGATCCCGCCGAGCACCTCTACGGTAGCGTCCCGGTGCTCGTGAAGATGCTTCTCGACGCAGGTGCACGACCCGATGCGTCGAGCCCGCCCGTAGCCGACACCAGGACCGCGCGCGCCAACTGGGGTGCCTATCCCGTGGTGTTCGGCGGAACCGCGCGATGAGCGGCGCGGACGGCGGGCCGTCCGTACCCGTCGAAAACCTGCTCCTCTCCGGCGGCATCTCGCACCCCTTCCACGAGACCACTCCGGCGCTCCGCGCAATTCTCGCGGATGCCGGGGTGCGCTCGACGGTCACCGAGGACCTGGAGGAAGGGATCGCTGCGCTCACGCGTGGCGCCTTCGCCATGGTGACCGTCAACGTGCTGCGCTGGCGCATGAACGCCGAGCGCTACGCCGCACACCGCGACGCCTGGGCGTTCTCCCTCGCCGTGGATGCTCGCCGCACGCTGCGCGACTTCGTGGCGCAGGGTGGCGCATTGCTCGCCGTCCACACCGCCGCGATCTGCTTCGACGATTGGCCCGAGTGGCGCGAAATCGTGGGCGGCGCGTGGGATTGGCAGCGATCGAGCCACCCGCCGTTGGGCCCGATGACCGTGCACGTGTGCGGCGGCGACCATCCCATCGTCGCCGGACTCGCCGACTTCGAGATCGTCGACGAATGCTATGGCTTTCTCGATCGAATGCCGGACGTCATACCGCTGGTGACGTCATCCCACGGTGGCGCAGACCATCCGCTGCTCTGGGCGCGTCGCTTCGGCCGTGGCCGCGTGGTCTACGACGCCCTCGGCCACGACGCCCGCAGCTACGCCAA
>CAYUSL010000149.1:6083-10313 GCA_964447125.1 uncultured bacterium | reverse complement strand
GCCGCGAGTCGCCGCTGATCGTCAGGGGGGAGTTGGGCACCGAGGCGCTCGGCCTTGACTCGATGCTCGATCGACCAGCGCATGAACACGCCCGCGACCTCCATACCCAGTGCCTCACCGTGATATTCGACGAGCCACCTGCGCACCTTGCCCGGAATCGGCACTACCGAGTGAATGTTCAGCAGTGCCGCGGTCGCCGCGTGCGCTCCACCGATCGTGTCCGGCTCGCCTCGACTCGTGAAGAAGGCCACCTCGGCAACGAGCGGTACGCCGGCCACGAGCAAGACGCCCCACAGCAACCCTGTCGCGAGCTGCCTCCATCGCAGTGCTCGGGGCGTGGTCCGAAGCATCGCGTGGAAGGGCAACTGCCCTGTGATCGCCGAAGCCGTCTGCACCCATGTCTCACGGCGCGCCCGTTGCAACCGACTCGCGAACTCCCGGCCTGAGGTCAGCGGCGGCGCAGGCACACCGCCCGGCGTGTCGAGTGCGGTCACCCTTCGCCAGAGGCAAACAAGTCGATCAGCGTCACGACACCCTTATTGAGTGTGTGCGCAGCGCTGCGCAAGACGCTGGCAATCCTTGCTCGCTCGCGTGGCGCGAGAAACTCGGACAGTTCTTCGTCCCGCAGCCATTCGTCGTACGTCGCGTCGGCGCGCGACGCACGGATGAGATCTTCCGACAGCCACCACAACACGAGCCGAGGTTGCACACGAAACCCACCCGGCGCCTCTTGATCCTCCACAACGTACCCCGTCGTCTCCAAATCCCTCAGCTCCGGACCATAGTCTCCGACGCGATCGAGGAACGACTTCGGTAACGCGGGTCGCCCTCGGACGGGTTGGCTGATCGTCACCAGCCCAATCGCTGTGAGCGCCATACGATGTAGTGGCGACCAATTGCTCCAGCAGCTCCGAAAGAGCGAATCGTGCTCCTGGAAGATCTCGCGCGCGACCCGACGACGGCGATCGATTGGGTCGTTGGACCCGTCCTCGTATGCATCCCACAGGGCGGCGGCGGCCGCCTGCAGGAGGAATGGCAGCCCACCAGCTAGTTCAACGAGCGCCGCTCGATCGTCGTCACTGAATCGGGTTCCGCCGCGCGCCAACAACTCGCGGCGCTCGTTCTCGAGAAGGGGCCCCAACGTCGTCTCCGCAAAGATGTTGAAATATGGCGAGCCACCCCGCGCGAACCCCTTCGCCCTCGTGTTGAGGATGCCGAGCGGCAAGCGGCTTCCGATGACCAACGCCAGTGCTCCTTCACTCCGGGAAGCCACGGAACGAAGCCCGCCGAAGAACTCGGCGCTGCTCAGTTCGGCATGCTCGAGCAGCACGTCAAACTCGTCGACGAAAACAACAATCTGGAGGCCGGCCGCTCGGACCTCGTTCAGCAAGCGCTCCAGAGTGAATGTTCCAAATCGATTCTGCTCGCATACCTCGAGCTCGCGCCGGACCATCGACGCCACACCGCTCGACACCGCGTCCGCGAGAGGCTTTAGGGCGTGCCGCCAGAAGTCGGACGTTGAGAAGGTGGTCCCCAGGACCTGCGCATCGATGTACCCAATCAGCACCATCGACGCGCCGGTGCCAAAAATCGACCCACGAATGTCGGAACTCGCCAAATACTTGAAGAGCGAAGTCTTGCCCGACCGTGGATCACCAACCACCGCCGTCGACTGACCTCTATTCACGATTCTGCCGACGATCTTGCGAATGCTCTGTCGTCGACCGAGGAACGAAGACGGCGCGATCGGATTCCCGTACTCAAACGGATTCGAATACATATTTATTCGTCCAGCATGACGTGGAAGGTTCGTGCACTTCTGCCTTGGGAAGAAACCTGCTCGAACAACACACCGCGCTGACCGAGGGAACTCACGGAAACCTGACAGGAGTCTCCTGCTCCGGGACCAGCGACGTAAGCTTTCTGGTTACGGTTTCGCGGATTGTCTTCATCGACATGATGTGACAGCAGGCACTTGACAACCTCGGCACTAGTCCCCGTTGAGTTGCACCTCGTCGACCCGCCATTGAGCACGGAATCGAGCTCGTTGGCAGCCTCACCATTCAACGCTACGTAGAGGTTGTCGCAGGTTGCATTCCTCGCCTTCTCCCTGGCTCCCAACAACTGCGGGATGGCAATAATCGCAAAGAGTAGAAAGGCCGCACCGACCACCAGCGCGGTCCCACAGCCGAATCCACGGCGAACGCCCCGCTTTGTTGCAGTTGCAGCAACGAGCTCTTCACGACTCTTGCGTAATTCGATTTCCAGCGCACGCTCGTGATCCTGTGCGGCTTCCAGACGCGAACTGAGATCCTTCACGCGCTTTTCGAAAACATCGAGGTCTGCTGCAAGAGCTTGGGGGTCGATTCCCGTGACCGCCTGATAGAGGTACCGCGGCGCCTCGTGAAACGCCGGCTCGAGCGCAATCACATCCGCGAGAAGCGTGGTCGCGGCTTCGGCTTGTCCCGCGCTCAGGGCACGTAGAGCGCGCTGGTACCAACCAGCGAGCTGAGTTTTGCGCTCGAGTCGCTCCAGATTCGGCAGCTCCGATGCAGCGGGGAAGTCACGATGCAACACATTCGCGAGCCGCAATGCGTCGGCGAACTTCTCCTCGCGCTCTAACTTTCGAATTTGCTGCAGAGTCGCAGCGAGTCTTTGCGAAGCACGCTTGGCTTCGACGTCCGCTGCTTCCGAAGTCAGACCGGCATTCTGATACGCTGCGATAGCTCGGTCGAGATCACCCCGCGCCATTGCGGCCTCGGCCTGCTCTTTCCAGTACTTGAACACCTGGTCACGGGCTTCCGGATGATGGGGATCTAGCTCGAGCACACGCTTGATGAGCTCGGCGCGGTGCTCCAGCGAGGCAGTGCGAGCCTCGAGGAGCAGTGCTTGTACCAGCCGAGGCCGCGCCGCGGCCGGCTGATATCTATAAAGGCTCTCGAGGAGCTCTCGTGCCTCGGCGGCTTTCCCTTCTGCCAACCAAAGCTCCGCGAGTAGGCGGTTGGCTCTCAGGTGGTTTGGGTTGAGCCCGATCGCTTGCTTCAGAAGAGCGATTGATTCCGCAAAGTTTCCCGCTCGATAAAAACCGCTGGCTGCTTGGAACAGGTTATCTGCGACGGGCTGAATCTTGTCGATTTCTTCCTGCACGCGGGCGAGTGGTTTACGATCGGCAATCCAGCGACGCAAGAGCTCGACTCGAAACACGAAGGTTCCGTTACGCTCGTCAAGCAGATCCCACTCGCGCAACATCCTCGGAGCGTCTTGAAGCTCGCCTACGAGGATCCGAACGCCACTATCCTGGAGACGGGTCTCGAGCTCAGCCTGAGTTATGGGGCGGGCGCCTGCCTCGGCGAGTGCAGACGCCACCACCCGCTGGGCTGGGCCAAGGCCATCCCAGAGCCATTCGAGCGCATTCGCGGCGCTTCGCAGCGTGACCGGAATCGCTGCGTCGACGTCAGCCGCGCGCACGATCGGAGTGTCACCGGGCTCATCCTGATGAGCCGCCTCCCAGATTTCCTGGCAGAGCTGCTGCGTGAGGAATGGGTGACCGCCCGTCACATTCCATATCGCACCAATCGCCGCAGGGTCCCAGGCGAGCGATCCATTCTGCTCCGAAAGTCGCACGAGCTCGCCCGTTTCCGCCTCGGAAAGTAGGGAAACGGGGCGCGCCTTGACACCCTTGAACAAGGAGAGAACGCCGCTCGTGAGGTCGGCCATGCGGCGGCCGATGACGAATACGAACTGAATCCCGGAATCGAGAGACAGCAGGCCGCGTAGGTAGGGGAAAAAGTGCCTACCCGCGCCGTCCATCAGATGGCCCCGAGTCGGCCCATCGCCTGAGCCGCCGTGGCCCATCTCGCCTAGCGGTGCCGGTTCGTCGAGAACGTCGAACTCGTCGAACAACACCACGAGCGACGACTTTGCAGTGGCACCTGTAGCGGTCCGTAGCTTGGCTAGTACTTGCGGCAGAAACTCGCTCCGAAAGGCATCGGCATGATCGCTCGGCCACTTCGGTGGCGCTTCGAGCCCGAGTCGCTCCGCGATGCTGCTGGCAAGCTCGTGAAGGACCTCGGGTAGTGGGCGGGATGCCTTGTCTTGGAGATCGAAATAGACGGTCCGGTAAGGACCGATGTCCGGAAGTCGGAGCAACAACTCTTGCAGCACCGAGGTCTTGCCGATCCGACGCTGACCGTAGAGAACGATTGCGTTCTCGCTTGGGTTTTCGAGCAC
>CAYUSL010000149.1:0-5983 GCA_964447125.1 uncultured bacterium | reverse complement strand
CGATCCGACGCTGACCGTAGAGAACGATTGCGTTCTCGCTTGGGTTTTCGAGCACACGTTGGACGTCCCGAAAAACGTCCATCCGGCCGACGAAGGCAACTCCTCCGCCGACCGGATTCCCTGCAACGTACGGATTCTGTTTCATCGTCACAGGGGTCGCATCGTCAATGCAGAGTTCACAGAAGCCTATTCATGTCAATGGAAAAGCCGGCCGCCCTGAGCTCGGTCGCTAGTCGCATCCGCCACCCACCCTCCGGGTCGAAAGGTACGTAGACGATGCCGTGATAGTCCGAAGGGAGCTCGATCTCACCCCTGTGGAGAGCGCAGACGTTGCGACGGCCGAGGCGGCCCACGAAGTAGCCAAGCTCGAGGATCACATTCTGCCGAGCCCGAGCCTCGAGGCCGCGATTGACGGGCCCTCCGACGTCGTCCGGCGTCAGAAGTACCACCGCGTAAGCGACGTCGCCATAGTGCTCGAGCTTCTCGACGATCGTGCGGCCCTGCGTTGCCTGCTCGTGGAGAATCACGGGCACGAGCTCGAGCTCACGGAGCAGGCGCGCGACAGCCTCGCGCGGCTCGTGATCGTGACCGTGCACGATGAAGACTAGCTGATTCCGCGGCACTGGGTTCCCGTCAGCACTTGGCGTTACGTCGCTACCGAGTCCTGCCCGAACGGAGGTCAGAAGTCCGATCTTTCGATCAATCGATGCGCGAAGATCGCTCGCGTGAAAGACGAATCCTCCGTAGGTACGCTCGTACTCATCAGCGATTCGCGGATTCGTGAAGATGTCGCGGAGCAGGCGAGCGTTGGCTTCCGACCAGCTCCAGAATGCTTGCTTCACAGACTCAAACGCCGCATCGTCCGAAATGAGTCGCAGCCTCAGCTCTCGACCCGTCTGAATGTGTTCCTCGAGCCGCCGCGCCGCATTTGCCCACGAAACCCCCTCGCGCACGTTCAGATCGGACGCGCTCGCCGGCGGGGACGCAAACGAGGCTCTGGATGAATGCTCGACCGCGTCACCCACGTACGCACCTACGGTCTCTTAAGCCAGCACGGGTCATGAGGGCCTGTTGCGTCACGCGACTGGGGCAAACCCGAGTGGACGAGTTCGGATTCGATTGTGGTCGAGACACCCGACGGTCGGCAAGGCTCATGACATGCGCTCACACTTGTTTGCTCTCGTAGCGGTGATCTGGAGCATGCATTGGCCCCTCATCATAGAAAGACAGCGTTCCGCTTGAGACGCTCCAAGGGTCGAGCGCAGGGCCGGCGCGGCGATCCGCCCACCGTCAACCTCGCCATGCTCGACGGCTCACTCGCGTGCCCGCGCTGCTGCCGAACGATGGATGCAGCACGCTGGTTCAGTCGCCGGGGGAGTCTCGAGCCTGGTTCGGGTTCTGATCACGAAGGCGTCCTGGTGCCGGGCATGTTTCCGGTCGGACTGCGACGCCGGCTACCCCAGGAGAGGCCACCGCGGCCATGCGACGCACATGCGGAAACTCAGAATTCCCCGCTATTGATAGTTGTCGCTGCCTTCCGCGACCACGCGAGTACCCCGGAATTCCGGAGCTCCGAGCGGGTGTGTGCGCTCACGTCCGCGAGGATTTTGAAGGCGCCGTGGTCACTCTCGCCGACGGAAGCATCGACCTCCTCACCGTGAGTGCGTATCGCCGGACGATGCGTAAGGAGCACGACGCCGCGCACCGCAGCACCTGGGGCTTCTCGCATTCAACGTGTGCACGCCGCGCTCTCGGCGAGTTCGTGGCGCAGGGCCGCGCACTGCTCGCGCTCCACACCGCCGCCATCTGCTTCGACGATTGGCCCGAGTGGCGGGAAATCGTGGGCGGCGATTGCGACTCGCAGCAATCGAGCCATCCGCCACTCGGCGCGATGGCCGCCCACGTGCGCGGCGGCAATCATCCCATCGTTGCCAGCGTCGCGGACTTCACGATCCTCGATGAATGCGACGGCTTTCTCGATTGCGCGCGCGAGGTCGTGCCGCCGGCGACTTCATCCCGCGACGGCGCAGACCATCCGCTGCTCCGGGCGCGCCACTTCGGCCACGGCCGCGTCCTGCACGACGCTCTCGGCAACGACGCCGGCTCGTACACCCACCCCACCCACGCCGAAATCCTGCGCCGCGCCGCCCGCTGGCTCACGGGCGAGGCGGCACATCCGTGACCGCCGGCCGCGGGGCTGATGGCCGCCATCGAGCCCGATCGCTTCGCGGCGCGCTACCTACTGCTTCTCGGCAGGTTTCGGATCCCTTGCGGCGAGCCCGGCGCTCGCGACGCGCCGCAAGGTGGCCACATCGGCACGGTCCGTTTCGCGGTTCGATGCAGTCTTGTTCCGGAGCAAGTCCTCGAATCCGAGGAAGCTGACCGGCTCACCATCGAGAAACGCTGGCACACGCGCCTGCCACGCGTTGTCGAAGTTGACACCCGAGATCGAGGTGAGAATGTCGATGCCGTTGGGCGGACGCCCGAGCTGAACGACGCGATCGGGAGTGACGAGATCGGCGATCGTGAGCTCGAGGCTGCCGAACCCGAAGGCGCCGAGAACTTCGAGAATTCGCTGAGCATTCTCAGCGGTAGGCCGCACGAAAAAATCGATGGCGCCCGTGAATCGTGGGTACCCGTGAAACGCCACGGCGTGGCCCCCGACGATCAGGTATTCAACTTTCCGAGAGTTCAACGATGCGATGAACTCTCGCAAATCGCTGTGCAGATTCGCCAAGGCCGCTCCGGTAGCGCTCGATCAGCTCGAGGAGGATGTCGCGCCGCTCGTCGGGGGTGAGACCCGCATAGAACCGGTCGTCGGCTCGGTCGGCTTCGTCGAAAGTACGGAAGATCTGGATCGCTCGATCCATGCGGAGAGCGTACCACGCGGCTTCATCGCCAGAACTGGACCCGACGAGACCGCGTTCGAGACGTGAGGACGGTGCTGCCCAGCGGAAGCACGCGCTCCCGGAGAGACGAACTGACGCGCGCAGTACAGCGCTGCAAGCGCCTCGCGGGTCGCTCGATTCATCGACACTCCGGCCGGTGGCGCGGCGCCGTGGACGACCGTTCGCGATCGAGCGGGTCGAGTCACCCGGCGCACTCGGTGCCCTCCGAGATCAGGGAGCACCTTCGAACGCCAAGAGTTTGAAGAGAAGCATGAGCCCGAACGCCAGCATCCAAAGCCCATCCATCCTCCATTTGTCGACCGAGACCCGTTCCGCTGCTTCGCGCGCGACGAGCCGTTCGTATGCCGCGGGAAACATCCTTCGGAGCGCCGCGCGGACTCCCACGATTGCCACGATCATGGCAACCAGGATGCCGATCACGCCGCCGATGACCCGAAGAACCAAGCGCGGATCCACCTCCAGCGCTCCGCACACCGCGGCGATCCCGAGGCCATGCAGAAGAAACCAAAAGACGAGCCCGAACCGACCCGGGAGCAAACGTCGCAGCACACCCGAGGATGCGACGGGAGCCAGAGACTGCACGAGGCCAAGTAAACCCAGGGCACAAGCGTAGAAGAACGCGATCGAGTAGAGCGGAAGTCTCATCGTTTCTCCTGCGGCGCTCGCGGGAACGCCGCATCGGGCACGCGAGGACTCGGATCCTGGGCTACTTGGATCGCTCGAGGTGGCTCTTGCTGTAGATCTCGAAAGGCTTTCCTGGCGGCGCGAGCTCGAAGGTCTCGATGAGCTCGTCGTGCGAAACCACGTCGTACGTCTCCCGAGCTTTCCAGGCGTTGTCGAAGTTCTCGAAGTGCTCGCTCTCGAAGACCAGCTTCCCGGGGCCGCTCGCCGCGGAGCTCATCGCATACAGGTTCACGAACCCCTCTTCGTGGAATTGTCGCAACATGAGCGTTTTCCGCGCGCGGTCGTAGCTGATGAAGGCGCGGTGATGGTGCACCTCGCCCATCTCGTTCTTGCCCTGCGGCGGGTACGTCGACGTGTTCCGCTCCTCGATGAAGCGCCCGTTCAAAATGAGCTCGTAGCTGCGCTCTACCGTACCGGTCCCTGGCTCTCCGGAAGCCGTGCCTTTCCAATCACCCACGAGGAAACGCACCGCTGCCACGGGTCCAGCTTCGGCGCATCGTCCGCGTACGCGGGGAGCGCCGCGGCTGCGACGAACACCAGCGCCATCGCCGATCGCCTCATGGTGTTCTCCATTCCGTGGATGGCACGCGATCGACGAGCGCTCGCTCGATCCGGCGGTCGGGGATGAGCCACACCAGCGCGACCATCACGTAGAGAGCTTGCGCGATCCACGGCCCCACGAAGGTGGACGCGATGCCCAGCAAATAGGCGAGCGGCGAGAGCTTCCCCTTCCAATCGGTGCCAACCGCGCCTCGCAGGGACGAGTCGACTCCCTGCGTCGCGATGATCGTCTGCTGCAGGATGTAGTACGCGATCGCTGCCGCCAGCAGCACGCCACCGTAGAGCGCGGAGGGCGCGGCGGCGAAGTGGTTCTCGCCCATCCAGCCCGTCACGAAGGGAAAGAGCGACAGCCAGAAGAGTAGATGGAGGTTGGCCCACAAGATCCCACCGGTGACGTGACGCACGGTGTGGAGCATGTGGTGGTGGTTGTTCCAGTAGATGCCCACGTACACGAAGCTCAGCACGTAGCTCAGAAAGACCGGCACGAGCGGTGTCAACGCCGCCGGATCGGCGCCGTGGGGCACCTTCATCTCGAGCACCATGATCGTGATGATGATCGCGATCACGCCGTCGCTGAACGCTTCCAGCCTGCCCTTGCCCATGTTCGTCCTCCGGCTGGGCCGATCGATACTCAGCCGCCCGCCTGCAAGCTACAGCGATCGCGCCGAGAGCCCCTTCAGCACGCGGAGCGCGCGCAGCGTGTTCCAGCGGCTCGGGCGACCCTCGCCGTCGTCGATCTCGATGGGCATGCGGCCGGGATGCAGGACATCCAGGTGCCAACGGCCATCGGCGGCGCGTCTCGATTCGACCAGGCCCACGGCCTCCACCGTGCGCTCGTCGGGCCCGACTCCGGCGCGGCGCAGGTAGTCGAGACCGCGGAGCACGTCGTAGTGCCACCACGTCGGGAACGCGAAGCGCGTCCAGTCGGCGCCGCGAGCCTTGCGATCCTCGACCATCTCGTCCGTCGAACGACGCCGGAAGAGCCGCCTCGCGAGCAGATAGTCCTCGCCGCGCAGCCGCGCCTCGGTGACACGCGAGCCAGCGTTGCCGGCTCGCTCGTATTCGAGGAGCGCTTCCAGCACGCAGATGGTGGTGTGAAACGACGAGCGCGTGGCGCCGTTCTCGCGCTCGCAGTTCCAGCCCCCGTCGGAGAGCTGCTCGGCGAGCAGGCGCTCGATCAACCCGCTGACGTCCTCAGCGAAGTACGCACCCACCGCCGCGACCTGACCGTTGATGCAAGGCTCGGTCTCGCCGGCGAAGAAGGGATTCGCCTCCGATTCTGGCGGACCGCACCCGCGCCACGTGACCCGCTCGCGAACGAGCCCAACAGCACGGCACGCCGCATCCGATTCGGGGTCGAGCCCAAGCTCGCGCAGCAACATCAGCACGTGCATCGTCGAGTCCCAGCCGCGATTCCACGCGGCCCCGCCCCATCGGCCGTCCTCGGCCTGCAACGCGAGCAGCTTCGCGCCGAATCCTTGCGTGGCGACGCGTGAGCGCTCGCTCGCGACGTCCCCTGCTGGCGCATCCAGGAGATCGCGCAACACCTGCCAACGAATCGACGGATCGCCGTCGAGCAACCACGCGATCACGGGCTCACCGATCGAAGGCGTCAAGCAAAGCGCCTCGTGATCCGAGACGAACACCACCAGCAACGAGCGCCGCGGCCGCTCGCCAGATGGATCGGCCGGCGCCACAGCGCACCGCTCACTCGCGACAAGGAGGGCTCGCCGGCGCGCTGGACGCCGCACGTGGATCGTAGCCGTACTGAATAGCCGTCTGATCGGTGACGATCGCGCACACGGTCTCGTAGCCGAAGTGCCGATGTG
>CAYUSL010000148.1:0-12961 GCA_964447125.1 uncultured bacterium | reverse complement strand
GCAGAGCAGAAGGTGCCACCCACCTCGTCGATCGCCGGCGGCGGACCAGCGCTCTACGAACTCGCTTGATCGCTCGAGTCCCGCCGGTTAACGGGAAAAAACTCATAGGATCTGCGGGCACTCGAGCTGACGCGTGCGATCGTAGGGAAGATCGCCACGTACGCGACGTGCACCACGCGCTCCCAACCGTGGGCTCGCGTTCGAACTCGTTGACGTGGCGATCGACATCAACCCTGCAGTGGGACGATCAATGGCCGCCACGGCGGAAATGTGAATGCAGGGAACCGCGCCCGGATCTCGCCTTGACGAAACCGTGCCGAGATCTCGCGGTACGCCGATACAATGGTGCGCCACAGATCACGAAATTCGTGCCAGAGCGCGAGCCGTGTGGTGTGACAGAGCGGTCGGGGTGAGTCGTCGGGTTGCTTCGGTGCGTCATTGAATGCCTGACGGAGAATTCCTTTTGCGCCGAGAGCCGGCTTGCCGCGGAGCTGTTCGCGCGCGGTTCGTACCCGTTGCTCGACGGCGTGCGCGATCGCATGCGGATCGAGCAACCGTCCATCGGCATCGTCGACTGGCGAAATCGCGACGATCTCCTCGTCGAATCGGTCTGCTTTTTTCGGGTTCTTGGGGTCGCGCGCGGCGCGGGAGCTGGCGACGCCGTGATCGGGCTCGTTCGGCCGGCGGAAGCGGTAGACCTCGGGTTGGTCGAGCTTGGTCCAAAGCAAGACGCCGGGCCATTCGCGCCAATGGTGCGTCAAGCGGTCGATGATGGGGTTGCAGACGAGATACGCGATGCGCTCGCAGACGGCATCGTCATCGAGAATGGGCTCCGCGGAAAAGCGTCGATGGAAGACTGGACCGCGTCGATCGCGAAGCGTGTTGACGTCCTTGGCGAGCTGGCCGAAGAAATAGCCGAAAAATGCGCTGAGCGATCCATCGAGGTCGGTTACCACGGAATGAATGTGGTTGGACGCGACATAGATCGCGTGTGCGTGGATGCCGGGAAATCGCCTGAGCGCCCGCCCGAACCAGAACCCGACGCGCTGATTGAGCGCGTCGCTCGGCACCAAGAGAAATCGAGCCTCGAGAGCACGAGAGGTGACGAACCAACGAGTGCGGGGACGCAGCCAACGAATTGGTCGAGGCATGGCGGCCACGCGTCACGCACACGGCATACCAGCGGTGGGCCGTCGGAATGTTTGCGAATTCTGCTGAGCAGCGCGAACGGCTGCGTTCCGGGGGGCGCAGCCGCTGCGCCCTGAGGGACGCACCCGCTTGCTTGGCCGAGTGGTCGCACCGGCAGTCACCAGTCATTCAGGCGCGCAGCTTCCATCCGCTGCGAAGGACGCTCCATGCGGCGAGGGTGGCACCGAACGCGCACAGTGCCGCGAGGAGGGTGGCACGCCCGATGGGAACGTCGGTGACGCCCACCATGCCGTAGCGCAGGCCATTCACCAGATACACGATCGGGTTGAAGAGGCTCACGCGCCGCCAGAAGTCGGGGAGCGCATCCAGCGTGTAGAAGACTCCTCCGAGATAAGTGAGGGGCGTGAGCACGAACGTGGGGACGATGCTGAGCTGCTCGAACTTGTCGGACCAGGTCGCGACCAGCAGGCCGAACGCGCCCATGAGCACGCTCACCAGGACGACGAACGCGATGATGTAGAGCGGGTGGGCCAAGAGCGGCCCGACGAAGACGGCGGCGACGCCCCAAACCAGAAATCCCACGATCGTCGCGCGCACCAGTGCGCCGAGGAGCATCGCTGCGACGATCTCGGCCGGCGCCAGCGGTGTCACGAGGATGTCGACGATCGTCCCCATCACCTTCGCGCCGAACAAGCTGCTCGACGTGTTGAGAAACGAGCTCGAGATCACGCTCAACATCACGAGACCTGGCACGATGTACTGGATGTACGGCATGCCATGCATCTCTCGGAGCCGCGGGCCGAGCGAATAGCCGAATACCAAGAAGTAGAGGCTCGTCGTGATGACCGGCGAGGCGACGGTCTGTCCCGGCACCGCCAGGAAGCGCGCGACCTCTTTCTTGAAGAGCGTCCAGAAACCGATCCAGTTGACCCGCATCGCTGCGAGCCCGGCCTCGGTCCGCGTTTCGCCACCGGTACCGGGTGCAACGGCAGCGCTCTCGACCCTTCCAATCTCGCTCGCGTTCATGTCGCCGTGCCCCGATCTCGTCGACCGATCACCTCCAGAAACACGTCTTCGAGCCGCACCGGCTGATGCTCCACGTTCTCCACGCGCAGCCCCGCGCGCACCAGTGCGTCGATCGCTCCCGCCACGTTCTCGACCCCGCGCACCGTCAGCGTGCTCGCGCTCAGTTCACCCCGAAGCTCGGCCGGGACCCGGTTCAGGTCTCCACCGAGCTGGAGCGTGATGCGTTCGCCGCCGTGGGACGCCATGAGTGTCGCCTTGGTGTCCACGAGCTTGAGCTGGCCCTCGTCGATGATTCCCACCCGATCGGCGAGCTCTTCGGCTTCTTCGAGGTAGTGGGTCGTGAGCACGACCGTGACGCCCTCGTCGCGCAGTCGGCGCACGTATCTCCACAGATCCTGGCGCAGCGCCACGTCCACGCCCGCCGTGGGCTCGTCCAGAAACAACACGCGCGGCTGATGCACCAGCGCCTTGGCGATCAAGAGCCGCCGCTTCATGCCGCCCGAGAGCGTGCGCGTGTACGCGTCGCGTTTCTCCCAAAGCTCCAAGTGCTCGAGGATCTCGCGGTAGAGCGCCGGTGCATCGGGAAGCCCGAAGAAGCCACGCTGGAAGCGCAGCGCCGCCAGCGGGCTGAAGAACGGATCGAAGTTCACCTCTTGGGGCACGAGGCCGAGCAGACGCCGCGTGGTCCGAAACTCTCGCACCACGTCGTGCCCGAAGACCCGAACCGTGCCGGAGGTGGCTCGCGTCAGGCCGGCGACGACGCTGATCAGCGTCGTCTTACCCGCGCCGTTCGGGCCGAGGAGCGCGAAGATCTCGCCGCGCTCGACGGCGAGCGAGACGCCATCGAGCGCCACCAGGGCGCCGTAGCGCTTGGTCAGCGCCTCGATCTGGATGACGGGCTCGGGCACGCGCGGCAGGCGAGCGGTTGATGCGATCGAGTGGATGCGCCAGCGCTCGCGCCGCAGGCCGAGCGTCGGGCCGGAGCAGTCTCGCACAGCCGCCCCAGCGTTGCGGCCCGCGGTGCTTGGCGCATGCTAGAGTCGCGCACCATGGCGCTCTCGCCGCTCGCGGAATCCGTCATCGCTGCCTACGGCGGTGCTGAGTACTGGCGCAATGCCAAAGCCGTCGAGGCGGCGGTGTCGGCGAGCGGCTTCGCGTTTCTGAGCAAGTTCCAACCGGCATTCCACCGCATGAAGGTCCACGCGCGCGTCGCGGAACCGCGCGTGCGCATCCGGCCCAGCGAGTGGGAGGGCCAGACCGGGATCCTGGAAGGGCAGGCCGTTCGCCTGGAGGACGGCGGTGGCGGCGTGGTCGAGATGCGGGACGAGCCGCGCAAGCTGTTTCCGGGAGGACGGCGGCTCCTGTGGTGGGATCGGCTCGATCAGACCTACTTCTCGGGCTACGCGCTCTGGAACTACCTGACGTTCCCGGCGCTTCTGCTGCGCGACGACATTGCCTGGAAGCAGGTCGGCACGCGCACGCTCGAGGCGCGGTTCCCTGCGAGCCTGCCAACCCACTCTCCCGTGCAGCAGTTCCACTTCGATCCCAAGACTTCGCTGCTCCTCCAGCACGATTACACGGCCGAGGTTTTCGGTGCGTGGGCGAAGGCCGCAAACGTGGTGCTCGCTCACGAACGTTGGATGGAGATCCCATATCCCTCGCGGCGGCGCGTCACTCCGCGCAAACCCAACGGCACACCGCGGGGCTTTCCGATCCTGGTCGACATCACCATCGACGACTGGAAGTTGGTGTAACTGCGCGGCCGCGATCTCGCGGCCCTCGGCGCGGATCCACGCGATGAACCTCGCGCTGGCCTGGTGCGCTTCCTCCGACGAACGCCCGGAGGAAGCTCGTGCTCGCCGTCCCGCTCGATCGCTGCGAATTCCTCTTGCGTCCGGCATGGCTGCTCTGCGATGTCTTGCCGGCGATGGATGACGGCCAGGCTCGAACCGCGCGTGCACCCGAATCCCGCGTGGATCTCGACTTGGTGGCGCGCGCCAATCGCGGTGACGCGGACGCCTTCGAGGCGCTCTATCGTCGGCATCGCGATTGGGTCCTCGGTGTGGCACGGCGCTACACCACGAGCCCCGACGACGCGCTCGACATCCTCCAGGACACGTTCGCGTATTTTTTCGCGAAGTTTCCCGGCTTCGAGCTGACCGCGGCGCTGCGGTCGTTCCTTTTCCCGGTCGTGAAGCACGTGGCGCTCAGTCGCAAACGCAAGCAGCGCGCCCACGCCGATCTGGCTTCGGTCCCGGAGCAGCTCCTCGGCGTGCGGCCCACCGAACCGTCCGAGATCGATACCCTGCTCGCCGACCTGCCCGAGACCCATCGCGACGTGGTGTGGCTCCGTTTCGCCGACGACATGAGCCTCAAGGACATCGCGGTGGCGCTCGACATCCCCCTCGGCACCGTGAAATCGCGACTGCACAATGGCCTCGAGATGATCCGCGAGCGGCACGCGGCGCTGCGCGCCGACGCGCAGCCGGCAGCGGCACGGCGACAAGAGGCGGACTCGTGAACGACGCAGGCCACCTCGATTGGGAGGCGCTCGATCGGGTGCGCTGTGGAGAAGGCTCCTCCGAGGAGCGTGCCCACCTCGCTGCTTGCGCCGCGTGCCGCGCCGAGTTGGATGCGATCGAGCGCGTCGCTGGCTCGCTCAAGCAACGAATCGCCGACGCCGGTACGGGTGTTCCGAACGAGCGGGACGACGCGATTCTGGCTGCGGCGCGCGGCCGTGCCGCGGCGATTCGCTCTCGCAAGCTCGTGCGATTGCCGTGGTGGAGGCAGCCGCGCGCCCTCGCGCTGGCAGCCTCGCTGATGGTGGCGGGTGGCGCCGGTTACCTCACGTTCCTCCAGCGCGACGCGCCGTGGGAGCGGTCGAAGGTGGCGGAATCTGGAAGGCCGGCTGCCGAGCCGCCGGCCTCCACCTCGGATGCGCCGGCGGCTCCTGCCGTACCAGCACCAGCGACGGCGTCAGCGCCAGCACCAGCGACGGCGGTAGCTGACTCACGCTCGCTCGGCGATCGGATGGGCGCGAAAGCACCTGGGAGTGCTTTAGAGGCGGTGCGCGCGCCGGCGCGGAACGAGCATGCGTTCGCGGATCGACAAGACGGCGACAGCAAGCTCACCGGGGAGCCAGCGAAGAAGGAAGCAGCGCTCGCGAAGACCGGAGTCGAGAAAGGTCGAGAGCTCGACGCGCGGCTGCGCGACACCGAAGCAATGCCCCCGGCGCCGCGCACCGAAGAACGCGAGCGTCTCGACACGCTGGGTGGGCCGTCCGCGGGCAAGGACATTGCGGGCGCCCGTTCGGCGGATGCGCTCGAGCGCAAGCAGGATCGGATCTCGATGCCGACGCTCGACGAGCAGGCGCTCGATCAGGGCGCCGTCCGCCAGCCAGCCGCTGCCGCGGCGAATGCGCCCCGGCGGACTACCGATGACACGCTGGCGCCCGCGTCTCCGCCGCAGCACGAGGTGGACAAGCGGTCCAACGAGTTGCGGGCCGAGCCGCCGGCGTCGTCGCAACGGCCCGAGGCACGCGAGTCTGCGCGAGTGGGACTCGGTGCGTCGGCGGAAGGATCGGCGAGTGGAGGGCTCGCTGCGTCCGCCGCCGTGCCCCAGCCCGCGCTTCCACGCGAAGAGTCTGCACCTGGCGTCGCACGCGACGCAGCGCCGAAGGACGCGGCTCCATCCACGCCACTCCTCGAACAGGTCGAGGTTGCGTATCGAGTCGGCGCGAACGTCTCACGCACGATCCGTGAGACGTACACCGTCCTTTCGCCGACGGATGGCCGGGGGGCGATCGAACTGACGCTGGCCCCGGGCGAGCGTGCTCGGCGTCTCGATCTCGTCGAGCCCGTGCGGCGAAGTTGGCCCGCGTCGGCGGATGGCGCCGCGCGATGGACCGGTCTCGATCTACCCGCTGGCCGCATCGTGCTCGAGACCACGGTCGAGCCCCGGCCGCTCATCCACGATGCGGCAGGCGAGGTGGCGATCCGCATGCCGCTCGCGTCGGCCACCACCGTGACCGTCTCGCTCACGCCCGACGGCGGGTACGTGCTCGAGCGAGTGGTGGCGTCCCTCCCCGGCACCTCGATCGACGCTTCCGATGAGGGTGGGTGGCACCTGCGCGTGCCTCGCGTGTCTGCCGCGAAGTCTTTGGAATCGTTGACTCTTCGGGTCCTCGTTCGCTCGGTGAGGTGACGCAAGCCGGCACGCTCGAGCCGCCTCGATCCCAAGGCCCCGTTCCACGCACCCAGGTCACACGTGTACTCTGGAATGGGGGACGAACAGCAGCATCCGCGAATGCAACGAACCCCGCCGCGCGAGCCCCGCCCTCCAACCCGCTATCTGGAACGCTTGCTCGTCGATCCCGACGAGCTTCCGGACGGGCCGCAAGCGTTCACCGCCTACGCACAACGCACCACGGTCCGGCTCATCTGTGCGCTCGCGGTCTTCGGCTGCGGGCTCTCGGTACTTTTCTGGCCGATGGACTTCGTGGTGTTCGCGAGCGATGCGCTACGGCTGCGGACTGCGTTCGGCTGGCGCCTGGCGATCCTCATTTCCACGACCGCTCTGTTGCTGCTCAGCCGTTCGCTCTTGGCGGGGCGCTGGAGGCCGCGGCTCACGATCACGCTCTTCTTCTATGCGGCTACATCCTTCACGTTCGCCACCGCGAGCCAGATGGGCGGTCCCACGACGCCTTGGCTCTACGTGCTCTACGCGCTGCCGCTCTTCACCACCATGATGCTGGTGCGCCTGCTCGAGCGGATCGTGATCGTCTACGGGGGGCTCGCGGTCGCGCTCGCTACCTACTTCGCGATTCATCCGGAGCACTCCCGCGACACGTTTCTGCCGGCCTTTCTCGGCGTGCTCGCCGGCGTGAGCATGCTCTTCGTGGGTGTCGGGCACATGCTCTACGCCGTGATCCGGACCGCGTTCGAACAGCGCCAAGAGCTACGCCGCCTGAGCCGCACCGATCCGCTCACGGCTGTGGCGAATCACGGCCATCTGCGCGCCATCGCCAACCACGAGATCGCCCGCGCGCGCCGCGCCGGCACTCCGCTTTCGCTGCTGATGATCGACGTCGATCATTTCAAGCCGGTGAATGATGCCTTCGGTCATGCGGTCGGCGACGCCGTGCTCACCGAGCTCGCGGCGCTCCTGGTCCGCGTGGTGCGCGAGATCGATCACGTGGGTCGGATGGGTGGCGAGGAGTTCGCGATCGTGCTGCCCAACACCCCACTCGCGACGGCGGTCGAAGTGGCCGAACGCGTGCGGCACTCCGTCGAGGGCACGGCATCGTTCGCCACTCACGCCCCGGTGCGCTGCACGGTGAGCGTCGGTTGTGCCGAGCTGGTGCCGGACGACGACACCGATGCGCTCTTACGTCGAGCGGATCGCGCGCTCTACGACGCCAAGCAGCAAGGCCGGAACCGCGTCGTCGCGCGCTGAACGCGCCTCGGGCGCATGGGGCTCACCCGCTCGGAACGGAATGCATCGAGTCGGGTTCCAAGTGGGGCCTTTTGAGCACCACGCTTTTCGTGGGCCGGGGTGCCGGAACAGACCGCGATGCAGCGCGCGATCCAACGAACGGCACCACGGTCTCCACGCTCGCCGACGATCCTTCCGCGAGCCGGAACGCGAGCCGCGAGCGCAGCGACGCGCCTTGCGGGTGGGTCCCATCGCGGCTTAGCCGCGATGGGCGGGGGTCTGGAACAGACCCCCAAGGCAACATCGACGCATCCTGAAGCAAGCGCTTTGCGCTGGGTTCAGGATGCGCCCGCGCACGCGAGCTCGAGCTTGCGATGGCCAACCGAGTCGGCGGCAACTCGCGCGAGCGCCGTGCCGAACGCTTGCTCTAGCTCGCTCAGATGCTTGGTCTCGGTGAGCACGCACGCGCGCTTGGCGCTGTGCAGGAAGGTGATTCCCTGTTCGGGCGTGTCGAGCGAGGGGATCACGTCGCGGCGCAGGTAGAAATTGAAGTGCGCGCGATCGTACTGATAGAGCGCGAGCGGAACGTCGGGCGGCAGCACGCTCGCGATGTGGGCCGCGAGCGGCTTCGCCGACTTGTAGCCTTCGAGGCGTGGGAACGCGATGCCGCTGGTCACCAAGACGAGCGCCGCCGCGCTGACGAAAGTGGCCAACAGGCGCTCGCGTGCGCCGCGAGCCGCCCACACGGCGAGACCGGCGCTGAGCGGGGCGAGTAGCAGCGTGGCCAGGAGCGCCGCGCCGGCGTCGGCGCGCGACACGAAGAACACCACCACGGGCGCAATGAGCGCACCCGCGCCGATCACCGCGGGGACCGCCCACATCGGCACGTCGAACCACAGATATGGGAAGCCTGCGAGGCGCTTGTTTTCGAGCCAGCGTTCGAGTGCTGCACCCACCACGATCGCCGCCGCCGGATACGCGGGCAGCAAGTAGAGCCCGCGCTTGGCGCCCGCCGCGGAGAAGAACACGAACGTGAGCACGAACCAGCCGAGAGGAAACCAGAGCCGACCCAGCAACGCTCGATCGCGGTGAAGCAGCAGCGCTACGCCCGGCAGTATCACGGTCCACGGCAAGAATTCCGCGGGGAAAGTGTAGAGGTAGTAGAAAGCGTTGTGCGCGTGGTCGAAAGGATCGACGAACCGCTGCAAGTGCTGGCGCAAGAAGAACTGCGCGGGGAAATCGCTGCCGTGCACGACACCCATCGCCACGAACCACGGCGCGGCGATGGCCAGGAAGACCACCGTCCCGGTCACCAGCCGGTAATGGAGCAGCTCGCGAAACGCGCGCCGACGGATCAGGTCCGCGAGGATCGCTAGACCCGTGACGACGGGGGCCGCGAGCCCTTTGGCGAGCACACCGATGGCGGTGCCGCCGTAGAGTGCAACGAGCCCCAGGTTGCCGAGTCGTCCGCGGCGCACGGCCTCCTGATACGCGGCCAGCGCCACCATTACCCACAGCGTGAGCAGCATGTCGGTTTGGCACCAGCGCGCCTGCCACGCGAAGCGATGGCTCGTGGCGAGCACCGCCACTGCGAGCCAACCGGCACGCCGTCCGCCGATGCGTGCCGCCATCACCCCGGTGAGCACGAGCACGCCGATCGCAGCCAACGCCGAGGGCAGGCGCGCCGCCAGCTCCGAGACGCGCCCTGTGACCTTTGCGATGCTCGCGATCGACCAGAAAAGCAGCGGCGGTTTGTTCGAGTAGGGCTCGCCGTTGAGCGTGGGGGTGAGCCAATCGCCGTGCGCGACCATCACCCGCGAGATCTCGGCGAAGCGCGGCTCGTCCGGGTTCCAGAGCGAATGGCTGGAGCCGAGCCCGGGCAGGTAGAGCGCTGCGCCGAGCACGGCGATCAGCGCGCAATCGAGGGCTCGAAGTCGCATGAGCGAAAACGGCGTCGCGAACCGAGGCGGTGGTCGCGGCAGGCGAGCGAAGCTAGCACACGCACGCGCGCTCCTCGGTCACGCGTTTGCTCGCGCAGATGACCCTCGGAGCCGCGGGGCGAGCCGCGAGCGCAGCGAGTCGACTTGGGGGTGGGGTCCCCGTTCGGATTCACTTCGAATGGGGCGGGGGGCTGGAACAGCCCCGAGCGGGCACCACGTCCCATCGCTCTGCGTCGAGGTCTCCACGCTCACGTTCGATCTTTCCCGGTGCCAGCGGCACCGCGCGAGCGTGATGCGAGCGACTTGGGGGTGGGGCCCCGTTCGGATTCACTTCGAACGGGGCGGGGGGCTGGAACAGCCCCCCGAGAAAACATCGCCATGACCGAGCTTCGCGCCATCGCGTTCGTGGGGGTGCTGCTCTTCGGGTACCAAGCGCTGCTCGGCGAGCTAACGCCAGGAAGCGCCCTCGGGCTCGGTGGCGCCGGATTGTTGCTCGCAATCTCGGGGTTCGTGACGGCGCGACGCCGCGTGGGCGCGCGCCGTCCGATCGTGCGCGTGCTGGCTGCGGCTTACGTGGTGCTATCGATCGCGATGGCCGTGGTGGTGGCGCTGGCGCTCAAGTGGCTCTACCTGAGCGGCGCGCTTCACTGATCGCTGGCGAGAACCAGGGCCCGGCGGCGGAAGGTCACTTCTTGGCGCCGAAGATGCTCATGAGCTTCGAGGTGGTGGGCGTGGGGTGCTGGTCTTTCTTCTTGCGCATCAGGTAGAGGCGGATCTCACGGGCGGCCTCCATGTGGTCGGGCTCGAGGTCGCGTACCCGCTTGTAATACTTCATCGCGATCGACGGCTGGCCGCGAAGCTGCCAGTGTTTGGCCATTCCCACCAGCACCTCGACGCTGTCCGGCGATAGGTTCAGGGCTTCGGTGTAGCAGCGCTCCACCGTCGTCCAGTCGGTGTGGCCGTTGCCGTCGCCGAGGCGAATCACCGTCTGGCCGAGGCGTAGGTGGAACTCGGGGCGCTTGGGATCGAGGGAGATGCAGTGCTGGAAGTGCTCGCGCGCCTCCAGCAGCCGTCCACCTTTGAGCGCATCCAGGCCGTGGCCGAAGAAGATGGATGCCGAGGTTTCCTCGCGCGGGAAGTTCTGCGTGCCGCGATCCACGGGACCGGTCTTGGGTTGGACGGTGTTGGTGCGCGGTGGGATGGGGAGCGGGAGGGGCCCGGTCTTGGGTGCGGGCGTCGAGGCCTCGCCCCGCTCGGCCATGATCCGCTTGCGCCGCGCCAAGTCGCCGAGGTCGTTGTAGGAGCGATCGAGACGCGTGGAAATGGTGCGCACCATCTCCATCTCGGCAGCGTTCAGGAACCCCTCGTAGCGTGAGGGGCGCCACTCTTCGGCGAGCTTCAGATACGCGTGCAGCAAATCGACGTCGTTCGCCTGCGAATCGACTCCGAGCAACGTGAGCTCGTCGAGCTCGCGCATGACCTTGTAGCGATCGGGCAGCGTGCGGCGGAACTCCTCGGCCTGCGGGCTGGGCGAGGCGTGCAGGGTCGTGGTCACGCGCGGCGCGCCCACGGTCGTGGTCTCGCGTGCCGTGCCCACCACCGTGGTGCCGCGTTCGGTGCGCATGCGCGCGGGCTCCGAGGCGACCGTGGGGGTGTGATTGGGTGGTGCATCGCCCACCACACCGGTCGGCTTGCCGTTCAGCCGGTCGACCTCGAAGCGCATCTGGCAGCGCGAGCAGCGCACACGAAAGGTCTTGCCGGTCGCCATCACGGCGTCGACCTGGAGACGATTGGTACATTGGGGACAGATGATCAGCATGCGCGCTCTCAGCCAGCCGTCACGTATCCGTGGGCCAAATCCCCCGTGAACCTACCCCTGACGGAACTTCCACCGCAAACCGTCAACGAATCGACTCCCTGCGTGGACAATTGCTCGAATTGGAAGGTGGGTGGCACCGTTCGTAGCCGCACCATGAATGGCGCAAAGCGCTGTCGCTGGGGCGCCTTGCGCTGGGGTGAGTGGCTCGTCCGGTGGTACCCTCCGCTTCCTCGATCGTCATGGTCGAGCTGACTTTGCAAGGGCCGAGCCGCTCAATTCGAGACGAACGCAGATGGGAACCAAATCGACCTGGCTGATCGCACTCGCTTTTCTCGCATTCATGGGCCTCGTCATCTGGAGCTCGTTCTCCGGAGGCGAAGCCCATTGTCAGGTCTGCATGGTGTTCGCGGGCCAGCGCAACTGTGCTTCGGCCGTCGGAGCGAACGAGGCGGAAGCCGAACGCGCCGCGCGCACCACGGCCTGTGCCACCATCAGCGACGGCGTGACGTCGTCGATCCAGTGCGAGCATTCACAACCGATGTCGCGAACCTGTAGCGCTCGTTGAACCGAGACGGCGATGCGGATCTTCGCGCACCGCGGCTCGTCGACGATCTGGCCCGAGAACACGCTGCTGGCGTTTCGCCTCGCTCACGAGGCGGGCGCCACGGGCTTCGAGACCGATCTTCGACTCTCCGCCGACGGCGAGATCGTGCTCGCGCACGACGCCTCGCTCACGCGCTTCGGCGTCGCGGGCGTTTCCATCGCCGCTCGGCCTGCGACCGAGCTCACGCAGCTCGAGATCCCGTCGCCCGATGGCCGCTTTCGCGACCGGTTGATCCGGCTCGAGACGCTGCTCGCGACCTATCCCGACAAGGAATACATCTTCGACTGCAAGATCGACGAGCCGGCGCTCTTCGACGCGCTGGCGGCGCTCTTGGCGCGCCATCCGCTCCCCGTGCCGCCGTGGTTCCTGACGTGGAGCGCGGCGGCTGACGCGGCGGTAGCCAGGCACTTTCCGCGCTCGCCCATCTTCGCCCGCGAGCAGGCCACTCGCCGCTGGGGCGTCGCGAGCCTGGTGGGTCTCGGGCGCCTCGCCGAGCCGCCCAACTCGATCCTGTCGCTACCGGTGTTGCATCGCGGGCTACCGGTGGTGTCGCAGCGTCAGGTGCGTTCGCTGGCCCGTCGCGGCAAGCAATTCATCGGCTTCCTGGTGAACGACGAGCGCGACTTCGCGCGGGCGCGGGCGATCGGCCTCGTCGACGTGCTCACCGATCGTCCCGATCTCGCTCGCGACCGGCTCACATGTGGATCGTGAGGGTGAGTCCCCAGTTGATGATTCGCCCGCCGAAGTCCATCGCGAAGGTGTCGTTGGGGAAGAACGGATGCGACGGCTGACCCTCGTCGGGGTTCTCACCCAACGTGATGGCCGGTAGCGAGATCGAGCCACCGAGGTTCCGGCTCTCGCCCTGTGCGATGTGGCGGGTATCGATGCTGATCCACTGCAGGTGCGCAGCGAGATCGATCATGCCGTCGAGCATGCCGTAGTAGCCGATCGCGCCCGAGTACACGAAGCGGTCGCCGGGATCGGAGTCGG
>CAYUSL010000147.1:0-13014 GCA_964447125.1 uncultured bacterium | reverse complement strand
CCCACCCCCGAGGCGCTTCGCTGCGCTCGCGGCTCGCCGCTGGCTCGCGGAGAGATCGTCCCCGAGCGTGGAGTCCAACGCGCCAATCGGCTGGAGGGCCGTCGGTCCCTCGACGGCCCAGCCCTCCCCGGTGCGCGATCATGGGCGGTCTCAGTCCGCCGAGCGGGCGCGGCGAGCGATCGCTTTCGCGATCTCGGTCGCGTGGCTCGCGGTTGCGGGGTCCGCAGTGGACGCCCGCGCGGCGCGCATTCGCGACATCGCGGACCTGCGCGGCGTGCGTGGCAACGACCTGGTCGGCTACGGGCTGATCGTCGGGCTCGACGGTACCGGTGACGACATGGCGGTCACGCGCCAATCCCTGGCGAGCTTCCTCGACCGCCTCGGCGTCACCCTCGACGAAGCCGAGGTCCGCAAGATGAAGCCCGACAACGTGGCGGCGGTCTCGGTGACGGCGGTGCTGCCGCCCTTCGCGAGCCCGGGCGCCCGCATCGACGTGATCGTGTCGTCGATCGGCAACGCCAAGACGCTGCAGGGCGGTACCTTGCTCATGACTCCGCTCCGTGCCGCCGATGGCCACGTCTACGCCGTTGCCCAAGGCCCGATCTCTCTGGGTGGCTTCTCGGCATCCAGCAAGGGCGGTGGCGACGTGGCGCAGAAAAACCAGAAGAGCGTGGGCCGCATCCCCGCCGGCGCCCGCGTCGAGCGCGCCGTGGACGCGGCCTTCGAGGGTGGCCACGACCTCACCTACGCGCTGCGCGAACCGAGCTTCACCACTGCGCGGCGCGTCGCCGACGCGATCAATCAAGACCTCGGAACCGCGGCGGCCACTGCCACGGACGCTGGCACCGTGAAGGTCGCCATCCCCGAAGCCCTCGCCAGCGACGGCGTCACGGTGGCGGCCCGCTTGGAGGCCTTGAACGTGGAGCCCGACCGCCCCGCCCGGGTGGTCATCAACGAGCGCACCGGCACGGTGGTGATGGGTGCCGACGTCCGCCTCGCACGAATCGCCCTCGCCCACGGTGGCCTCACGATCGAGGTCAACCAGACCATGGGGGTTTCCCAGCCGACTCCCTTCAGCCAGGGCGGCCAGACCGTGGTGGTGCCCAACTCGGACGTGCAAGTCCGCGAGGAGACACGCCAGCTCACGGTGGTGGAGCCCGGCGCCACGATCTCGGACCTGGTGCGTGCGCTCAACAGCCTCGCCGTATCGCCCCGCGACTTGATCGCGATCCTGCAGGCCATCCGTCAGGCCGGCGCCATGGACGCCGAGCTCGAGATCATCTGATGGGCACGGGCTCGCGCTCGGCCAACCACTTCGCACCCGCCCTACCGACGAAGCCATGAGAAGCATCGACGACACCACGGCGCCCCGCACGGCCGACGTGGGCCCCAGTTGGGGCTCCACGCTCGGCATGAACGGCACCCAGAGGCCGCGCAACGCGGCACAGGTGGCGGAGCAGTTCGAGTCGCTGCTGGTGCAGAAGATGCTCGAATCGATGCGCGCCTCGCTGGGAGGCGACGACCTCGCGAGCGGTATGGGCTCGGACCTGGCGCGAAACCTCTTGGACGAGACCTTGAGCGCCGCCGTGGCCCATGCCGGCGGGCTGGGGCTCGCGAAGTCGCTCAAAGAATCGCTGGCCCAGTCGCCCACAACCTCTCGAAATGACGACACATTCGAAAATCATGAGGCGTGAGCACCGAAACCTCTCAAGTTCCGGGAGCGAGCTGCCGATGACATGGGTGCCGAGAACGGTGGAAAGCCCAGAGCAGCAGCACTCGGCGGTGGGGAACCTGGGCAAGGATGGGAACACGCCATGAAGATCTCGACACCTCCCAAGACGGAACAAGTCGCGAGCCGATCGCCGGCGAACGCTGCGCGTGCCGCGCAGTCGTCGAGCCCGATCCTGCGAGCGCGCTCCGGGCCCAGCCCGGTGGCCGAGGATGGCGAGGACAAGATCACCCTCTCCAGCACCGCGGCCCAGCTCATCGAGCTCGCCAATGCGAGCGAGGACGCGGAGGCGGCCCACCAGAACCGGGTCGCCCAGCTCAAGGAGCAGGTCGCTCACGACCAGTACACGGTGAACCCCGCCCGTGTGGCCAATGCGATGGTCCGCGACATCGTCGCGCAGGGCGGCGGAGTCACACAGCCACCGCCGAAGGAGGAATCCGGCGGCTGACGCCGGTTCCCCCACCCCAGCTCGCTCCGCCGGTCACGGACGACCGGCCCGGATGATCGCGCATGGATGCCACCGCTCGCGGATCCCACGACGTCATCGCCGCCGCCCACACGTTGGAAATCGCGTATCGGGAATTGATCGACCATTGGAAGGCGGAGCGCTCGCTCCTGGCTCACCCCAGCCACGCGACGCTCGCGAACGGCAGGGAGCGTGAGGGCGAGATCCTCGCCGCGATCGCCACCGCGGAATCGAAGCTGCGCAAAGCCGGAGATGAGCTGGCGACGATGACGGCTGCCGCGCCGGTCGCCGCCCCGCGCACCCTGCTCGTGGTGGCCGCGGGCCTCGCGGATCCTGCGGCGCGCCAGGCCGTGCGCGACGCTTTGATCTCGCTTCGCGAGACCGTGCGCACCGCTCGCGCGCTCGGCCGCGCCCAGGCCCAATTCGTCGAGCACGGCCTCGCGAGCCTGCAGGACGCGCTCTCCCGCTGGGCTCGCGAATCGCGGCCCGTGGCGGGTTATGGGGAGGCGCTTCGACGCGTCCCCACAGCCGCATCGGGGACTTTCGTGCGAGAGACGGCATGAGCGATTCCACCACCGCGAGCCTGCTCGGTCTCGGCCGAAGCGCACTGCTCACGTCCCAGGCGGGGCTCAACGCCGTGGGCCGGAACATCGCCAACGCCTCCACACCGGGCTACTCGCGACTCAGGACCGAGCTCAGCACGTGGGTGGGCGGCGGTGTCGCGGCGCTCAGGCTCGCCGCCATCCGCGATCACCTGCTCGAGGCCCGGCTGCGCAACGCCACGTCCCAGCAAGCGGCGCCGGAAGCTCGCCACGACATGCTGGTGCGCATCGAAGATCTCCTCCAGGGAAGCGAGGGCTCGCGGCTTCAGGAGAGCGTGAGCAAGCTCTTCGCGGCGTTCTCCGACCTCGCATCGAGCCCCAACGGACGTACCGAGCGCAACGTGGTCCAATCGCAGGCGTCGTCGCTGGTCGCGACCTTCCACGACCTCGCCAACGAGGTCGCCCAAGTGCGCGGCGAAACCGAGACCGCGCTCCGCGACCAGCTCGGCGAGGTGAACGAGACGGTGGCGCAGATCGCCCAGCTCAACTCGCTCATCGCCAGCGCCGCTCCGGGCAGCGCCGATCGCGAGGCGCTGATCGATCAGCGAAACCAGACGTTACGCGCGCTCGCTTCTCGCGTCTCCGTGGAGGTGACCGAATCGAGCGATGCGATGGTACAGGTCTCGTTGGCCGGCGGGCCGCTGCTGGTGGACTCCGACGGCGTTGCCGGCACCCTCGAGCTGAATCTCTCCGGATCGACCGGCGCAGGGGTGGACTACGTGTTGCCCGGCGGCAGCGGCCTCGACGTCACGTCGCTGGTTTCGAGTGGCAGCGTGCGTGGACTCCTCGACACCCGCAACGACGACCTCCCGGCGCTCGAGAGCCAGCTCGACACACTCGCCTCCACCTTGGTGAGCACCGTCAACGCGCTGCACGCTCCCGGCATCAACGCCAACGGCACCAGCAACGACTTCTTCCTCGCCAGCGGCGTCACCGCTGCGACCATCGCGCTCGATCCCGCGATCGCCGCCGACTCGGCGAACATCGCCGCCGGCGCCACCACGGCGGTAGGCGACAACACCGTCGCGCTCGCGATCGCCGGGCTCGCCGACGACGCGCTGGTGATCGGCGGCGGCAACCCGCAGACCTTCGCCAGCTACATCTCGAGCATATCGGCGGACCTGGGCTCGCGTTCCAAGAACGCGCTCGAGCTCGCCACGTATTCCGAGGGTCTGGTGGCATCCCTCGACGAGCAGCGCGCGCAAGTCTCGGCGGTGTCGCTCGACGAGGAAGGCACCTACATGCTCGCCTTCCAGCGCTCGTACGAAGCCGCCGCCAAGTTCATCCGTGCCGCCGACGAAGCCATGCAAGCCACGCTGTCGATCCTGTGAGTGAGAGCCCATGATCCGCGTCACGCCGATGAGCGCCTACGCGACGTTCACACGCAACATCACGCGACTGGCGTCCGACATGGCGCGCCTCAACAACGACATCGGCTCCGGATTGCGCGTGCATCGGCCCTCGGACGATCCGTCGTCCGCCGCCCAGGCCGTGCGCATTCGCGCAGACCTCGATCGGTTCGCACAGCTCGATCGCACCCGCGGCGCAGCCGAGGATCGCCTCAAAACCACCGAAAGCACCCTCGCTGGCGTGGGTGACGTGCTGTCCCAGGTGCGCGTGCTCGCCGTGCAAGGTGCCAGCACCCAGGGCGCCGACAGTCGCAACGCCATCGCCGACGGCGTGGAGGGCCTCTTCCAAGACCTGGTGACGCTCGCCAACACCCGCGACGGCGTGAACTACGTTTTCGCCGGCTTCGCCAGCGAGACCGCTCCCTTCCCGGTGTCCGGCTCGTTCGCCGCGACCGTGCCGCCGGCATCCACGCTCTCGGTCACGTACGCCGGCACCAGCGACACCACCGAAGCGGAGATCGCCCCCAACGATCACGCCACCGTGGGCTGGCCTGGCGACCAGATCTTCCTCGGCGGCGGCGATCCCAATCGCGACCTGTTCCAGATCGTGGTGCGGGTGCGCGACGCGGTGATGGCCGGTGACACCAACGCGGTCAACGCCGAGCTCGGCAACCTCGACGACGCCATCGACCAGATCTCCGGCGTGCGTGGCGAGCTGGGCACCCAGCTTCGCCGCGTCCAAGACGCCGAGGTGAGGCTCACCGAGCGCAAGGCCGACCTCGCGCTGCGCCTCGACGCGGCTCAAGGCGTGGACCTGGTGGGTACGGTGGCCGAGCTCCAGCAGCGCCAGACCGCCTACCAGGCAGCGCTCAGCGCCGGCTCGTCATCGCTCGGGCTCTCGCTGCTCGATTATCTGGGTTGACTGCGGGGGGCTGTTCCAAACCCAATACTCTCCCAGGACTGGCCTCGCGGAAGACGGTAGGCGCCGAGCTCTCGTGACGGGCTTCTGCCCGTCGCCTACGTTCGCGGCGGCCGAGGGACCGGCCGCCCTCCACACGAGACAGCTTGGGGTGGAGGCGCGTCGGTCCCTCGACGCGCCCGCTGTCTTTAGCCATCGCACCACGGCCTCGCGTGTGTGTGTCGATCCCCGGTGGCGTCACGGTCCCCTGCAGGCTCAAGATCTTCGGCTGTCGACCGAAAAGAACAGCATCGGACCCACGCCGAACGGGCTCGGATCCCATCCCGACGCCGCGCCGGTCCACAACGAGCGAGGGACTGCCCATGTTGGTTCTGACACGCAAGGCTGGTGAAGGATTTCGGATCGGCGGCGACATCCGCGTATCGGTCATCTCCCTCAAGGGCAACTCGGTGCGGATCGGGATCGAGGCCGAGGGTCGCGTCCCGGTCCATCGGGACGAGGTGTTTCTCCGAATCGAGGACGAAAACCGGCGCGCAGCAGGGCTTCCCTCGGTGAGCGACACGATCAACGCGATCGTAGCCCCGAGCCGCTGAGTGACCGGGCGCATTTCCTTCGACCCGTCGGCGACGCGACCGCGGCGTCTCCCCGCAAGCCACGGTCGCGAGCCGACTCCTCCACGCCGCAAGCGGCGGCGCGTGCGCGACCGCATCACCGGGTCCGTGCGGATCCACCGCAAACGCGAGAGCGGCATTTCTTGCCGGGTGGGCATCCGCACTCGCTAGGTACGACGCGAAAAAACACCGTGATTTCCGTGCATGGCGGCAGCTTCGCGTCGGCACACGGGTTGCTCACGTAGCGATCCGAGACCTGGCCGATCGGGACACCAACCCAGCAACCGATAGCCACGTGCCGGGCGAAGGAAGGCTGACGCCATGCAGATCCACACCACCCGCTTCGGTACCATCGACATCGCCGACGACAAGGTCCTCATCGTCGAGGGCGGCCTCATCGGTTTCCCGGATCTCGAGCGCTTCGTGTTGCTCGAGCATCGGCCGGGCTCGCCGCTGCACTGGCTGCAGAGCATCGACGATCCGGGCATGGCATTCGTGGTGGCCAACCCGCTCTCGTTCTTCCCGGACTACACCGTGGACGTGAACGAGTCGGATCTGGAGCAGCTCGCGATCCAAGACGTCGACTCGGTGGCGCTGCTGGCGATCCTCACCATCCGTTCGGGTGGGCGCGACGTCACCGCGAACCTGGTCGGCCCGTTGCTCATCAACGCCGACAACCTGCGCGGTCGACAGCTCGTCCTGGACCGGCCCGATCTGAGCACGCGGCACATCGTGATCTCTCAGCCGATCGAGCAATCGCTGGCCGCCGCGCCGATCGCGCCCGTCGAGCCGGAGCTGGACGTGGACATGCCGTTCCTCCCCGAGGGCTCGACGCACCAGTACGAGCGTGCCCGCTGACGCGAAGCGGCGCACCGCTCGCGCCGCGAGCGGAACCGCCGCCGGTCGTGCTCCGGTGAACCCCACCCCGCCCCCCCGCTTCGCTGATCCGCGCGAGCTGCTCGCACGGTTACTTCGGGGCAGCGCCGCGATCGAGGCCGCTCTCGATCGCGGTGACAGCCGTGGTGCGCTCGACGAGCTCCACAAGCGCGAGCTCTTGGTGCGCTCACTCTCCCAGCAGCTCGCGGACGCCCCGTCCGCCTCGATCGATCCGCTACGCGACCTCTACGACGAGCTGGCGGAACGGGATCGGCGCATCGAGGTCCGCCTCGAACGCCTGCGCGCCGAGACCATGAACGCCCTGCGCACGGTCCACCGCGAGCGCCGCAGCCTGCGCTCGTTCCGGGCCTCCGACGCCGGGCCGGCATTCGTTTCCGAGCGCGGCTGAGCCCCTTTTCGGGCTGAGCGCACCTCCTGCTCGCTCGCGAGTGCGGGGCGAAGCCTCGGGCTCGCAGATCGACACCCGACCCGTGGGGGCGACGGCCCACGCGCGCCCGGATCGCACGAGCGTGCTCCCGTATCGAGCTGGCCCGGATCGATCCGCGTTTCCTCGACGCCAGCGTCGCTCGAGGCCCGCGGCGGGTCGCGCGAGCACGCGAACCATCTCGGCGTGTGCGCGCGCCTACGCCCACGCCACGCGAGCGCAATCGTCCGCAAACGTCCACACCGCTCAAGTCGTGGGCAGAATCGGCCGATCATTCCCCACGAGCGGTAAGCGGCGCAGGTGCCGCAGAGCCCGCGAGGACGAGCCCCCGGTGAACGTCTCGAGATTCCGAGGAAAGGAGGACGCGGTGAACCATCGGTCTTCGAGAGAGATGCGATCCGAGGGCGCGACGGCCACGAAGGACGTCGAGCAGGCCCCACGGTGCGGCGAGCCAATGGGTGGCGCGTCGGCAGTGCGAGTCAGATCCCTAGGGTAAGGAAGCCCTCCCAACGAACACCAACAGGCGCCCCACGAGCGGGCGCAAAAAAAACTACGTAGGAGGGTTCGAGCCATGGCACTTCGAGTCAACACGAACGTCGGCGCACTGCAAGCCCAACGCGCCCTGAGTCTCGTTTCGTCACGCGTCGATACGAACCTGCAGCGACTGTCCTCCGGTCTCCGGATCAACAGTGCAGCGGACGACGCCGCTGGTCTGGCCGTCAGCGAGAAGTTGTCGTCCGACATTCGCGGCTACAACCAGGCCACGCGCAACGCCAACGACGGGATCAGCTTGATCCAGGTCGGTGAAAGTGCGCTCGGCGAGATCAGCTCCAGCCTGACCCGTCTTCGCGAGCTGGCGCTGCAGAGCTCGAACGGCACGCTGTCGAGCACCGATCGCAACGCGATCGACAAAGAGTTCCAAGCGCTGGTCTCGGAAATCGACCGTATCGCGTCGACCACCGACTTCTCCGGGAGCAACCCGATCAACAACACCAACTCGGTCGCGATCCAAGTGGGTCTCAACTCGGGCGGCAACAACGTCATCAGCTTGACCGGCGTCAACGCCACCAAGACCTCGCTGGGACTCTCCGGCCTCACCGTCTCGACGCAGTCGAACGCCAGTGGCGCCCTGGACAACATCTCCGCCGCGCTCACCAGCGTTTCCGGATTCCGCGCGCAATTCGGCGCGGTGCAGAACCGGCTCCAGGTGTCGATCCGCAACCTGGGTGTGGCCGCCGAGAACTCGACGGCTGCGGCGTCGCGAATTCGCGACGTGGACGTCGCGAGCGAGGCCAGTGAGCTCGCCAAGAACCAGATCATCCAGCAGGCCGCCGTCGCCTCGCTGGCGCAAGCGAACGTGTCCGGCCAGCTCGCGCTGCGGTTGCTCGGCTGATCCAGCACTCTCTCACGCCGACTGGGCGGTGCTCGCCACGCGCGACACCGCCCGAGCGGCCGCCCCGGCGCCTAGCCCGCGCCGGGGTCAACCCGAGGAGACGACATGGCCAGCTCCACGTCCAACATCAGCTTTTCGGGCCTCTCCTCGGGGATCGACACGGCCAGCATCATCCAGGCGATGGTCACTGCGCGCTCGCAACCGATCCTGTCCATGCAGTCGCAGCGCTCGGCGCTGCAAACCAAGCGCAGTGCTTACTCCACGCTCTCCTCGCAGCTCACGGCGATCGAAGGCCTCTCGAAGGAGCTCGACAACCTGAGCGACGTGACGTTCTCGAGTGGATCGCTGGGCGAAGAGTTCCGGAGCCTCACCGCGACGTCTTCCAACACCGCGCTCTTCACCGCCCAGGTGGATTCCGCGCGCGGCGTGACCGGCACGCACAGCGTGACGGTGGACCGTCTCGCGAAAGTGGCGGTTTCGACGGCGGGCAACGGCAACGGCGCGAGCTTCGCGTCCACGGACGCAGCGATCGCGACCGGTACGCTCAAGATCACCACGGGCGGAACGACGACCAACATCACCATCAACTCGTCGAACGCGACCCTCACCGGCGTTCGCGACGCGATCAACTCGTCGGGCGCCGCGGTCCGTGCCACCACGATCTACGATGGCACCGGCTACAAGCTGGTGGTCACGGGTACCAAGACCGGTGCCACCAACGGCGTCACGATCGACGCCAGCGGTCTCGATCAGGGCGACCTCGCGAAGACGTTGTCGTTCTCGACGACCCAAGCCGCGGCGAACTCGCGCGTGATCGTCGACGGCGTGGCGATCGAGCACGCCGACAACGTGGTGGAGGACGCGCTCTACGGCGTCACGCTCACGCTCAACACCGAATCTGCCACGCAGGCCACGCTCTCCGTCGACACCAACGTGAGTGGCGTGAAGGCGTCCATCTCGTCGTTCGTGGCTGCCTACAACACCGCCGTCGGCAACATTCGGAGCCAGAACACCTACACGGCCGGCCAGACCACCACGACGCCGCCGCTCTTCGGCGACTCGCTCGTGCGCGGGCTGCAGGCCGCGATGGCTCAGGCCGTGTCCGACCCGGTGACGGGAACCACCACGTACAAGATGCTCGCCGACGTCGGCATCCATCTCGACAAGGACGGATCGCTGTCGATCGACGACGCCAAGCTCAGCGACGCGCTCACCAACAACTTCGACAGCGTGCGCGCGCTCTTCATCAGCAAGGACGGCAACGACGGCGTCGCCGCACGTGTCACCAAGCTGGTGGACGCCTACGTCAACAGCAGCACTGGCTACATCGGCGACGTGCAGGACTCGATCGACGACCAAGTCGACGATCTCGACGATCGCATCGATTCCGCCAATCGCGCGCTCGAAGACTACCAAACGACGCTCACCCAGCAGTTCTTGGCGATGGAAAGCACGATCTCGGCACTCAAGGGCCAGCAGACGTCGCTGCAGGCGATCTTCGGTCTCAACTGAAGAGCGGCGGCGCCCCACGGTCATCAGGAGAGCAAGACATGATCTCGTTCAATCAAATTCGCGCATACCGCAAGACCATGGTGACCACGGCCGAGCCCGTGGAGCTCGTGCGCCTTCTCGTCGACAGCGCATTGCGCTTCACCACGCAGGCGCAGGAGTCGATCCGCGCCGGTCGCGTCAAGGAGAAATGCGAGGATCTGTCGCGCGCCGGGCAGATCGTCACCGAGCTCATGAACTGCCTCGACTTCCGGCGCGGCGGTGAGATCGCGCTCACGCTGGAAAGCCTCTACATCTTCATCCTGCAGAAGCTCACCGACGCCAACGTCACCAACGATTCGAGCCACCTCGATGGCGTCGTGAAGGTGCTCGCGGACCTGAGCGGCGCATGGGCCTCGATCGGCAGCGAGCCCGCGGCGCTCGCCTGCTGAGCCTGGGAGCCGAGCGATGTCTCTCGTCGGACACTACCTGGAAGAACAGTGTCGAGACCTGCGCGAGATTCTCGCCACCGGCCGCGATCTGCGTCGTGCGCTCGCCGCGGGTGATCCCGATGCCGCCAGTCGCGCCGTGGGCCGCCGCTGGGGCATCCTCGACCGCATGACGTCGCGGGAGCAGTCGGCGCCTTCGCTTCCCGAGGCGCCGCCCTCCGAGACCGTGAGCCTCACCGAGATCCGCGATCTCAGCGACGAGCTGGAACGCCTGTCCCTCGCGGTGTTGACCGAGGACCGCGCACTGCTGGCGCACGTCGGCCATCGCCGTGCCCTCGGTCAGCACGCGCTGCGACCGCTCGCCACCTTGCCCAACTGACGGGCCCCGATCGTTGCCGCCGTCGGGCGCGCGGCGGCATCGCGCTTGCGACATCGGCGTCGCGAACGCGGCGCGGCACGCGCGAGCGGCAAGGCGAACGGCGCACGTTTGCCGCCACTCGCGCGGCGAGCGCGGCAATTCTTGCCGCCTCGACGGGGGCTTTCACGAGTGCCCCGAGTCCCGTCGAACCTTCGACCGCGCCTCGACGAGGAATTCATGGCCATCCCCGCATCCGCCGCCGCCTTCGATCCCGCACCGGAGATCCGGGTCATGCCCACGCGCTCCGGGTCCCTCACGCTCGAGCTCGACGGCGTCGCATTGGCGAGCCGCATGGACCCCGCGCGCGAGGCGGAGTCGTTGATCGGCGCCCTCGATCCGTTGGTCGAGTGGATCTGGATGGTGGGCTGGGGCACCGGCCATCTGGCACGCGCCGCGCTCACCCGCTGTCCGCGGGCTCACCTGCTGGTGTACGAGCCCAACCCCACGATCCTCGCCGCCGCGCTGGCCCAGCCCGAGCTCGCGCGTGGCAGCGATGACGCGCGGGTGACGCTCGCCACCGAGCCCTTCGCGCTGCGCTTCGCCTTCGAGGAGCAATTCCTCCCCGGCGCCTCCATCGCGACGGTGGTGCCCCCGGTCTACAGGCGGCTGGTCGGCGGCGCCGTCGACGAGCTGCTCGCGGCCCTCGACCAGAGCCGCGTGCGCGTCGAGGCGAACGTCTTGAGCCGGCTGGTGGTGGGCGGGACCTGGCTTGACCACCTGCTGCGCAACGCCGCCGCCATCGCCGCCGGGCCCTTCCTCGAGGAGTTGCGCGACCGCTTTCGCGGCGTGCCGGCGATCTGCGTCGCCGCGGGGCCATCGCTCGAAACGAACGCCGACGTGCTCAGGGACGCTGGCGACCGGGCCTTGCTCATCTCCGTGGGCTCGGCGCTCAAGCCGCTCCTGCGCCGCGGCGTCGAGCCTCATTTCGCCGCCGCCATCGAGTGGCGCGAAGCGGTGCTCAAGCAATTCGAAGACGTCGACCTCGCGCGCGTGTTCTTGCTGCTCTCCGCCGTTTCCCACCCCGATCTGCACCGCCTCACCGCCGCGGGACGGTTCACCGAGATCCCCATGGGCAGCCCCGCGACCACCTGGCTGAGCGAGGTGCTGGGAGTCGAGTCTGGGTTTCTCGAAGGCGGCTCGGTGGCGCACACGGCGTTCTCGACGGCGCTCTTGCTGGGCTGCGAGCCGATCGTGATGGTGGGACAAGACTTGGCCCTCGGCCCCGATCGACATACCCACGCCGCCAGCTCGCTCCACGGCCACATCGTCGCCGACCCGCCGGATCCGAGCAGCAACGATCCGCGACAGCGCCGCTACGTGCTTCCCGGCTACCACGGCGGCGAGGTCGAAACACTCCGCGAATTCTACTGCTACCACGCGTGGTTCGAGGATCGCATCCACCAGCTCGACGGCGCACGCCGCATCCTCAACGCCACCGAGGGCGGCGCACGCATCCGCGGCACGGTCCAGGTCACGCTGCGCGAGGTCGTGGATGCGCTGCCTCGGATCGGCGACCTGCGCCCGATCCTGGCGGACGCGGTGCAGCGATCCCGGCGCCGCGATCCCAGCGTGCTGCGCGCGGCCTTGCACGAGCGCCGACGGGTCGCCGGACGCGCGTCCCGGCTCGCGCGTGAGGCCCTGACGCAGCTCGACATCCTGCTCCGTCGCGGCGCCGAAGACGGCGGTGGAGTTTCCCGCGACGCCCGTCGCCTCGACCGCCTCGAACGCGAGCTCACCCGCATCCTCGAGGACGACCCCTTGATCCGCAGCCTGACGGGCGCCGCGATGTATCGCTTCGAGCGCCTGCGCGCCGCGGGGCCGCCCGCCGACCGCGCCGCCGCCTACCGCTGGTCACTCGAGCTCTCGCGTCTCATCCACCAGGGCGTCGGTGTTGCCGCGCGTGACCTCGCTCCGGTGCTCGATTCGGTGATCGCCGCGCTTCCCGCGACCGCATGACGCCGCGCTGGACACGCGCCGCCGCTGCCACCCCGCCGAGCCACAACCTTCGGCAGATCCGTGCCTGACACGACGCAGCCTTTCTGGCCGACCCCGGAACTTCCTGCCTAGCGGCTGCGCACCGCCGCCGCCGCCGACACAGCCACCGGACCGGGTCAGATCGCTCGCCCGAGCCACTCTGGATCGCGCGGGGCGCCTGCGTGGCGCACCGAAGGCCAGCGCACTGGGAAAATCCGGACGAATCCTTCGCAATTCCCCGCCGTGCCGAGGCACGACACCGCCGGCACGACCCTTGCTCAGCGACCGTTCTGCC
>CAYUSL010000146.1:0-13024 GCA_964447125.1 uncultured bacterium | reverse complement strand
CGACGCGATCGTAGCGGCCGATGTGCTCACCGAGGCCGTGCACGATCAGCACGGTGGCCTTGGCGACCCGAACCGGAAGCCACCACCGCTCGTATAGCTCCATGCCATCCCTGGCCGCCAAACGCGCTTCGCCTCGGATCGGGAGGGTCTTGGTGGTCACGCGCTGCCTCCGTGAAGTTCGGCGCCCGAGATCGCGACGGGGCCGAGCCCCGCGCCGTGCTACGGATCCAAACGAGCTTACAGCACGAACGGAACGACGGCCCGCGCACTCGACCCGGCAACTCCCGGCATGCTACAGGAGTTCGTGGACGTGAGCGCGTTCCAGCGCAACACACCGCGGGCACGCATGACCTTCTTCGGTCGGAGAGTCCCCATGAATCAGCAACGCTCGATTCGTTTCGTTTCCACGTTGGGTCTGCTTTTCGCGGTGGCGATCGTCGCGGGCTGCCACTCGCTCACGGCAGTGAGCCCGAACCCGGCGGCGGCAGGCAACAACATCACCCTCACCGGAACCGGCTTCGGCGCGACCCAGGGCGCTGGTGACTCCGTCAGCTACGACGGCCAGAGCATCGCGGTGGTGTCGTGGTCGGACACCCAGATCATCGCGACGATTCCCCTGAGCAAGCCGGCCGGCACCTACCAGGTGAAGGTGTTCGCGGACAACCAGGCTTCGAGCCCGCTCTCCCACACGCTCCTGCCCGCCGGAACGCTGGTCGCCTACAATCTCAAGTTCACGGTCAATCCCAAGAGCGTCCTGAGCGGCACGCTCAGCTTCAATACCAACTATCCAGCCACACCTTCCGCGTCGGTGACCAACGCCACGGTCGGAACGTGGAACATCCCGGCGAGCGGCCGACTCAGCAGCGCGCCCGGGACCACGCATTCCTTCGCCGTGGTCGGGATGCGTTCGGCCGTCCAGCAGACGTTCAACGTCAGCGCCGACGATGGAGCGGGACACGTCGCGAACGCCGGACCCGTCACCTACACGCCGGCGGCGTTGCCGTCGGACACCCCGCCGTTCACGACGCTGGTCTCCACGCCGGCCCTCATGCAGCCCGGCTACACCGTGATCACCATGGGCGCCGACGAGTCCGCAGGCGGCGGCAACATCTATGCCCTGGACGCAGCCGGGAAGGTGGTCTGGTACCACCAGGACTCGAACATCGGAACCCACATCGTCCAGGGCTCGAACGGTCACTTCTATTTCGTGAAGAGCAAGGGCATCAACGATCCCGCCGCGCCCAACGGCACGATCGTCGAGCTCGACAACCTCAACAACGTGGTCAACCAGTGGACCGCGGCGAGCCTCGGCATCGACAGCATGCACCACGACTTCCGCGAGCTGCCGAACGGTAACTTCCTGGTGATCGCCACCGAGCTCCGCAGCATCGCGGGTTACCCCACCGAGTCGCTGTGCCCGAGCGGCGTGTGCAACGTGGTGGGCGACGTGATCGTCGAGTTCACCCGCGCCGGATCGGTCGTCAGCGAGATTCCGCTCCTCGACATCATCGACGTGCACCGCGTGCCGAACTGGGCATCGTTCAACAACCCGAACTACAACTTGCTCTACCAGACCAACACGCGCGACGGCATGCGCTGCACGGCCATCCAGTACCTGGAGGCGGACGACTCGGTGCTGGTCTCCTGCAAGGTGCAGAGCATCATCTTCAAGCTCAACCGCGCCACCCAGTCGATGGATTGGGTGATCGGCGAGGATCTGCCGGACACCACCGTCGACGACGCCTGGCCGTTCCTGCCGCTGGTCGGCCCCGGGCTGTTGCCGAGCGAGCAGCACGGGCCCGAGATCGTGCCCAACGGCAATCTCATCGTGCTCGACAACGGCGAGCTTCACGATCCGCAGGTGTCGCGCTCGGTCGAGTACTCGTTCGACTTCTTGAACGGCAACATCTCGCAGGTCTGGGAGTACATCGATCCAGCCTGGAGCCCGTCGCTCTACGACTACGGCGGCGGCGACATCGACTACTTGGCGAACGGCAACTACCTGATCTCGAACAACGGTCTGGGCGAGCCGCCGATCCCGTTCGGGCTCAACTGGAGCGAGTACGCCGAGGTGCGGCGCTCGGACTCCACCAAAGTCTGGGAGATCATCATTCGCGATCCAGCCGAGACCAAGAACTACACGGGCTTCGAGGCCAAGCGAGTCGGCAGCCTCTATCCGTGAGGTCCTGAAACGAGCTGCGCCGCGCCGGTCGCCAACCCGGGCCAGCGCCGCTTTCCCTCGCCCCCGTCTGATCGGTCTTCGGCTGCGAGTCGCGCCCAGGCCGGATCAGGCGGGGGCGCGCTGCTCCACGCCGCGCCCCGCCTTGGGGCGGTAGAACTCGAGCGTCGGCGAAAGGAAATAGCCCTCGAACATGGGATCGAGGCGCGTGTAGAGGTCCTCGTGGATGAAGCGAGACTCGAAGCGCGCAACCAGCTCGAAGCGACCGGCGGGATCGCGTAGGCGATCGTAGGCTGCCACGTACGCCTCGTCGCCGGCGCGATAGAAGCGCTGGTAGAGCAACGAGCTGATCTGGATCAGGTCGTACGGCTCGCGCCGGTCGAGGTCGGCGACGGCGCGATCGTGATCGAAGTGAAGCCGGAATCGCCCCCGGTCCGGAGGCAGCGCGACGAACGGCTTCGATCCGGCGAGCAGTATCGATGCACCCTTCGGCACAGACTCCGCGAGCCATCGTGCCGCCTCGACGCGGGTGTCGCGCGTGTAGCGCGATGTGGTCTGCATGACGAACACACCGGTGTAAGCGAGCGTGACGGCCACGATCGTGGTCGCCGCTCGCCGCTGCCACGCGAGCGGTGAGGCGAGCCAGCGCCCGTGCCAAAGCCCCGCGAAGGCCACCCCGACGACGAGCAACGGCATCGAGTAGCGCAGCGGGGTGAATAGCCAGCTCATCGTCACCGCGGCGAACGCGGCCGAAGCACCTACGACCGGCAATGTGCGCCGGTTCAGATGGACGAGCACCCACGCCGTCCCTGCGATACAGCTCGAATAGAGGGCGAACCCCAAGCTGAAGGGCCACGCGGCGGCGACCTGGTAGACGCCGCGGCGGAACTGCCAGCCGGAGCCTTCGGCGTTGAACCCCCAATGGCCGCTGGTCACGTGCTCGTGCTCGAACGCCATCGCTGCGAGCAGGTCCTCGAAGCGCAGAAAGCTGTACGGCGTCACCACGAAGCAGCACGCCACCGACAGCAAGCCGCAGCCGATCAGCTTCTTCGACGTGTCGAGAAGCGGTCGCCTGGAAGCGAGCGCCGCGATCGGGATGGCGAGCAGGAAGATCGCCGCCGTGTACTTGCTGGCCACGGCGAAACCCAGCGCTGCACCAGCGAAAGCGTAGTCGCGAACCTCGCCGGTCCGAAGCAAACGAACCGCCGCAAGCAGCATCAGCGTGATCCAGAACGTCATCGGCACGTCGGTGACCGCGACGTGGCTCTCCCAGACGTGCAGCGGTAGCAACGCGATCCACGACGCCGCGAGCAGCGCTCCGACTCGCGTCGCTCCCAGTTCCAGCGTGAGGCGGTAGACGACGGGGACCGTCGCAGCCCCGAACGCGGCGACGATGCCTCGACCCACCACGTACACGTGCCACGACTCGGTCACCACGCCGAGGCGCTCGCACGCCAGCGAAGCGAAGGCGATGAGGTACTTGAGGAAGCCAGGGTAGTTGAGAAACACGGGATCGAGCGTGGTCGAGTCGAACCCGCCGGAGTGGCCTAACGCCGCTCGGATTCGCTCCATCATCTCGAGCGCGTGCTTCATGACGTACTCGATCTCGTCGGGATGCAGATCGAGCCGTGCCGGCGCGCCCCAGCGAATGCCCCAGCAACGCAGCGCGAGCGCGGTCAGCGTGATGGCACCGAGCAAGAGCCGGTGCTGCGACGCGACGAGCCCCGATTCGAAGGCATACGGGAATCGGCGAGACCGCGGCGTGGATGCGCGTCCCTTGTCCATCGGATACGTCGTGGAGTCCGAGCGCGAAACGCGCCCGAGCGGCTCACCCGACCAGCGGTCGATCTGGACGATGTACAGTCCGGCTTCACAGTTGTAAAGCGCGACTGCGAAGGCCGAAGCCGCTGGAGATCAACCGTCCACGACGACGCGGCGCACCGAGACCCACAGCACTTGCGCCTGCGAACGTCCCGCGTTCTCCCAACGTGCGCTGACCGCTCCGTCGAGCAGCAGGCAATCGCCGACTCCCACGCGATGCATCTCTCCGTCCAGGGTCACGGTGGCGTTGCCGCGTAAGCAGTAGGCGAACCCAGAGGTTCCCGCCGGCCGGCGGATGGATCCCGTGCGGCCCGCTCGATCGAGCGTCAGCAACAACGCAGCCATGGGGCTCGACTCATCCCAGGTGACGAGCGGCGCAGCGCTGGCCCGCGACCATTCGCTGCGCACGATCGGCCGCTCACCGGCTCGAATGACTGGGCCCGTTCCGGGCCGATCCGGCGGGCGCAACAAATCGGGAAGCTCGATCATCAGCGCAGCCCCGATCTTCTGCAACGACGCCAGCGAGGGCGAGGTCTCGCCGCGCTCCACCTGCGACAAGAAGCTCGCCGAGAACCCCGTACGCTTGGCCAGTGCCCGCAGCGAAAGCCGCTGTTGCCTGCGAAGGCTCTTGAGCCGTGGCCCGACGAGCAGGGGGGGCGGCGCGCCGTCTACACGCTCGCGCGATCCGGCGGCAGCGGGCGCCTGCGAATGCGACCCGTGGCGGGTGGCGACGTCGGTCGTGCGCTTTCGGCCCTTCCGTTCGCGACGGTTCTTGGGGGCTCCCGCCCGGCGGTTCACGGCGGTCATGCTCATTGCGCTCGGCGCGGCGACCAACGCCGCCGCGCGCTGGCGGCGGCACTCGAGGTTCCGTGAGCGGGCAGCCGTGACGCGAACATGGCTCCGGAAGCACGCGCGAGCGAACCCGCGGCGGCAGACAGCGAGTCAGCCTTCCTCGACGAAGAGGATCTCCGCCTTGCGGATGCCCTTGCGGCGGCGCTGACGGCGCAGCACCTGCGTCAGCTCGTCGAGCAACGCCTTGTCGTGCGGCGAGGTGTCGCCGCTTTCGACGAGATCGGTCAGCTCCACCTCGAGAGCAGAGATGGGCGTTCCAGGGGCGGTGGTGAGCAAGTAGCGGCCAGGGCTCACTTCGATGGCGCGCAACGCGTCGATCTCGGAGAGCGCCGGACACGGCCCGATGAGAATCACCGAGATGCCGCCGGCCACCTGGACGACCTCCACGCGTGGCCGGGGTAGGTGTCGGCGCTCGGCGAACGAGTCCGCGACCGCCACGATGGCTCGCCCCCTGTCGGAGCCGAGCTCAGACAGGATCTCGAGGGTTCGCTCCGGCAGCGTCACGGTGATCGGACGCGACGGCTCGTGGAACTTGCGCGGCCGTCCTCGCGGATTGCGCTTTCGGGGGGTTCGGCTGTTGGTGGGGACCATGAAGATGGGGCATCGCGTGACGCGCACCGCTACGACTCCACAAGCTACGAGACCGCGCGAGCCGCTTGCAAGCATTATCGTGTAGAAAAGCACGCACTCGGTCTTTTTCATGGACACATCTCGATCTGGCACCGAACCCGTGGGGGATCCCGCGGCGCCGCCAGCCCCGCGGGGTCGGGCGCTGGCGCTAGCCGTGGGCCTCGCCCTCATCGCTGTGGTGCAGGCGGAGATCGGGCTCAGGCTTCGCGCCTGGTACGACGATCTACGACTGGATCGATCGGTACACCGTCTCGAAGCGCGTCAGCCACCACCTGCCGGCAAGAAGGTGGCGCTCACCGAGATGATCCAGCTCAGTCCCAACCCGCGGATCATCTACGAGCTGATCCCGAACCTCGACGTGAGCTACGTGCGGCCCGTTCACACCAACGGCGCCGGATTTCGCAGCGCCGAGATCCCGGTCCAGAAGCCGCCGAGATCGGTGCGCATCGTCGGCCTGGGTGATTCGATCATGTTCGGCTTCGGGGTCGGCGACGACGAAACCTTCATGTCCGTGCTGCCGGCACGTCTCGCGGCCCAGCACCCCGAGCTCGACTGGCAGACCATCAACACCGCCGTGCCTGGCTACAACACGGTGATGGAGGTGGAAACGCTCGAAAAAAAATGCCTTGCCTACGATCCCGACATCGTGATCGTGAACTTCGTGGGCGGAGACGACGATCTCCCGAACTTCATTCGGCGGCGCTCCGATCCGCTCGCCCTCGACCAGTCGTTCCTGGGCGAATTCCTGCGATCGCTGCGCAGCGGAAAGCCCGTTCGCGACGACTTCGCATTGGCCGACGCACCGCGCGGCGAGGTGGGATTCGAGGGTGATCCGGAGAAAGTGCCGCCCGAGTATCGCGACATGGTCGGCTGGCCCGCGTACGAACGGGCCATGATCCGGTTGCGAGACCTGAGCGACGCGCACGGCTTCCGCGTGGCGGTCCTCGGACACCCGGCCGTCTACGACGAGGTCCGTGGGCTGGCGCGCCGGCTCGGCTTCCCGGTGGTCGAGTCGATGCGGCTCATGCACCGCTACATGCGCGAGCACGGCATCTCGGACGAGCGCGACCTACGGCTCATCCTCGCCCCCCACGATTCCCATCCCACCGCGCTCTTGCACGGCGTGATCGCCGACGCGCTCGTCGAAGGTCTCGACCGCAGCGGCATTCTCGCCGAAACGCTGACGATCCACGACCCCAGCCGCCGCGGCATCGAACGATTGCGGATCGAGTTCTGGACACGAATGCGCGCGGCATTCGCGCGGGCGCGGCCCGGGTTCGTGCGTCTGTCGGTCGGCACCGACCCCGCAATTCGCGCCAAGGCGGACGAAGGCCGGTTGAACCTAGAGCTCACGGTCGATCGCCAGCTTCACGAAGCGCGCCTACGGCTCCTCTCGCCGGTCACCACCGCGGACCCGAGTGACGGAGCAGCCGAGACTTGCGAGTCGATCCGCCAACGACTCGAGCGCGACACCGGCGCGGCAGCCGAGGTTCGGCCCGCAGGAACCGATCCCGGACGCGGCATCGTGTCCCTGACGCGCCCGTTCGACATCATCGACCGCGGCTCGTGGGATGCCACCCAAGAATGGATGGCGAACGCGACTCTGGCGGTGGCCAGCGTCGCTCCTCAGGCGGCGCGCTGCACAGCGCCGGAAACCGAAGTGGAGGCCGCGGCGACGCCGTGACGGCGCGCCACGGCGAGCGAGGTAGACACCATGACGGCCGAGCCTGCGGGAAATCCCGCCACCTTGTTCGCCGTCGCCGGGAAGACCGTGCTGGTCACCGGCGGTTCGCGAGGGATCGGGTACATGATCGCCCACGGCTTCCTCGCTGCGGGTGCCAAGGTCTACATCAGCGCCCGCAAGGCAGACGCGTGCGAGCGCGCTGCCAACCAGCTCTCGGCGCTGGGGCCGTGCGTCGCGATCGCCGCCGACGTCGCCACCGCAGACGGTGTCGAGACGTTGGGACGAGCGATCGCCGAGCGCGAGCCCGCCCTACACGTTCTGGTGAACAACGCCGGCGCAACCTGGGGCGCACCACTCGAAGAGTATCCCGAGAGTGCGTTCGACAAGGTGCTCGGCATCAACGTGAAGGCACCCTTCGCGCTCACGGTGCGATTGCTACCGCTGCTGCGGGCGGCGGCGAGCGCCGAGGACCCGGCGCGCGTGATCAACGTGGGGTCGGTGGACGGGATCGCGGCGCCGGTGCAGGAAACATTCGCCTACTCGTCGAGCAAGGCCGCCGTGCACATGCTCACGCGGCACCTGGCGCTTCGTCTCGCCGCCGAGAGGATCACCGTCAACGCAATCGCGCCAGGTCCATTCGACAGCAAGATGATGGCGTTCCTGCTCGACAATCCCGAGAGTCGGTCGCTGGTCGCCCAGCACGTGCCGCTGGGGCGGATCGGGCGACCGGATGACGTCGCCGGCGTGTCGCTCTTCCTGGCTTCACGCGCTGGCTCGTACGTGACGGGTGCCGTGATTCCCGTCGACGGCGGGCTGACCGCGCGCTGACCCGGGCGGGCTCGCGACGGCGGCGCCGCGCGCGTGGCGCGGATCGCGACGGCTTCGGTATCATCGACCGACACGCTCGCGCGCGCCGAGCGTGCGCGCCGTCACCCCATCCTCTCGATCGCCAAGAGTGTGCCCATGCGTAATCGACCCCTCACCACCGCCGCGCGGATCGCTTCGGCGGCGTCGCTCTTCGGAATCCTGCTCGCCGCCGCTCCTGCGAGCGCCGGCCCCTTGCTCGACAAGGCACTGGCGTACAGCGACAACTGGCAAGAGCGCCACGGTGTCGGCTACGGCTGTCGCGTCGAGACCGTGTGGGCGGACGCCACCCAGACCGTCCCCGTTCGCTACGAGGACATCGGTGACGCGGTGAGCTGGACCGGCCCGTACGTGGGCGCCGAGGCACTGCGCTGGCACGTCACCCGCGATCCCCAGGCGAAGATCAACGCACGCCGCGGATTGGAGTGTTTGCTGGCCGCGGAGGCCGTGACGTCCAAGCCGGGCTTCGTCGTCCGCAGTGTGACGCCCTTCGAAGGCCCATGGGCTGCCTACGTCGGCAACACCTGCGAGCCCTCGAACAACTGCCACCTGATCACCGACGGCCCGTACGCCGGCGCCTACTGGCTCGGCAACACCAGCTCGGACACCTACATCGGCTGGTTCTACGGCATGCTGCTCACGTCCGAGTTCCTGCTCGACGAGCCCGGCGATGCCGACACCCGTGCCGCCGTCAGCGGCGCCGTGGAACGCGTGATGGACGCGCTCATCGCCGACGGTTACTTGATCGTCCTGCCCGACGGCAATCCGAGCGACACCGCACCGGAGATCACGGGCAACGAGCGAATCGCGTTCCACGAGGTGGCGGCGCGCGTGGTCGGCGGGCGCTTCGCCGACATGATGGCCGCGGTCTACCAGCGCGAGCTCTTCGCCTACCTGCTCAGCACCTGGGCGCCCTTCAACACCTACTTCCAGTACTTCGCGTACAACCTCGGGCACACACTGCAGCACACGATCCTGCTCGCCGATTCGCCGAACCCGGATTTCGATCGTTTCGTCACGCGCGAGAACCTCTACCGCTGGGTGGCCGGCGCGCAGCAGAGCTTCTTCGACTTCGTGGCCTGGGGCGAGGGTGCCGCGCCCTATGCCGAATCCGACGTCGCTGCCGATCGCGCGGTGCTGAACGCGGTGCCGTTTCCGCCACGGCTCAAGGTGCAGCCGGCGCAAGGCGCCTACACACCAGATCCGGTGGTGGACTTGCTCAACTTCCTGGGACCGATCATCGCCCAGCTCATCGGCTTGCCAGGCGGCTGGGACGAGATCTCACCCAAAGCCACCGAGCCCTTCCCGCCAGGCGAACGCTGCGTCGTCGGATTCATGTGGGACAACAATCCCGCCGACGTGTGCGGCGGTTCCGACGAGCTCTTCGAATACGCGGGCGACGACTACCTCATCGCCTATTGGCTGGGACGCTACTACGGGCTGCTCTCCGCTGCCGACTGAACGCCCCGCGCTGGGCGATCACGGCGTCCCTGCTCGCCGCGGCTCGTCTGCGACGATGCGCGCGAGCTCCGCGAGCGTGTGCGCCCGAAGCTGCTGCTTCACCATCGCGTAACCGCCGAGCGAGGTGCGCCGCGTGGCCTCGGCGACCGCCGCGTCGAGCAGCACCTCCGGCTCGACTACGCGATCCACGAGCCGCTCGAAGAGTGGCGAGTCCGGCGCTCCCGTCGTCGATCCCAGCACCAGCACGCGCTTCTCCGCCGGCGTGAGCTCGGCCAGGACGATCGCCAGCGGGCCGGCGGGAAACGCCGTGGCTGCTTGCGCCTGCGTGAGCCCGAGCCGGAACGCACCACGCGCCGCGATCCGGTAATCGCACGCCAGCGCCATCACGAACGCGCCGCCGAGCGCGTGCCCCGAGAGTGCCGCGACGACGGGTTTGGCAGCGCCGTAGAGCGCGAGCACGGTGCGGTCGACGGCGCGCAACATCGCCGTGCGCTTGGCGACGTCGTAGGCCGGGACCTCGCGGGTGTCGACACCCGCGGAAAAGACACCGGGAACGCCCGTGAGGACGATTCCGGCGCAGTTGGTGTCGGAGACCGCGGTGGTGACGGCCTGCTCGATCGCCATCGCCACCTCGAAGTTGATGGCGTTCACCGGCGGGCGGCGCACGCTCAGAATCCAGACCGGCCCGCGCACCTCGGTGACGACGCTCTCGCTCGTCCGGCTCACGGCGCGGCTCGCTTGGTCGCCACCAGGCGGACCATGCCGCGCGCGCCGGTCTCGCGACGGACTTCGAAGCCCCGCTGCTCGAGCATCGAGGTGACGTCGTCGGGATGGAGCCTGAGCTTGGTGTAGGCGCTCACGCGCATCTCCCACGGCGCCGTGGCGGTCGCGCGCTCGTGAAGGATGTCGTGCACACGCACGGTGGCGGTGTCGTATTCGAGAAAGCAGGTCAGGATGCGGCGCTCGTCGCTGCGCACGGGGATGAAACGCGCCTCCCCGACGAGCGGCACGACGTAGTCGCGAAACGACACGACGAACGTGCCGCCCGGAGCGAGTGCCGCAGCCACCGCGTCGACGAGCTCCTGAACGGAGCTGCGCGAGGGAAGATGCGTGAGCGTGTCACCCATGCACAGCACGGCGCTCGGCGGCACCTCGATGTGCGCACGAAAGTCGAGCAGGTCGGCTTGCACGGCGCGGATGGGCAGATCGCCGCGAAGCTCCTCGAGGGTGTCGAGCAAGCGCCGCGAGCCGTCGATGGCAGTGACGCGCGCCCCGCGGCAGGCGAGTGGGACCGCGTGCGCACCGAAGCCCGCACCCAAATCCACCACTTCCGCCCCCGGCACGCTAGGCAAGCCAAGCAGAGCCAGCTCCGCTTCCGCAGCGCGGAAGGCCTCCTCCGGCCCCCGGACCATCCACGTGTAGACGGGGGCGAGCAATCGCTCGTAATGCTCGGTGACCGCGGCCATGCGACACTCTCCTGTTCAGCCTGCGCTCGCAGGTGGACGACCTCGAGAAGCGAGCACATACACACGCCGCGTCTCGGCCTCGACGCCGGGGTACGGATCTCGCTCGACGCATTCCTCGATGCGAAAGCCGGCGGCCTCTAGCTGGGTCACGAGCTCGTCGCTCCGGAACAGCCGGAACGTGACGTCGACCTTTCGACCCCACCATTCGTCGAGGTGCACGGGCTCCGCTCCCAGGTGCACGGCGACCAGCAGCAAGCCGCCTGGGCGCAACACTCGCCACCATTCGCGAAGCGTGGGCGCGAGCTCCTCCGCTGGCAGATGGATGAGCGAGTAGAACGCGACGATCCCCGCCCAGCTCTCGTCGGCAACGGGAAGATGCCGGAAATCCGCGCATTGAAACTCCATCTCCGGGTTCAGCCGGCGCGCGGCTTCGATCAGCACCCCGGAGAGGTCCCATCCCGAGATCGTGACCCCGCGCTCGCGCAGGTAACGCGCCACGTGGCCCGGCCCGCAGCCCAGCTCGGCCACCGGCTCGCCGCGGACGAAGCGCGCGGCGAACCGATCGAGGAGCGCACGATCGAGGGGTTTGTGCGCCAGCTCACCGGCGATGCGCGCGACGTACTCGTCCGCAACCGCATCGTAGGAGTCGCGGACCTTCACCAGCGAGTCGCTCACGCCGCCTCCGCTCGCACAGCGAGATCGAGGCGTACACCGCGCCGGACTAGGATCGGCGACCCCTCGGCCACGAACGCGGAGCTCGGACGCCCGGCGAGCACGCGGGCGAATTCACTGCCATAGAGCCGCTCGACGTCGCAATCGAGCTCGGCGTGGTGGCCACGCCACACCCGCCACGGCGAATGCTCCACCCGGTATTCCACCGTGCCGCCGTCGCGCTGCGCGGCGTAGCCCCAGTAGTGCTCGGTGATGAATTGCTCCTCCGAGTCGGCCAACGGGAGCTGCGCCGGCCCCTGCGTGACGACGCGCAACCGATTCCAGCGATCTCGTAACCGCCAGCCGTATTCGACGTCGAGCGGTGCGTCGTGACCGCCGGACCTCGCGAGGTGATGCCGCATCGGCAGCGCCTGGTAGTTCTCGTTGTAGAGGACTCGCGCCGCCAGGGCGATGGCCCGGCGCGGTACCAGCTCTTTCACGAACACCACGCCGCGGCCGTCGCCATCGGCTGCCCCACGACGCCGCACGTAGAAGCGCAGGTTCACCTCCTCGAAGTCGCGATGGAACGGCACCGCGACGCCGAGCACGCGCGTGTCGAGGAACAGGAAGCCGACCATGCTCACGAAGCAGCGCCCGCCCCAAGTGTCGATCTCCGTGCCGCGGGGCACGCGCGCGGCGAGCAGTGCCGGATCGACTTCGTAGTTGATCATCGCCAAGTGTTCCCAGCGAGCGCGCAGAAAGACGCCGGGTGAGGGCAGCGTGGCGACGCGTGTGTCCGCGCAGGATGATGGCTGGTTCACGGGTTCCTCCGCGCTCGATTCCCGAGACACTCCCGATCACGCAGGGTAAGCTCGTTGCGAGTGCGCCGGTGAGGATCGCCTCGCGGGCCTCACCCCGAGCCGCTGCGACGTTCGCCGTTCGCGTGGCCGCTCACACGAGGAGAACGCATCATGCCCAAGGGAGTCGTGGCCGTCGTCAAGACACGGCCCGAATCGGTGCTCGAGGATACGCAGAAGGTGATGGAGATGGGCGGCTACCGCCAGGCGCTGAAGCCCGACGCCACCACGATCCTCAAGGACAACATCTCGTGGCATTTCCCGTTTCCCGGCGCGAACACCACACCGTGGCAGCTCGAAGGGACCATCCAGGCGCTGCGAGCCGCTGGCTATCGCGACCTCACCTGCGTCCAGAACAAGACCGTGGTCACGGACGCGTTCAAGGGTGAAGACCTCAACAAATACGTCCCGCTCTTCCGCAAGTACGGCATCCCGGTTCTCTTCAACTTCAAGGAAGAGGACATGAAATGGGTGGTGGTGAAGCCCGAGAAGGAAACCCGGGTACTGCACCGCATCTACCCCGACGGCATCCGCATCCCCGACTACTTCTTCGGCAAGA
>CAYUSL010000145.1:0-13109 GCA_964447125.1 uncultured bacterium | reverse complement strand
CAGGATGCGTCGATGTTGCCTTGGGGGTCTGTTCCAGACCCCCGCCCATCGCGGCAAAGCCGCGATGGGACCCACCCCCAAGTCGCTTCGCTGCGCTCGCGGCTCGCCGCTGGCTCGCGGCACTGGGGAGGGCTGAGCGTGGAGACCGATCCCCCGTTGGATCGGGCGCAAGATCGGTCGGGCTCTGCTCCAGCCCCCCCGCGTCAGGCGACGGGCTGCGCGAGACCAGCGCGAGGATCGCGTCCTGCACGCCGTTCACGTCCTGGTACTCGTCGACGAGGACTTCTTCGAAGCGCTCACGAAGCTCGTGGGCGACGTCGCTCGGCTCGAACGCGCCGCGCTCGGCGTCCCACGTGCCGAGTAGCGCCAACGCTGCGTGCTCCAGGTCGTCGAAGTCGAGGGCGGCACGCCGCTTCTTGAGCGCCGTGTAGCTGCGATCGAGCGCATCCACCAGCGCCACCAGTGCTCGCGCGTGCGGCACCAGCGACGCCAAGTCCGCCAACCATTCGGACTCCTCGGGCCCAGCGAGCTTGGCGACCAGTCCGGCGACGCGTGCCTTCACCCAGTCGCGGCGCTTCCTGACGAAACTCTTGAGCGCGAGGTCCACGTCACCGCGGATCGGGCTCAAGCTGCCGAACGAGATCGCGGCCAGTGCAGCGATCAACGACGACCAATCGGCGGCGTCGGCGATCTGCACCGCCGTGGCATCGAGCGCCACCACGTCCACGGCGAGGCGCTTGCCGTACGCTGCCGGGCCTCCGGGCCGAGCCGCGACCGTCGCCAACCCGGCCAGCTCGGCGCGGAGCCGCTCCAGCTCGCGCGCCAGCCACGCGCGGATCGGCGCCCAGTACGGCGTCGCGTGAACACCCGATGCTCGCGACGCGCGTTCGAGGCGAGCCACCGCCTCCGCCAGCCACTCCGACGGCCGCGCCAGGCTGCGCGTGTACGCGTGCAGCGCCGTGACCAGCGCCTTCACCGCCACCGGCGCCTCGCCACCGCCGTAGCTCGTCACCAGCGCCAGGAACTCGGCATCCTCGCCACGATGGGCACCCTCGAACGCGGCTTCGAGCGCTTCGGCCAGTAGAAGCCCGGCTTCGTGCTGGTCGAGCACGGACGTACCTGGATCGAAACCGAGGCGATGAAAGTGCTCGCGCACCAGCCGCCAACAGAACGCGTGGATGGTGGAGATCGACGCCCGTGGCAGGAGCGCGAGCTGCTCGCGAATCGTGCGATCGTCGCCATTCTTCTCGAGAACCGTCGCGAGCCGCACGGCGATGCGCTGCCGCATCTCCGCCGCAGCCGCCTCGGTGAAGGTGACGACCAGCAGCCGGTCGATCGGCGCGCCACGCTCGGAATCGAGCAGGCGCTGGATCACCCGCTCGACCAGCACCGAGGTCTTGCCCGAGCCGGCGGCGGCCGTCACCAGCACGTCCACGCCGCGTGTGACGATCGCTTCGCGCTGCTCGGCGGTGAACCGCGCCAACGCGTCGTCCCCGCCACGCGCGGTCATGGCGCAGTCTCCGCGAGCCGCGTCAGGAGCTCACCGCGAGCGAGCGTCGCCAGCTCGACGTAGCCCTGACCGCGAACGGCCGGATCGAATTGGCAAACGGGTTTCATCGAGCAGAAACCACACGCCGTGCGGTCGCGGCCGAGCCTGTAGGGACGTGCGGCAATCTCGCCGTGGAGGATGCGGGCGCTCGCTTCGCCTGCACGGCGTTCCACGTGCACCAACAGCCGCTCCAAGTCCGCGCCGCTCGCCACACTCGCCCGCTTCGAGGCCGAGCCGTCCTTCTTGATCTCGACCGGCAGCAGATCCGACATTCCCTCGGGCTCCGCTCCCATCGCCACGAGCACAGCCGGGTCGTCGATCACCAGACCTCGCATCCGGCTTTCGAGGCGCCACTTGCGCACCGCGATCTCGCGCGCCGGACGCGCCTCGTGCAGCGGCAGCGGATCGTGCACCGGGAAATAGAGCGCACCTGCGGGTCGAAGCCGCCCGCGGCCGAGCCGTTCGCCGTGCGCCGTCACCGCCCACAGATACGCCAGTAACTGCAGGTCGAGACCGTGAAAGACACGGGAGTCCTCGAGCGCGCGCGCGCGGCGCTTGTAGTCGATCACGCGTACCCACGTGACGCCGCTCGCATCGGCATAGGCGTCCACCCGATCGATGCGCCCACGCAGCACCGTGGGCGCGAGCCCCGCGGGCATGGGCACGTCGAGTCCCGGCAACGCCACACCCGACTGCGCACCAGGGGTCACACCGAACGGCAGCTCCACGGCCAGCGGCGCGAATCGCCCCCGGCGGGCGTGCTCGCCGAGCAACCCCACGCTGCCCTCGAGCACCCGCCCCACCGCGCTCAGCAGGTAGCGATGCTGTGGATCGTCGAGCACCAGCTCGCTCTTGAGTCGTGGCGCCAGCTCATCCATCAGCTCCGCCACTCGCCGCCGCGCGTCTGCATCGGGCACTTCGGCCCAAGCCCGCCCCTCGCGGGCGAAGCTCTGAACCAGCCGGCTCAGCACCGCGTGATTGAGGGCACCCAGATCGCTCGGCAGAAGCTCGGCATGGGGGCGCTCCGCGAGCGTCAGGCCGTGACGGGCGAAGTGCTGAAATGCGCACGCCGCGAACGATTCGAGGCGACTGACGCTCGTGCGGTGTCGCTCGCCACCGGCGAAGAGCGCACGAGCCAGCTCGTCGCCGAGCGGCGCCATCCGTCGCGCGAAGGCGCCTTCGTGGTCGAGGGCGGCGAACGGTTGCTGCGCTTCGGCGCGAAGCGCGGGCTCGGTGGCGAGCCAGCGAGCGAGCGCCAGACTGCGCGCATCCGGCGATTCACCGGCGTCGCGTGCATCACGCAGCACGCGTGTCAGCGCTGCGATCAGCTCTCGCGGCCGCACCACCTCGTCGATCCTCGGCGGTGGAGCGGAGGACGGTTCGCGCCAGGCCGCTGGGAACGCGGCGCGGAGCCGACGCACGTCCCGAGCCGGCTCGAACGGACGTCCCTCGTCGTCCGCGAGCGGGTAGCCAACCCACAGCCACTCGCTGGCGCGAGTGAGGGTCAGGTACGCGAAGTAGCCGTCGTGAAGCAACCGCTCGCGGGCGGTAGCGCCGAGCATCAGACCTTCCGCGGCGAGCCGCTCGCGGTCGGCATCGGAAAAGATCGGATCCTCACTCGGCGGCGGCGGATAGGCGCCATCGACGGCGCCCAGCACGAACGCCGCGCGTGTGCCGAGGTGACGTGAGCGCTCGATGGTGCCAACGACGACTTGATCGAGGCCGGGTGGGATGAGGCCGAGATCGAGCGATTCGAGCCCCGCTTCCAGCACGGCCAGGAAGCCGTCCAGCGTTTGCGGCTGATCGCCGAGCGCATCCACGAGCTCGTCGAGGAGTGACACCACACCGCGCCACGCCTGCCGATGCTCGCGTGCCAGATCCAGCCGTCCCGCCGCGATCGCTTCGTCGGTCCAGCGGCCGAGGGTACCGGCGACGTCGAGCGCCTCGATGAGCTCCCAGGTCGCCTCCGCGAGCACGCGCGTGTCGAGCCGCGGGGCATTCGCGACCCGCGCGCGCATCGCCACCAGCACCGCCGTGGCTTCTCGGCGGTCGCGATCGAGACGCTCGAGCTCGGCCTCGGTCGCGCCATCGATCGGCCGCTCGTCCTCGAGGGAGAGCTGGCGCACGAAGCGCCACGGCGCGTCGCCGTACCAAGCCTCACCGCGGATGCCGTGGGTGAGCGCGTAGGTTTCCAGCCGGTCGACGACATCACGTTCGACGGGCACCAGGTCGGTGCGCAGGTAGCGAAAAACCGCCTCGTGGCGCCAATCGTGGGCCAGCGCTTCGAGCGCAGCGCGCACCAGCTCCACCAGCGGATGATGGGGAATCGGCCGCCGGCGATCGACGAAGACCGGCACGCCGTGCTCCTCGAACACCGCCTCCACCAGATCGGCGTAGGCGTCGAGGTCGCGCAGCACCACCGCCACCTCGCGATGGCGGATGTCCTCTTCGCGAACCAGGCGGGTGATCTCGCGTGCCGCGGCTTCGACCTCGTCGCGGCGTCGCGGCCAAGCCGTCACCGTGATCCGCTCCACCTCGGTCGCGAAGGGCGTCACCTTCGCAGCATCGAAGAAGGTCGCCTCGAGATGAGCGAGCTCGGGGGCTCGTTCGAAGCGAGCCGGCGGAAGGCCCACACGGTCCAGCCCCAGCGGTGGTTCGAGCACCACTCCCCGCTTCTTGGCCAACGCCTGCAAGGCAACGCTCGTCTCCAGCGAGGGATGGAAGAGAAACGTCGGGTCGGAGAGTCGCGTCGGATCGGGTTGGACGCGCGAGTCGAGAAGCAACGTGACGCTCACGCGCTCCGCCACCACCAGCAGCTCGCCCACCACCTCCAGCTCTTCGGGCGTGAAGCCCGCGAAGCCGTCGATCCACACCGAGGCGCCGCGTAGCGCAGTCGATCGCCCCAGGTGGGCCACCAAGAGCCCGAGCTGAACGTCGGGATCGGTGAAGCGCTCCGCGCAGTGATCGTCGAGGGCCTCGGTGAGCAACGCCAGATCCCGCGCTTTCCGAGACAACGTGCTCGGTCCGCCGCGTTCGCGCTCGAGCGCCGCAGCCCGCTCACGCAACTCGTCCGGCGTGACGCCCTGTGCCCGGAGCTCGCGGATCGAGCTCGCGATTCGTGGCGGCAGGCCGACGCGGCCGGCAACTCGCCCGAACACCGCGAGCTCGTCGCGGTGGCGCTCGAGCAGCGCCGCGATCACCATGCGCTTGCCGAGATCGCTCAGCACGGGACGCGCAGCGCCTCCGGTTTCCTGAAGCACCCGCCATGCGAGCCGGCGAAAGCTCAGCACCTGCGCGCGAGCGAATCCCGCGACGTGTCCCGCCGCGAGCAACGCTTGCTCCGTCTGAAACGTAGCCTGCTCGGGAACCAGCAGCACCAGCGGCGGCCCGTCTGGATCTCGGGCCAGTTCCGCGAGTACCTCGTCGAGACAGCGTCGGGTCTTTCCCGTCCCGGTTCGTCCGTGAATGAAACGAAGTGTCATCTCGACGGGATTCCCGCGTTGGCGCCGTGCGATGATATCTGCAGTGAATGCACGAGCGCGTGCCTCGATCGGCGAGCGTGAAGTGGTGTCGAACGACGCTGCGTCCGGCCGTCTCCCCTGGCTGGGAGGATTGCTCTTCGGAGTCGGTTATTTCTGCGCGGCCGAGATCGGCCACCTGCTCTCCATCCACAGCGAGGAGCTGGGCCAGTCGTTCGCCACGTTCTGGCCGCCGAGCGGCGTCTACGTCGCCGCCTTCCTGCTGGCGCGACCGCGGCACTGGCCGTGGCTGGCGCTCGTGGCGTTCCTCGCCAACACGACCTCGGACGCCCTCGTCCACGGCCAATCACTCCGCCTGAGCGTCTCGTTCTGGAGTGCCAACACGATCGAAGCCTCGGTGGGTGCCGGCCTGGTGAAGCGCTTCTTCGGCACCCCGTTCATCGAATGGGGCGTGCGTCAGGTGCTCGGATTCACGGCGCTCTCGACGGGGCTGGGCTCGGCGCTCGCCGGGTTGATCGGCGCTTCGGAGTTGACGCGCGTGGTGGGCGGTCCGTTCGGGTCCGCGTTCGGGGTGTGGTGGTCGAGCGCCGCGATCGGGCAGCTCATCGTCACTCCTGCGGTGCTTGGCATGCACTCGCGGCTCGCCCAGCGCGGCGCGCTCGAAATTCCGTGGCAACGCATCGTGGAGGGGATCGTGCTGGCCGCCGTGCTCGCCGTGCTCGCGGCCCTCGTGTTCGGCGATCAGTCGCGACCGATCGCCTTCGCGGTCTTCCCGGTGACGATGCTGATCGCGCTGCGTTTCGAGTTCGCGGGGGCGGCGTTCGCGACCGCGATTCTCGCACCGATCACCATTCTCGCCACCGCGGCAGGGCGCGGACCGTTCGCCGTCGCCACCACGATCCCGGAGCGAGTGGTACTGGCGCAGAGCCTGCTCAGCCTCACGGCGTTCTCGTCGTTGGTGCTGGCGGCGGTCGTCCGGGAGCGCCGACGCGCCGAGGCCACCATCCGCGCCAACGAAGCGCGCTACCGCGACCTCTTCGAGAACATGCGCGAGCTGGTGCAGATCGTGCGCTCCGACGGCGGGCTCGTGGAGGTGAATCGCGCGTGGCAGCGCATCCTCGGCTACGAGGTGAGCGAGCTCTCGAGCCTCAATCTCCGCGACATCGTCCATCCCGAGGACTGCGCGCGCTACGCCGATCTGCTGGCACGCGAGCTCGCCGGCGAGGACGTCGGACGGATCCAGTTGCGCTTCGTCGCCAGAGACGGGCGCACCGTCGAGGTGGACGGGACGAGCCGCCGTCACCTGCGCGGTGACCACGAAGCGCTCAGCCAGGCGGTTTTCCGCGACGTCACCGAGGAACGCGCCCGCAGTCGCCAGCTCGAGCGTACCCAGCACGACCTCGAGCGAGTGAATCTCGAGCTTCGACGGCTCGCGGCGACGGACGCGCTCACCGGACTCAACAATCGCGGCGCCTTCGAGGAGCATCTGCCGCGCGAGATCAGCCGCGCTTTCCGGTACGCGACCGCGCTCTCGGTGGTGATGCTCGACGTCGATCATTTCAAGCTCTTCAACGACCGCTTCGGCCATTCGGCTGGCGACGACGTGCTGCGGACCGTGGCACGGATCGTGCGCGCGACGGCGCGCTCCACCGACTTCGTCGCCCGCTACGGCGGCGAGGAGCTGGTGGCGATCCTGCCGCACACCGACGAGCCCGGCGCCTGGACGCAAGCCGAGCGCTTCCGCGAAGCAATCGCCGGATGGGCCTGGACGTTGCGACCGATCACCGTGAGCGTCGGCGTGGCGACGCTCACCACCGACACCATGGAACCGGGGGTGCTCGTGACGCTCGCGGACCAGGCGCTCTACAGGGCCAAGCAGGGCGGGCGTAATCGCGTCGAAAGCGCCAACCGCGCGGGCTCGACCCCAAGCCCGTTCGCCGTCGAGCAAGTCGAGCCGCGCTGAGCTTCCGCCCGCCAGTGGCCGGTCTCGACCTCGACGACGGCCATTCGCATCGGCCTACATCACGACGTTGCGCTGCTCGCCGAGGTCGATGCGACCATCGGGCGTGCGGATGCGACTCGTGACGACGTCGCCTGGACGCAAGTAGCGCGCGCTGCGCCGCTGTGTGCGCACGAAGAGCTTCCAGCGCACCGGCTCCGGCAGCAGGTTCGCCACCCACCGCGCCACGCCGCGCGGCACCGCGAGGGCAACACCGCCGGGAGTACCGGTGGCGATCACGTCGCCGGGCGCCAGATCCTGCAGACCCGCGAGCTCCGTCAGGGTCGCCGCGGGACCGAAGACCAAGTCGCCGAAGCGCCCGCGTTGGCGCGGTTCACCGTTCACGTCGAGCCCGAGCTCGAGCTCGCCGAGACGCTCGAAATCCTCGCGATCGAGAAGCGTGAGCCAAGGCCCCGTGGGAGCGAAGCTGCGGTAGCTCTTGCCCTTGTAGAACTGCGATTGAGGAATCTGCACGTCGCGAGCGGATACGTCGTTCAAGATCACCACACCGGCGATCAGCTCCGGCAGCAACGCGTCGGTGACGTGCAGCGGGGCGTCGATGGCCCGCGCGATCACGAGCGCCAGCTCGATCTCGTAGTCGAGCAGCTCGACGTGTGCGGGCCGGTGAATCGGCGCCGTCGCCGCGCTGAGCGACGACGAGGCCTTGCGGAAGAACAGGTTGAACGTCTGGCGCCTCGGATCCTGACCGATCTCGACGAGGTGGCTCGCGTAGTTCATTCCTTGGCAAACGAGCTGCTGGTTGGACGTGATCGGGCACAGCACCTCGACGTCGGCGAGACGATGCGCCGCGGGTGCTCGGGCCGCGAGCGAGCGGGCGAGCGCCCCACCGCGCGCCACGAAATCCCCCGTGGTCGGGAAATCGCCGGGAATCGGCACGATCTCGTCGTCGCGCACCACGCCGAAACCGACCACGTCCCCACATCGATAGCGCACCGTGTTGATCGCCATGAATTCCTCGTGGTCTCAACCGAGAAGACGCGACATCGCTGCGCCGAGCGCCGCCGCGGGGTCGGCCAGCGCCGATCGACTGCGCCAAGCCACGTGCCCATCGGGCCGAACCAGGATCGCGCCGTCGCCGTCGATCTCGCGGACTCGCGCCCAATGGCCCTCGCCGTCGCGAATCTCCCCGCCGATCGCGACCGCGCCTAGCCAAGGATGAGCGAGCGCGGCCACCGCCGCGGCCCAACCGGTTGCAGTCGCGTCGTGGAGAAGCGTGAAGCGGTCGTGGGCGATCAGATCGAGACTGGAGATGCGCGTGCCGGCGCGTTCCAGCCACGCGTGGGGCAAGCGCGAGCCCGGGCGCGTGGTGGGCAAGAGCTCGCGTACCGGGTTGGCGGGCTCCAGCTTGGGCGAGCCGTCGGCGATGAGCGCCCCTGCGTCGTACGAGAAACCGAGCTGTAGCCCCAACATGTCGAAGTGGTCCTGCTGGTTGGCGAGGCTCGCTGCGAGCTGGTCGCGCTCAGGGCCGGGGGCGGCCAAGAGCGCGACGCGGGCGTGGTCGCGTTCCGGATCGCCGCTCAGCCCGGCAGCCTCGATGACCTCGGTCAGCTTCATGGCGTTCAGGAAGCTCTGCTCGGCGTTTCGCTGCGCGACGGGCTTGCGCTCCGTCTCGTAGCTTTCGAGCAGCGATGCCGCTGCAAGGCCGTCTTCCACGGCGCGGATCTTCCACACCAAATTGTGCGCGTCCTGGATACCGGTGTTGAGACCCAGGCCGCCACTCGGCGGAAAGCGGTGCGCCGCGTCGCCCAGCAGGAACACTCGGCCCTCGCCGTAGCGATCCGCGACTTGCGCCGTCATCGTCCAGGTGCCGACGGTCTTCACCGTGAGCGGCACCTCGCTCGAACCCAGCGCGCTGTGCACGATCGAACGGCAGCGTGCCTCGCCGAAATCCGCCAGGCTCTCCCGATCCGGATCGTACGGGTGCATGAACACCCAGGTTCGGTCGATGTCGTGAGCGACGAAGGCACCCGTGGCGTTGGGATCCAGCACCCAGTAGAGAATCGCCGGGCGCTCCGCCACCTGCCTGCGAAGCGCGGCCTCGAAGTGGATCATCACGAAGCTCTGGATCCGCTCCGGTCCGATCAGGTCGATGCCGACGCGTGCGCGCACGCGGCTGCCTGCGCCATCGCACGCGAGCAGGTACTTGGAGCGGATCGTGTAGGTGGTGTCCGCGGCGAGGTCGCGCACCGTCGAGGTCACGCCGTCGGCGTCGAGCTCGCAACTCTCCCATTGGTGGCGACGGTTCAAGCTCACGCGTGGCTCGCGCGCCAGACGATCGAGAAGGATCGGCTCGAAGAGATGCTGCGAGATGTTGGCGAGCGGCGTGGGCGTGAAGTCGAGCACCCCGTCGTCCTGGCGTTCGTACGGCAGGCTTCCCAGCTCGTGACCGGTGACCGTCGTGACCCAGCGCACGCGTCCGCCGTCGGCGACCGGCGTGGCGCGGGCGCGAATCGCTTCCAGGTCCACGCCCAGCGCGCGGCAGATCTCGAGGGTGCGTGGGTTCACCACGTGGGCCTGCGGCGCCCGGTGCGGAGCGCCGTGACGCTCCACGATCCGGGCCTCGAGGCCGTGCTGGGCCAGCAGGATGCCGGCCGCCACACCCACGGGACCAGCCCCCACCACCAAGACGGGAACGTCGATCGTCTTCACGGCTCGCTCCTCAGGGCTGCGTGCGGCGCGCACGGGTCAGGAAACCGATGGCGGTGGCGATGATCGCGGTGAACACCGAGAACCCGAACACGTTCTCGTCCCAGCCGAAGATCTTCACGTGGATGCCGGGCACGGCGATCACGCCCACGTAAAGCGGGCACAGGAAGTACGCGATCCAGAAGCCCGCCAGGTTGCAGCACTGCAAGACCGCCGCGAGATGGACGTCGCGCACGTCGCGCGGTTTGCGCAGCCACAAGAGGTAGAGGTTCACGAGCCCCGAGGTGCCCATGAGACCCATCAGCCACACCAGATGAACGCGCGCGTGGCCGTCCCAGAAGGGATTCATCAGGTGACTCACTCCCGAGTCCCGCACGATCGGCCCGAAGAACTCGGCCGCCGTGACCGTGAGCAAGATCCGCGCGATCCACACGGGATCACGTGTCGCCGCCATTCCCACGCTGCCTCCCTCGTGCCGGGCGCCGTGAGGGCGCCCGACGGACTTGTTATTCGATTGAATAACTCAACGGGAGACATCAATACTGTCGCACCACACGACTTGTCAAGTGAATAAGAGTGACCTACGCTCGCGGCCCATGGGCTCACGCACCCGCACCACGGCGCCCAAACCGGCGCGCGCCGCCGTCCCCGCTGCCGACCGCGGCAGCGAGACCCGCGCGCGCATCGTCGCGGCGGCTATCCACGAGTTCGCGGAGCGCGGCTTCGACGGCGCGTCCACACGCGAGATCTCCCGCCGCGCCAGCGCCAATCAAGGGCTCATCACGTACCACTTCCGAAGCAAGGAGGCGCTCTGGAAGGCCGCGGTGGACGCGATGTTCGCCGAGCTGAGCGAGGAGTTCGGCTCGCTCGCCAGCGAGCTCGCGGGCGCCGAGCCACGCGAGCAGCTACGCGAGCTGCTGGTGCGCTGGGTGCGCTTCGCGGCGCGCCACCCCGAGCAGATGCGGCTCATGGTCCAGGAGGGCAAGGCCGACGGACCGCGGCTCGCATGGCTGGTGGCGCGACATCTGAAGGGTTTTTACGCGCTCTTCGACGCGCTGGTGGCGCGAGCGCGCGCCGCCGGCTTGCTGGTCGTGGACGTGCCCACGGCGCACCTCTACTACATCGTGATCGGTGCCGCCTCGACGATCTTCACCGCGGCGCCGGAGTGCAAGCGGTTGACCGGGTGCGATCCGTCGCGCCCCGCCGTCGTCGACGCGCACGCAGAAGCCTTGCTCGCCCTGGTGCTGCCGCCGATACGCACGCGTGCGGTGCGGCGCCGGTCACGCTGAGCTCCGCAGATCGCTGTGACGCTCACCACAACGAGTCGTTCAGCAGTCGGTTCGGCGCCGCGCCGGACCCGGAGAGTGGCGACTCACGGCAGGTGATCCGACCACGCGCGCGTCGAGCGCTGCTCCACACCGTCGTCGAAGATCGGCGTGGGCGGGTTCTGCGTCGAAGCCTCGACCGCGCCGACGTCGCAGAAAGCACCAGGGATCGGATCGCCGTCCACCGGACGAGCCTGGCCGCGCTGGTCCTTCGCGAGACATCCCGGAGTCGTTCCCTGGTCGCGCGCGACACTCGACGGCGACGGAACGCGCGTCCGCGTCGGCCCGCCGTGGTCACCGAGGGCGCCGAGCCCCAGCGATGGGTTGGAGACGCCCGAATCGTCGCTTCCCAGATCGAACCCGCAGGTGTCGCCGGTGGATTCGATGTTGCCGCCCTCGCTATCCGACGTACCGCTGTTGAAGACGAGGCAGCTCCCCACGACGATCGAGTTTGCAAAGGCGATCGTCGAGCCATTGCCGCTCACCTGCACCGTGGGGTTGTCCGTGGTGAGCCCCCGAAGCGTGCAGTGCTGGCACGTGACCGACCCGCCGCCGGTGACCTGAATCTCGTGGCCGCCCGGATTCTCGTCGATGGTCACGTTCTCGAGCGTCGCGGTCGACTCGCTCACCGTGAGCCCGCCCTGATCGTTGCTCTCGAGAGTGGACTCGCGCAGCACGAGCGTGCCGGAGCTGGTGACTCTCAGCCCGCCCGGGGGAATGCCGTTCGGCCCTGCGTTGTCGTGGATCTCCACACGCTCGATCGTGGCACTGCCGCCGTCGACGCTCACACCGCCGCCCGCGGCCCCGCTCCCGCCCACGATCGAGACATCCTGGATTCGCACCGACGTGCCCGCACCCAGAACCTGGATCACGCGATCGAGCCCGGCGGCGTCGATGAAGGTCATCGTTGCGCCTGCGCCGATGATCTCGAGGTCATTCAGGATGTCGAGGTCACCGGTGAGCGCCGCGTCCTCGTCCGCGCCCGCCTGCGAGAGCGTGTAGGTGCCCGCGGAGAGGAAGATCCGATCGGCCGATCCACCCTGGTTGGCGGCCCGCACCGCCTCACGCAACGAGCAATCGATCGTCACACAGAAGTCGGGCACGGGGTCCGAGTACGTCGTGACCCGGTAATCGGTTGCCGTGGCTGACGACGCGCAGATCAGTAGAGCGAACACGGGATGCAAGAGATCGAAGTGCAGATGACGAGTCACGAGGCCTCCCCTGGCGCCGTCGGCTGGTCTGGCCCGGCGCCGCCCCGACGATAGGTTCGAACCGGTCGATCGCGAAAGCGTCGGGAGGCGAGCAGCGAGAGCGAGCGCGCGCTGGCCACGAACGAGCCCGCGGCGTAGCCTGGTGGCTCGTCGCGGGCGTTTCGACTCGCGTCGCAAGGCCCGGGCTGCTTCGTGAAATCGCTCACCCGCTACCTCACGTTCCGAGTCCCCGAGCGCATGGACTTCGTGAACGTGACGCCGGACGTGGAAGCCGCAGTCTCGGAGAGCAAAGTGCAGGACGGGCTGTGCCTGGTGAACGCCATGCACATCACCGCCAGCGTCTTCATCAACGACGACGAGCCGGGCCTCCACCGAGACTACAAGCGTTGGCTGGAGTGGCTCGCGCCCTTCGATCCGAGCCCCGAGCGTTACCAGCACAACCGCACCGGCGAGGACAACGGCGACGCGCACCACAAGCGCCAGATCATGGGTCGCGAGGTCGTGATGGCGATCACACAGGGCAAGCTCGATCTCGGTCCGTGGGAGCAGATCTTCTACGGCGAGTTCGATGGTAAGCGTCCCAAGCGGGTCCTCATCAAGATCATCGGCGAGTAGCCCTGAACGAGGCGCATCAGGAAATCCCGAGACATGCAGATGGGCAGCGTGGCACGCGCCGAGAGCGCACCGGCGAGTGTGGTGAGCAGGCTCGGGAACGGGCGCCCACGAAGGTCGCGCGCTTCGTGGGGTGGCGGGCTTGAAAAGCCCCCGACCGAGCGTCCCGCCACCCCAACCGCGCAACGGTCTCCACGCTCGCCGTCGATCGGGCCCGGCGCCAGCGGCGCCGCACGAGCGCAGCGAGTGACTCGGGGGTGGGGCCCC
>CAYUSL010000144.1:0-13216 GCA_964447125.1 uncultured bacterium | reverse complement strand
TTGGCAGCGACTACAAGATCGACCCCAACAAGGTCTACGTGTGGGGTGAGTCGAACGGCGGATTGATGGCGTATCGCGTCGGCAGGCAACTCTCAGACCGAGTTGCGGCCATCGCCGCCATCGTCGCAAACGAGCCGTCGAACAGTTCCTGCAACTCGAATCCACTGCCGATCAGCCCGACACCGACACTGATCATGAACTCCGACGAAGATCCGCTGATGCCAAACATCGGTGGCGAGATCACCGGCCTCCCGCTGGAGACCGATCCACCGAACTCGTGCGATCCGGATCCCCCGAGCAACGACACGCATGGCAGCGTCGACTCGATCGACGACACCACGCAGGCGTGGCTCACGAACAACGGCTGTAACGGCACGTACTCCCTCACGACGTTAGCCGACGTGTACACGAACGACGGCCCCGGTGATCCTCGAACGAACTCCCACGTCGAGAAGTACACGTTCACCGCGGGCTGCACGGAGTCCGCGCGTGTCGAGGTGTACGCCGTCATCAAGGGTGGCCACCGCATTCCCGAGGTTCACGATCCCGCGGACGGACCTCCCTGCTCGAATCCCAATGATCCGCCGGTGTTTCCGTTCGGATGTCAGAACGCGGACATCACCGCCGCGGACACGATCTGGGGATTTTTCAGCGGCAAAACCCTGGGAAGCACGGCCCACGTCGCCACGAGCGTGAACGCTGGCGTCGGTACGGTCTCCGGGGGCGTGACGGCGACCTACAACGACGACAATTCCTACGTAGCCGTGAGCAACGCCGTGAGCCCTTCGGTTGGTTTCTCGTACTACGTCGGGCCGCGCACCCTCACCTCGCTCACGGTGTTGGTGCGATCGAAGGACGCCAAGAGCACCGGCACCACCCGCAAGATCTACCTGTACAACTACGCCACTCTGCAGTGGGTGCTGCAATCCTCGACCGCCGTGAGCACGAGCGAATCCGAGGTCACGTTCACGATCACGTCGAATCTCAACAACTACCGAGAAGCCGCCGGCTACGTGGATGTCGCAGTGGAGCACGCGCGGAGCGCACTGACGACGACCATGTCGATCGATCGGGTTCTGCTCGGCGTGAATCAGTAGGCACGAGTGCGACGCCATGGCGTCGCACTCGTTGCGATAGGCCGCCGCCGCGCTGCGGCGGTGTTGATGCACCGGGTTCTTAAGCGGCCCGGCCCGAGCTACACCGAGCGTGACTGCTCATCACCCGTTGCGGGTGCCGACGCATGCGCTCGCGATGCGAGCCACCCCGACTCCCAGCGACGAATCAGCGCGCGCCCCGGCATCTCCACGAACCGATAGCAGACCTGTGCAGCAATCAGCAGCAACACGCCGTAACCAATCGTGTTCCAAGGACTTGGAACACGTGCGTAGAGCGGCGTGACGAGGTTCAGCAGCGGGATGTGCAGCACGTAGACCGAGTAGCTGATGGTGCCGAGAAAGACGGCCGCTCGGGTCGACAGCAGCCGCCCGACCCAGCTCGCGCGATAGAGGCAGAGCGTCACGAGCGCGGGAAAGAAGAACAAGACTGAAACGTGGTCGGCGCCGACGTAGAACGGGTTGGTCTTGCGGGTGAGTCCGATGACGGCCGCCATCGCCACCACGCTTTCGAGCGCGTGTAGCGCAAGGGGGTGAGGTCTGGGCAGGGAACGATGGTGCGTGAAGACGACCACTCCGAGTCCGAAGCCGACGAGCCCGCGCGCCAACCCGGCGTTGAGGAAGCCGTAATTCCCCTCCCACAGATCGAGATCGAGCGTCTTCGGCGAGAGTTGCATCAGACACGCCGTGCACAAGTAGACGATCGCCAAGATCACAGGCGTACGGGCGCTGCGGAGCTGCCGCACGAACACGAAGAAGAGCAGATTCACGATCCACTCGACGGACACCGACCAGGACGGGAAGTTCCACGCTGCCGTGCGCAGCCCGGCGTTGTGCAGCAGCGTGAGCTGGAGGAATGTGCTCAGGATCGGTGCATCGCGGCGGAACTTGGGCGCTTCGCCCAGGTGCTTGAGGCCAACCACCTCCATCACCACCACGGCGACGAACGCGAGAAGATAGGCGGGATAGAGCCGGGCCAAGCGCCGAAGCGCATAGCCCACGAACCCGATGCGGCGGCTCTCGATCCCGCCTTGATACTGCCGCGCGATCACGAATCCGGAGAGGATGAAGAAGAGATCGACCAGCAAGTGACCGCCACCGAGCACCCGACCCGGTACGTAGAGCATCTGCTCGAGGTGGTAATAGACGACGGACGCTGCAGCCAGCCCGCGCAGCCCGTCGAACGGCAACAAGCGTTCGTCGCTGGTCACCAGATGCGCGTCGATTCGCGCACCCACCGCCTCCGGGCGCGGTGGCACCGTCATCGGGGTGTGTCCGTCAGGGCGTGACCGGACGAGGCGGGGCAGTCCGCGCCCGAGGTCACGAGGTCAGCGGGTCGGTGACGGATCCAAAGGAGCATCGCGAATACGCCGATCGCGGCGAAAAACATGTAGGACTGCAGCACGTTCCAGTACGACGATGCGAGCAGATTGACGATTGGCAGCGTGTTTCCGATCAGCATGTAAAACACGAGCACGCTCGCGCGGGCACGGCGCCATCCGGCAAACGCCGAGTCGCACGTGACCGTCAGCCACAGGAAGAGCAGGATCGGGAACAGGATGCCGTAATGGTGCATCCACGCGATCGGCGAGGCCATCGTCACACCGAGCGCCATCACGCCGAAGTCGGCGAGCGCCGAGGTCCCCGTCGGGCTTCGGCGTGGCAGGAAGCTGAGACTCAAGATGATGAGGCTCGTCGCGACGGTTGCGGCGTACACGCGCGGATCGTGCGGCGGCAGGTGGTTCTCACGCCAGAAGAGGTTGTTGAACTCCTCGGGCCGGTGAACGCTCAACAACCGATTGGCGAGCCCATTCACCGATTGGTTGGGGAAGAACGACTCGCCGCGCTGCGAGAGAAACCGAAGGCCCTCGAGAAAGTCGAGCCAGTTCTCGTATCCGAACGTCGCCGTCCCGGCGACGAACCCGACCGCCAGCGTCGCCGCCATCGCCGCGACCAGTCGCTTCTCGCGGCGCAGGACGCCCCACAACAGAAACAGCCCGCATTGCGGCTTGATGCACGTGATCACGCCGAGCACGACTCCAGCGGAGACCTGCCGCTGCGTCGCGTAGCAGTAAAACGCTACCGCGAACAACGCGTTGAGCCAGACCTGGATCTGTCCCAGCGAAGCTGCGATGGGCAATGGCGCGAACGTCAGCACGCCGATGGCGCTCACCACGAGCGCCGTCGCTGCGTCGCGCGCCGACGGCGGTCCGCGCAACTGCGGACGAAGAATGTGGAGCAAGAGCGCCGCGATCGCGCCGACGTTCACCAGCAGGAAGACGTCGATCGAGCGGTCGTAGACCGTCTTCTCGTCGAGACGCAGGCGATCGATCGCCATCGGGATGTAGAGCGTCGTGGGCGGATAGTGGAAACGAACCTGCTTCCGCAGGAGGAGATTGGTGTAGAGCTGGGTCGCACGCGGCTTCTCGCCCCCTTGCTCGTCGAGCCGGCGGTGGCGTTTCCAGTAGATGAATGCCGCTCGCATCTGCTGCCACGAATCCACCCGGTAGGTCTGCAGCAGCACGTCTCGCGAGAAATCGAACGTCGTCATCTTGCGGTCGGCGCCGACACGCGCGCCCACGTACGCGACGACGATGCCGAACGCGATGCATGCCCCGATCAGCAGCATCGGGAAACGGACGATCGGATTTCTCATGTGCACCGAGCGGGAGATCGACGGGCGAATCCGATTGGCGGCCGGCTCGCGCGTCCGGCACCCGAGGCGCAGGAGGTTCGACCAGAGAAGCGCTCGTGTCTAGGGTGACGCCCGCTCCCCTGGCGAGGCGCCGCGCGCCGCAAAACAAGGACACCATCCGCGCTCGCGCCGCGCGCCGTGACAGAATCGAGACCTGCTGCGGCGAGCGACGCCCACCGGCTCGCGTCGGCTCGCGGCGAATCGCGAGGATCTCGCACGTGGCCGCTCCCGCTGGCATCTCATTGGTGGCGCCGCTCTACCGCGATGCTCGCACCGTCGACGGTTTGGTGGACGACGCGGTCGCATCGCTCACGCCACTCGGCATCCCGTTCGAGATCGTGCTCGTGGACGATGCGTCTCCCGACGACTCCGGCGTGCGCGCACGCGCCGTGGCAGCGCGCGTATCGAACGTGCGGGTGATCGCACTCGAAACCAACCAAGGACTCGGCGGCGCGCTGTCGGCCGGAATCCTCGCGGCGCGTCACTCGCACGTCCTCTACACGGATGGCGACCACGAGTTCGAGCTCGCACCCATCGCACGGTTCGTGCGCGCCCTGGACACGGCCGACATCGTGACCGGCGTTCGCGACCCGTCGCAACGTCCCGCCACACGCCGCCTGGTCACGATGTTGTGGATGCTGACCACGCGGTTGCTCTTCGGGCTCGCGGTTCGAGACGTGAACTGTTCATTCAAGCTCTTTCCGCGTTCGATCCTCGGCAATCGTCCGCTCTCGGCGCACCACGGCTTTTGCGACGCGGAGATCCTGCTCCTCGCGCGTGACCACGGGCTGGTGATCACCGAGCTACCCGTGGTTCGACGCCGCGCAAGGGGACGGGCCTCGAACTTCCTGCGCCCGCGTCTGATCGTGGCCACCCTCGCCGAAGCACTGCGGGCGAAGCGCAGCGGTATCGGCTCGCGACCCTCGATCGTCGCGAGCGGTCGATCGAACTGAGCATCGGTTCGCCGCGGCGCCGCGCTCGGTTCACGGCGGCCCCGCGGCGCGCGCTCCCGGCTCCTCGCTTTCTTCGGCACCGCCGCTCGCTGCTGCGGGCGATTCCTCCGCCGCGCCATCGCGCCACGCGGCGCGCTGCGACTTCCAGGCGCGATCGCCCCAGGGCAGCGGCGTGCCCAGCCACATCGGTCGTGCCAGCAAGTCTTGAATCGTGAATCGCCAGCGATTGGCTTTGCCGAACTGCATCCGAATGCATGGCCCAGACAGCTCGCCGCAGCGCTCGTTCCGGCGACTGAATGTCTTGAAGGCATTCGGCAAGGGGCGGGAGAGAAGCGCCCACCGATGTCCCAGAAACACGTACTCGCCCTTGGCCGACGAGGCCATCCACCCGAGCAAGGGCGGCCTTCCCGGCGCGCTTGCGTCCGTCGCCGCCACCTCCACGATCAGACCACCACCCGCCACTTCCTCGGGACGCGCTTCGATCGACCACACGCCAGGCAGGTCCTCGACCGCACGCACTTCGATCGGCGCGCCGTTCTCACGGGCGAGCGCGATCTCGATCGGCAAATCCGGAAGCCGAAAGCGGGACGCGAGCGAGATCGGCTCCCGCTGGGTGGCGACCGCGAATGGCGTCAGGTCCACCGGACGGCCCCACTCGTTCAACGCCGTCGTGGCGTGCTCGAACGCGCGGAAGTTGTTCGCCGCACCGAGCAGCGTGGCCACGCCCGCGAGTGCCACCGCGAGCCCGCGCCGTCGGCCCTCCACGAGCGTCGCGACGAAGGCCACGAGCAGGGGCTGAAAGTGGAGCGCGTAGAGGAACGTCTCGCGGCCCACCACCAGATGCAGCACGAGCTGGACTGCAATGCCGCTCACCACCAGTACACTGATCGTCGATCGCGGCCCGCGCACGAACCGCGCGCCCGCCCAGCCGAGGAGTGCGAGCCACGCGATCGCCGCACTCAGGTAGAGCGGATCGCGCCAGTCGATCGGTGAGCCCTGCACGCTCAGCACCCGTAGCGGCGACGGCACGAGCGTGAGCAGCCGCGGCGCGATGCCCATCACTTGGGGCTCGGGCATGACCGCGGAATGCAGGAAGAACACGCGCACGACCCGGCCCAGATGGCCGAGGCTCGGGGGCGGCACTAGGTCACCGGTGAACACATCGTCGGGCTTCGAGATCGAGGTTGCCCCCAGCCCCAGCATCTGCAACGGGGCGAGCACCGAACGCGGAAACACCCAGACCTGCGCCACTGTGCCGAGCGCCAATGCCAGCGCCGCCGCGCCAGCGATCCGCGCCAGCGATACCGACCTCCTTCGCCACCACAGCGCCGCCGCGATCGGCAGCACGTTCGTGACGGTGATCGCGGCGGCCACCGCGGCTACCAGCCCGACGATCACGTCGCTCGCCCGGTCGCCACGTGCACGCGCCACCGCCAGCAATCCCGCGACGATGCTGAGCGCGCCGAACGGGAAGGTCTCGGGGACGCCGGCGAAGAACACGAAGGCCGCACTGGTGACCGCCAGTGCCGTGAACACCGATGCCTCGCATCGCCGACAGCCCGCGGTGCGATACAGCGCTGCGCACGCGAGCGCCAACCCCGCGCTCACGAGTGCCAGCTCGACCTGCACGACACCGAATCCCCGTGCGCCGAGGAGTGCCGACAGCAGCGCGTAAGGCCCGTGACCCACCAACCCGAAGAGCGGGTGATACGAGCCGCGACTGAGCACGCTGGTGCGCTGTGAGATGTCGTCGTAGACGCGGGTGGAGTCGGTGTCGAACCACGCGTCCCACGCGACCGGCAGGTACACCAGCGCGCCCGCCCGATGGGCGAGCGCCAGCACCAGCGCGAAAACGCTCACGCCGATGGCGGCGAGCCACAATGCCTCGAGCGCGAGCGCCCGCGAACGGACGGTTGCGGGGCCGGCGATCGTCTCGCTCATTTCGCTTCCAGCAGATGCAGCTCGTGCACGGACAACCCGCAGCAGGGCGCCTCACCTCCGGATTCGATTCGGATTCGGCTCGCCACGCGCGGCTCCCAATCGATCCGGATCGACGGTTGCGCCGGATTCTCGACCAGCGAGCGACCGAGCGGCACCACCGCGCCACCCCGGTAGACGATTTCCTTGCTGCCTGTCGGCTCGATCACGCCAACAGTCAGCTCACGAGGATACTCGCCCAGCGAGCGTGACTCGAGGTCGAGCACCAGCCCACCGACGGGTCGAGGCTCGCGCAGCATCACCTCGATCCAGTCCTGACCCGTTTGTGGCGGCGGTGTGAGCCAGCGACTGCCGCGATCGCCATCGACGAGGTACGCGAGCCGCTCGGGCGCACGCGAAACCCGCAGCGTGAGCTCCTCGCGCGCGACGGCGACGCGCTCGGCGCGCGGTGGCGCCGGCGTCCACGCGCGCAGCGTGAACACGCTCGCGCCGCCGACCCGCTCCTCGCTCTCGATCTCGTCCGTGGCGGCGCGCATCGCGGCCAGCGCCCGCGACGGATGGCCAGGCGTCTCGCGATACGGAGGCTGATTGCGCGCCACGACGTAGCGCACACCGATCGTGCGCATGAGCCGCAGCCATTCGGCCGCGCGCGCCGGTTCGCGCAGCGGCGAGCCCTGGCCGCCCAGGAAACGCGCCAGCGGCGAGCCGTAGCCGCTGTAGCCGTTCACGATCGGATGGCGGTGAGCCAAGGCCGCCCACTGGTACGCGAGATCGATGAGCACCGTGCGCGAGGTGGTGTCGCTGAACGGCAACTGCAACACGCCCCCCGCGGGTGCTGCCGTGAGCCACGCGTTGATCGGGTCGTCGCGGCGTTTCTCGATCAGCACCAGATTCTCGGTGGGAAACGCACCTGGGAATCCTTCGAGCAGCAAAGCGGCTCCGAGCACCACACCGAGCGCGCGCTGCCAGCGCCGCGGTGCGCGGCACACGAGCCAGCCGCTGCCGATTCCCGCGAGCACCGCCAGACCCAGCACCGTGACTCCGTTGAGGCGCGCCGGCACTCGCAGCCCGTCGAGCCCCGGCAGCACGTGGAGCAACCACGCATAGGGTGCCGTCGGCAGCAGGCGATGACCCCAGGCCGTGACCTCGACGCCGAGCGAGAGCACGAACGCGAGCGCCGTGACGAGCGTGTAGAGCGCGATCGCCCGCGCGCGGCCAGCGGCATCCTGGCCCGCCGCGCCATCCCGTCGCCCACCGCGCCACGTGCCCCACGCGACGCCCGCCAACAGCACCGTGATCCATCCGGGAAAGAGCTCGCCCTCCGCTTTTGCGAATCCCGGCAGCCAACGCGCGCTCACGATGCCGTCGGCGGCGTGGAGGAATCCGCCCAGATCCGCGCCGAAACCGCGGATCTCGGAGGTGCCGCGCACCAGGCCCTGGGTGAGCCGCACGCCGTAATAGAGCCAGAGCACGGGAGCGAGCAGTGCCACGATCGCTGCACCCGCGCCGGCCAGCGCGGCGAGCCGCTCGGCGACGCGCTCGCCCCGCAGCACGTGGCCGAGCGCGACCACGGCCACCGGCAGCGCCAGGAAATAGAGCATGTAGCCGTTCGACAGCACCTGCACGACGTAGGCGAGGACGAACCCGGCGAGCGCACGCCGCGAACCGGTGGCCGCGAAACGATGGAGCGCCGCGAGGCAGAGCGGCATCCAGCCCGTCATGAGCATTTGCAGATGGACCATCTGCGCCGCGCGGTAAGGGCCGAACGCGAACGCCAGCGCCCCGAGCCACGCCGCCGCGCGCCCGAGCGCGAGCTCGCGCATCAGCACGTATGCGCCGATTCCCGCGAGCACGTAGGAGCCCAGGAACGCCACGTCGTAGACGAGGACCGGATTGTGGGTGAGCCACGCGAGGGGGGCCACGAACGGTGCGATGCCGAGCAGGTTCTCCGAGTAGGCGAGCGTGAGCGGGTAGGGGTGGAAGATCGGCGGGCTCCACAAGCCCGCGCCGCCATGCCCCAACCTCTCGGTGACCCAGCTCAGGATCCACGCGTTGAGGACTGGATCGCCGAGATCCCCCGGAATCCGGCTCGCGAGCGTGGTGACGACCGGGTACGTGAGCAGCGCGGCCAGTGCCGCGAAGACAGCACCCACGAGAGCCAGCTCGCCGACCGCCCACGGACGCGAGCGCCCTCGCGACGCGATGCGATCCGCGTCCTCAGCCTCACTGGCCGGATCGTCCACGAGACGCTTCCGCGCATCCGCGCCCGGGCTCTCGCCGAGCGTCTTCAGGAGCTCTTGCGCACGCCGTCGGTCCGCGGCTCGGAGGCACTGCGCGCCACGATGCGCGCCTTGCCGTCCTTGATGACCACCTTGAAATCGGGTCGTTCGCCGCTCGTCGAGCTACCGAGCTTGGCCGCGTGCTTGGACAACATCTCGCCGAGCCGCTCACGGGTGATGCCCTCGGTGGGCTCGTTGCACTTCTGTTTCGCCGTCAAATAGGCGCGGAACACGCGCTCGACCACGTCGGCATCGACGGGGCGTTCGCTCGGTTGCGCGGGAGCGCTCTCGGCGCGGGCGGGCTGACCCCGGTCGCGCGCCTTGAGATCCACGCGGAAGCGGTCACGCTGGTAGGTACCGTCTTCGATTTCCCGCAGCACGCGGCTCCAGTACTGCTGGAGCGTGACGAACTTGCCCTTGACCTGCGAAACCTGGAAGCGCACCTGGGTGTTGGGGCTGGGTGCACCCAGGATCGCGTCGAGCTCGAGCTGGAAGCGCCGGCGATCGCCCTGTGGCTCCAGCTTGTCGATCCCCAGGAAGTAGCGATCGTAGGCTTTGCGCAGCTCTTCCAAGCGATGGGCGAGCGCCGCCGCTTCTGCTGCTGTGACGTTTTCTTTGCCTGCCACGAAGCGCCGCCTATCGCGTGCGCGGAGGGTAGGCCCCTGTCAGCGGCGTTGTAAAGGCCGCTGATGCGCTGGTGATGGGTCCGTTTGCCAGGATGCGCCGGTCGTCGGGCGGTTGCTCCGCTTCGTGCGGGTGCGGTAACTGAAGCGGCGACGAGCCGCGCCTCACTCGCGGCGCTCGACTTTCCGACGATGGTTCGCACCCTGCGCCGCGGCTGTCCTTCCTGCGGGAAGCCCGGCTTCTACCTCGAGGGGCGCCGCCGCACATCGTGCTTCTACTGCGGCAAGCCCATCCTCCAACCGGCGACCCGCCGCCAGGTGCTGGTGGATTTTCGGTGCCCCGCGTGCGACGTGGTTTCGGAGGTGGAGGACGCCTCGACGATCGTACGCTGCCCTGGCTGCCGCCAGGGGTTTGCGTGGGTGCACGAGGGGGAATCGGTACCACGGTGGTGCGTGCGCGACGTCGTCTCCCGCGAGCGCGCCGTCCGCGTGGCGGAGACGCGGGGGCTCGGCAAGATCGAGGAGGCGACGCTCTTCTTTGCGCCGTATTGGCTCTTCCGTGCCCTCGAGCTCGGCTGGGTGCTCGGCAACGAGAAGCTCGCCGACGCCGGCGTGCGCAAGCGACACGGCGTCGACCCTGGCCACGCCGATCCCGCACGCGAGATCGTGGCGCCGGTGGGCGGCAAGCTCGAGTACACGAAGAAGGAGATCCACCGCGCGCTGCAGGAATACATCCCGGATCCGGTGGCCGAAGCCTTCGGCTGGAAGCCGCTCGCAAAGCACGCGGAGGGAGCGGTGCTGGCGCCACTCGACGCGGAAGAGATCGAGCCGCGCGCCCGCGTCTTGGCGCCCGCCTGGGACCGCGGCCAAGCCCTCGACGAGAGCACCCGTCGCATCCAGCTTCGCGCCCTGGTGGACGAACGGCAGGTGTACCGCTTCTTCGAGCACCGGGTGTTGCTGCGCGAGACGCTGGCGCTCGTCCATCACCCGTTCTGGGTGCTCTTCTTCGAGCCGCCCGATGTGCCCGGCCGCGAGTCGATTCCGCGCGACTGGATGGTGGTGGATGCGGTCTCGGGCGACGTCACCCGCGCGCCGGAAGCAGGTGGCCCGGCGCTCTTCCGCATCCCCACCGTCACGCCGCCTGCCACGGCCTCCCGGGCGGAGCGGCTCGGGTGCCCCTGGTGCCGTGACCCGCTCGATGCGATCGAGCCGGCGACCGGCGCCACCGTGGTCGCGTGTCCGCGCTGCAACGCGAGCTTCGAGGTCAGCGAGCGCGGACTGCGTCCCGTGGAGTCGCGCTTCGTCACACCGCTCGAAGTGCCAGCGCCCGAAGCGGGCGAGCTCGTGTTCGTCCCGGTGTGGCGCTACCGCGTACGCATCAAGGGCGAGCGGCGCGAGCTCAAGAATCGCGGCCACTGGAAGCGCTTCATCCGCATCGTCGATCCCTCGCCCGATCCCAACGACGCGGCGCGCTCGATCGTCTTCTATTCCGTCGCTGCCGGTGCCGCGCGCACCGCGCGCCTCGACGCGCTCTCGTTGGCGCTCACGCGCGTTCAACCGGAGCTCGCGTTCGCCGCGCCCGCGACGCCGGCCCGCGTGCTGCCCGCGGCGTTCGGCGCCCAGGACGCGCAGCGTCTCGGCTTCGCGACGTACCTGACGCTCTTTCGCGATCTCACGCTCAAGAGCATCGACGGCTTGAAGCGCACCGAGCTCGTGACCCAGGAGGCCGAGCTCATCTACTACCCGTGTGTGCGAAACCGGGGCGAGATCCAGGATCCGCGCTTCGGTGTTTCCGTTCAGCTCGGCCCCGCCGTCGAACCATGACCTCGGCCCCATCGCGGCTTTGTCGCGATGGAGGTGCGGCGTGAAACGCACGACGAGCGAGTGAGCGCAATCACATCGGCAGGGCCGTCGAGGGACCGACGGCCACCCACGCGGCGCCCCGGATTCCACGCTCGCCGTCGATCTCTCCGCGAGCGAAGCGAAGCGCCGCGACGGGCGGGGGGGTGTTCCGACCCCCGAACGACACCGCCGTCAGAACGTGAGCTCGCCGGGCCGCCAGCGCAGGCTCAAGAGCGCCAGCCACGTCCGCGGTGTCTCGGACGAGACGAACGGACCAATCCAGCCCTGGATCTGGCTCTCGGGCTTCGACCAGTACGTGTAACCCGCTTCCAGCCCGAAGCTGAGTAACCCCCAACCCCGCACGTCGGCGTTCGAGGGCCGGCCTTCTTCGAGGTCCGCAGGAACCGGCGCCACCAAGCCCAGCGGGTAGTGGTGGTAGAGCTTCATGCCGGCCTCGAAGTTCCGATCGCTGCCTTCCGAAAGATCCTGGCGGTAGCCCGTGAAGGCCGCCAGCTCCCACCGCAAGCTCTGGGAGCGCACCAGCCCGCGGATTCCGATCACCGCGCGCGGCGACACGTCGGTCTTGGGCTCTTCGTCCTCCGGCGAGGTGCCGGGCCAAACGCTTTCCAGGCTGAAGCCCACGTACGGGAGCAAGCGTTTGATCAGGTAATCACGGGTGTTGGCGTTGCCGAACGCGTTCGCGACCGCGTCGAACTCGAAGGCGCGGATGGCGCTGCGACCGGTGGCGCCGTCGTATTGGAACTCGCCCACCTTTCCGCCCAAGCCCCAGATGCCCTCGGGACGGCAGGCGCGGAACCACGACGCCACCGGCGCATGCAGCTCGTCGGTCTCTTGGTCGCGGCAGAAGTAGACACTGTCCGACTCGGCCACCACGAAGCGCGCCACCACGTCGCGGCGTCCGCGATCGTCGTTGACGTCGAAGATGAGCGCCCGGATGTCGCCGCCGGGGATGTCGGCGTCGAACACGCGCACTTCTCCGCCACCGGCGAGGCGGCCTTCGTCGTTCACCGAGGCGCCCACGATGAGCTTGAGATCGAGCAAGTGGAAGCCGGCCACGCGCCCTTCCATCTGGATGCGGCAGATGGGATCGGAGGGGCCACACGCGCTGGCGGTCTCGCGCGCCGCCGGTGTGCCCGCCGGGGTTGGGCTGGCGGCGGCCGGTGCTGCGGCAGCCGTCGCTGCAGCAGGTGCACGGCGCGGTGCGTCCGGGCTCGCGAAGTCGGGACCGAGCTCGGTCAGCATCTGGTCGCGCACGGTGGCGATGATCCAACCGAAATCGAGCGAGGTGATCCGATCCAGACCGAGCGCGGGGAACGGCGAGCCCTGAAGCAGCGTCACGTCGGGATCGAATTCCAGCCGGTAGTAGCTCGAGAGCGCCTCGCCGCTCGGTGTGCGCTCGGGGGCCTCGATCGACTGCGCTGGGACGTCGCGTCCGCCGCAGAACTCGGCATCCGCGCCGGGGACCCGCCAGGGCGTCACCACCGGCCCGATCGCAAGCGAACGACGCGTGACCATGTCGGTGTCGGGAACGAAGCGCCGGCTGTCCCACCACAACCCATCGATCAACTGGAACGCCCGCCGCGTGAGCGCGCCGGAAACCGGATCGAGCGCTTGCGTGGCGGCGACCAGCTCGTGATTCATCGCCTCGTCGAACGGCTCGGGCGAGCGGTAGGCGCGCACGCCGAGCTCGGTGCCGATCACGTTCGAGTAGAAGTCCTCGGGCGAGAACGCCGACAGCCGCTCCGGGAAGACC
>CAYUSL010000143.1:0-13252 GCA_964447125.1 uncultured bacterium | reverse complement strand
AGTACTCGCGCTGCGACTTGTCGATGTTCCCCTTCACCTCGGACTGGATCTTGTGTGAGAGCTCGAGGATCTCGAGCTCCTTGGTGAGATGACGCGAGATCTCCTGGAGCCGATCTCGGACGTCCATCGTCTCGAGCACGTCCTGCTTTCGCTCGACGGGGATGTTCAGGTACGCGGCGACGATGTCCGCGAGATTGCCTGGGTTCTCGAGATTGCCGAGGAAGAGGCTCGCCTCGGCAGGGATGTTGGGCGAGAGCTTCACGATCTTCTGCGCCAGGGTCTTCACGTTGCGAAGCAGCGCGTCGACCTCGGACGCCCGGCCTGGATCGAGCCGGTCTTCGAGCACTTCACCTTCGACCTTCAGGCACGGCGCGTACTGCACGAAGCGTCGGATCCGAAAGCGCGACAGTCCCTGTACGATCGTGTTTTGCCCACCGTCGAGCTTGCTTTCCACCTTGATGATCTTGGCCAGCGTGCCGACGCGGTAGAGATCGTCCTCGCGCGGGTCGTCCACTTGCGGCGCGCGCTGCGTGAGGATGAGGATCATCGAGTCGGTGGACGTGGCCTCCTGGATCGCTTGCAGCGACTTCTCGCGCCCGACGTTGAGCGGCATGGGCAAGAGCGGGAACAGCACGGCGTTGCGAACGGGCAGCACCGGGACGATGCGAGTGGGGCTCTCCACGAGTCCTCCGGATGCCTCGCCACGCAGGCGAGGGAAGGCGATGGCCCAACTTAGCCACTTTTCGAGCACCTGCAAGCAGACGATTTCCACGGGCTCGTGCCGGGGAAACGCGCATCGAATCGAGAACTTGAGTTCAACTCCGCGGCCTCCCGAGGCGCGCCAGCGGGCGGCGCTAGACAGCGCGTCGCGTTTCGTACCACGATTGGCAACTTCGAGCGCAGCGGACAAACGCGACCCGATCGCGAGCCCCGGCGCGCCACTTCCTCGACTCGATGACGGTGTCCACGGGTTCTCCTCGCGCGCCGAGTTCCGCGCGCAAGCCGGTGCTCTTTCTCCAGCACGCGCGGGAGAAGGGCCCTGGTGCGATTGCGGAAGTCTTCGGCGAGTGCGTCCTGCGATGGCGCTGCCGTCGCTTGATGTGCGGCGAATCCGTACCGCTCTCGTTGGACGACTGCGCGATGCTGGTGGTGTTGGATGGGCCGAAGCCGGCTTCGGCCGAGTCTGTGCGAGCGGAAGCCGCGCTGGTGCGCCTCGCCGTCGAGCGCGATTTTCCGACGATCGGAATCGGCGCCGGCGCAGCGCTGATCGCCGAGGCCGCTGGGGGGTGCGTCACGACGAAGGCCGATGCAGCCGTCGGATGGCACGAGGTCCGGCTCACTTCGGCCGGTCGTCTCGATCCGGCGTTTCACGCCCTGCCGCCGGCCTTTCCGGCATTCCACTGGCATCGCCAGGCGATCCAGATCCCGGAGGGCGCAGTCGCCCTGGCCACGAGCTCCGCGTGTGACGACGTCGCCTTCCGCATCGGCCGTCACGTCTTCGGATTCCAATATCATCCCGAGGTGACGGGCTGGATGGTCGAACGCTGGATGGCGGCAGAGCTCGGCGCCGACGCGGGCGATCTCGCGGCCACGCTGCGGCGTGAGTCCGCCTCGAACGATGATCCTTCCCGTCAGCGGCTCCGCGATTTGCTCCGCGGGCTCTTGCCGGCCGTCGGTCTCTGCGACGTCGCAGGCGGGCTCGTGGTGAATCGAGCGGTGTCGGATCGACCTCGAATGCCAGTCGGCGCACAGATCCTCGCCGCGGGCGAGAAAGAGGGGCGGTAACGTGCGTGCGCTAGTGACGGGAGCAGCCGGCTTCATCGGCTCTCATCTCTCGGAACGCCTCGTGGCCGATGGGCACGAAGTGGTCGGCGTCGATTGCTTCACCGACTACTACCCACGACGCATCAAGGAGAAGAACCTCGAGCGATTGCGCGCCGAGAATCGCTTCTCGTTCGTCGAGGCCGACCTCAATGCGCTCGACGTGAGCGCGTTGACCAGCGGCATCGACTGGATCTTTCACCAAGCGGCGCAGGCAGGCGTGCGCGCGAGCTGGGGCGAGACCTTCCGGATCTACACGCGGCTCAACATCGACGCGACCCAGCGTCTGCTCGAGTCCGTGAAGGGAAGTACGACCCTCAAGAAGTTCGTGTACGCATCTTCGTCTTCGGTCTACGGTGACGTCGCCACGTTGCCGATGGTGGAGGACCACCCGACCCATCCGCTCTCGCCCTACGGCGTCACGAAGCTGGCGGCGGAGCATCTCGCGGTGCTCTACACGCGGAATTTCGCCGTGCCGACGGCGAGCCTGCGGTACTTCACGGTCTATGGGCCGCGGCAACGGCCAGACATGGCGTTCCACAAGTTCTTCAAGGCTGCGCTCGCCGGTGAAGAGATCAGCGTCTATGGCGACGGCACGCAGACGCGAGACTTCACGTACGTGTCCGACGCCGTGGAAGCCAACTTGCGGGCTGCGCAGAGTGCGCCACCAGGTGCGGTGCTGAACATCGGGGGCGGTTCGCGGGTGTCCGTGCGCGAGGTGCTGACACTGGTCGAGGAGCTGGTCGGCAAGCCGGTTCGCGTCCGCTACCTCGAGACGCAGCACGGCGACATGAAGGACACCGTCGCCGACACGACGCGCGCACGTGAGCAGATCGGCTATCGCCCCCTGGTGTCGCTGCGCGATGGGCTGGCGCGGGAGCGCGACTGGATCGCCGCCCTCTACGGAGCGCGCGCCTCGTGACGGCGAGGATCGAGCGGCGCGCCGCCACGGGGCGATCGTGAGCGGTCGTCGCGGCCCGGTAGTCGCCATCGACGGTCCGTCGGGCTCGGGGAAGAGTACGCTGGCCAAGGGGCTGGCGCGTGCCTTGGGGCTGGTGCACATCGACACCGGTGCCATGTACCGCGTGGTCGGGTTGCGCGCGGTCGAGGAAGGCGTCGACGTTCGCGACGATGCGGCGCTTGGGCGCTTGTGCCGCCGGCTCGCGATTCGTTTCGACAGGAGCGGCGACGCCGAGCGGGTCCTCGAAGGTGACCGCGACGTCACCGCGGACATCCGACGGCCGGAGGTGAGCCGGCTTGCTTCCGATGTCTCCACCAATGCCAGCGTGCGGGCGGCGCTGGTCGACATGCAGCGCGCGATGGGGCGTGCGGGTGGGGTGGTCCTCGACGGGCGTGACATCGGCACCGTGGTGTTCCCCGACGCCGAGGTGAAGATCTATCTGGTGGCGGATGTGAACGAGCGTGCCCGGCGGCGGACGGCGGAGCTCGAAAGCCGCGGCACCCCCGAGGACCCGGGGCACACGCTGCGGGCGATGCTCGAGAGGGACGAGCAGGACTCGACGCGATCCCTCGCGCCGTTGCGACCGGCAGCGGACGCGGTCGCCCTCGATTCCACGCATCTCGATGCTCAGACCGTGCTCGCGCGTGCCGTGCAGCTGGTCCGCGAGCGCACCGGCGTGTGAGCCGGGCCTTGACACGCCGAGTCATCTTGCCTTTGCGGGACGAACTCGATATCTCTTAACGATTCTTCTGAATTTTGGCCGTGTGCACCCAGGAGGTGGGATGGTTGTGGAACAGCAGAAGCTGTCGTCGGACGTGAGCTCCGCCGCTGAGGAGAGCTTCGAGGCGCTCTTCTCGCAGAGCGAGAAAGCCCTTCAGGAAGAAGAGGTCGTCGTCGGCCGTGTCCTTCAGATCCTGAAGGATCACGTGCTGGTGGACGTGGGCCACAAATCCGAGGGACTGATCCCGATCGACGAGTTCCTGGACCACGACGGCCAGCTCACGGTCAATCCCGGTGACAGCGTCGAGGTCTATCTCGAAGCGGCCGAGGACGAAGACGGCTTGGTCGTGCTGTCGAAGGAGAAGGCCGACCAGCTCCGCGTTTGGGACCGCATCAGCGACGCCTTCGAGAAGGGCGAGCCGGTTCCGGGCAAGATCGTCGCACGCATCAAAGGCGGCTTGCGCGTCGACATCGGCGTGCAGGCGTTCCTGCCCGGATCGCAGGTGGATCTCCGGCCAGTGCGCAACCTCGACGAAGAGATCGGTAAGACCTACCAATTCAAGGTTCTCAAGTTCAACAAGCGTCGCGGCAACATCGTGGTGTCGCGGCGTGCCTTGCTCGAGAGCCAGCGCGAGGCGATGCGCAGCCAGACGCTGGAGAAGATCGAGGAAGGCAAGATCATGGACGGCGTGGTCAAGAACATCACCGACTACGGCGCGTTCATCGATCTCGGCGGCATAGACGGCCTGCTGCACGTGACCGACATGTCTTGGGGTCGCGTCAACCACCCCAACGAGGTCTTCAAGGTCGGCGATCAGGTCAAGGTCAAGGTGCTCAAATTCGACCGCGAGCGCGGTCGCGTCTCCCTCGGCTACAAGCAGACGATGGAGGATCCCTGGACCACGGCGCCGGATCGTTATCCGCCGGGAACGCGGGTCAAGGGGAAGGTGGTCAGCCTCACCGACTACGGTGCCTTCATCGAGCTCGAGAAAGGCGTCGAGGGGCTGGTGCACGTCTCCGAGATGTCGTGGACCAAGAAGGTCAAGCATCCTTCGAAAATCGTCGAGGTGGGCCAAGAGGTCGAGGCACAAGTCCTCGACGTCGACGTGGCCAACCAGCGGATCTCGCTGGGGCTCAAGCAGGTCATGCCGAACCCGTGGGATCTGGTGGAAGAGCGCTACCCGATCGGCACCGTCATCCACGGCAAGATCAAGAACGTCACGGACTTCGGTATCTTCATCGGCCTTGACGAAGGTATCGACGGCCTAGTCCACATCTCGGACCTCTCGCGCAAGAAGCGCTTCAGCCATCCGAGCGAGGTCTACCAGAAGGGGCAGGACGTCGAGGCGGTGGTGTTGCACATCGACCGCGACAACGAGCGTTTCTCGCTCGGCATCAAGCAGCTCGAGCCGGATCCCTGGACCGAGATTCCGCGCAAGTACTCGATCGGGTCCACGGTGTCGGGCCCGGTCACCGGCATCACCGACTTCGGTGTGTTCGTCGAGATCGAGGAGGGTGCCGAAGGGCTCATCCACATCTCCGAGCTCGGGGTCGACCGACCCGACAACATCTCCAAGCTGGTGTCGGTGGGGCAGGTGGTCGAAGCGGTCATCACCAACCTCGATCCCGTCGAGCGCAAGATCGGGCTCAGCGTGAAGAGCCTCGAAGCGGCCAAGACCCGCGAGGAGCTCGAGCGTATTCGCGCGACCCAGCCCGCCCCGCCGACGGCGATGGCGGCGGCCTTCGAGCGTGCGTCGAGCAGCAGCGCGAGCGACGTGGACGACGACGAGTGAGTGAGTCGTGACCGGTATGGACCGGGGCGCGAGCACCAGCCCTCGCCGTGGGCGAGGCGCTTGGCTCGCGCTTTTCGTCTTGCTGGCGCTGGGTGCGCTCAGCGTCGCGCTGGTCGCCTATCTCACCGCGGGTAGCGAGGAGCACGCCTCGTTCGCGATGGGTGAGCGGGTCGGCGTGGTCGAGGTGAAGGGTGTCATCGTCGACGCCAAGCCGATCCTCGACCGGCTCGAGTCGTTTCGGAAGTCGAGCTCCATCAAGGCCGTGGTCTTGAGGGTGGATAGCCCCGGCGGCGCCGTTGCGCCGTCGCAGGAGATCTACGAGGCGATCCACCAACTGGACGAGAAGAAGCCGGTGGTGGCTTCGTTCGGCTCGACGGCGGCATCCGGTGGCTTCTACGTGGCGTGTGGCGCGCGACACATCGTCGCGAATCCGGGGACGCTCACCGGATCCATCGGCGTGATCCTGGAGGGTGGTAATTACGAGAAGTTGATGGAGAAGGTCGGCGTCCGCAGCGTGGTGGTGAAGAGTGGCCCGTACAAGGACATTCTCTCTCCCACACGCGAGATGACGAAGGAAGAGCGCGAGCTGCTTCAGCAGATGGTGGAGAACGTGTACAGCCAGTTCGTGCGGGCGGTGATGACCGTCGCGTCGCGCCGTGGTCTCGACGAGGCCCAAGTGCGGGCCATCGCCGACGGCCGCGTGCTATCCGGCGAGCAGGCGTTTCAGCAGGGTCTCGTGGATTCGCTCGGAACGTTACGCGATGCCGTCGCCAAGGCCGCCGAGCTCGCGGGGATGTCCGGGGAGCCGAACGTCTACTATCCCGAAGAGCATCGCGCGCTGCTCGACCGGCTGCTGGGTGGCACTCTCGAGCATTGGCACTCGGTCGTGACACCCGCTGGCCCTGGGCTCTATTTCCTGCTCCCCAGTTGGTAGGTAACTCCTCGCGCCGCTCGCGGCGGGATCTCCGATGTCGAGGCCCTCGGACGATTCGCCCTCGGTGTTGTGGGCGCCCTGGCGGATGGAGTTCGTCGTCGGTCACAAGGACGCCGAGTGCGTGTTCTGCTCGCTTCCTCGCCGCGCCGACGATCGCGCAGCACTCGTGGTGCACCGCGGCCAGCGGGCGTACGTTGCGCTGAACCTCTATCCGTACGCGCCGGGCCACCTGCTGGTGATCCCGTTTCGGCACGTCGCCGCGCCGTGGGCGCTGGATCGCGAGGAGCGCCACGAGATCGACGACTTGGTTTCGCGTAGCCTGGAAGTGCTGCGCGACGAGCTCGTGCCCGCGGGCTTCAACGTGGGCGCAAACGTCGGTCGCGTCGCCGGCGCCGGCGTCGCCGATCATCTGCACCATCACGTCGTTCCGCGCTGGAACGGTGACACGAACTTCATGCCGGTGCTTGCTTCCGTGAACGTGATTCCGGAGCATCTGCGGGCGACCTACGATCGTCTTCGACCGCACTTCGAGCGCGCCGCGGCGCATGAGCGCGGGTGACACCAGGAAGGACCCATCGATGGCCTTGATCCGTGTGCTGAGTCGCGTGGCGTTCCTGACGATCGCGACGGTGCTGGTCTGCTTCGTGGTCTTCAATCACGAGAGCTTCGGTGTGGAGTTGCCGCGTCTCGAGTTCCGCTACTGGGCCGGCGCGGGCGACGTCGTGCTCGCACCCACGATTCCGCTCTTCGTCTTCTGTGCGGCGTTCTTCGTCCTCGGAGTGGTTCTGATGGGACTCGCCAGCATGCAGGTGTACGTGGAGGTCGTCGGTTCGTGGCGGCGACTGCGCAAGGAACGCCGGCGTCACGAGCCCGAGCGCCGCGAGGTCGAGCGGGCCCGCGCGGCGCTGGCTCGCGAACGCGAGGAACACGAGCCGAAGCGTCGCGAGCTCGACTTTCGGGCGCAGGAGCTCGATCATCGTGCCGAGGAACAGCGTCGGGATCGGGAAAGTCTGGCCGAAGCGCGCAGCCACCTCGCCGCCGAGCGCGCCGAGCTGGCGAAGTCGCGGGCCGAGCTGGGGTCGGAGCGCAACGACGTCGAGCGCGCGCATCGCGACGTGGAAGCCGCGCGAGCGGCGCTGGAGCGGGATCGCGCGCGTGCGGCACGAGAAGCGCGCGCGCTCGAGGAGGCGCGTGTGCGGCTCGAGAGCGAGACCGCATCGGTGGGCCCGGCATCCACGATCGACGCGGGCCTGGACGACGCGCCGGAGGAGGCTCCCGCCGACGTCCCCGTCGAGCCCGCATGGAATTTGGCCGAGCGCTTGGACGACGACGTCGCCGCCGTCGCTCGACTGAGCGAGAGTGGCGATGCTCCCGACTCGGGGGCTTCGGCCACGGAGCCCGAGAGCTCGCCGAGCAACGATCCGTCGACGGCTCGCTGACCGCTCACCGTCTCGCGCGAGCCCGCCGCAGCGAGATCGCTCCACGCACCAAGCCTCGCGTACCGAGCACCTGCCATGAGCGCGCCGCGCACACTGACGCCGATGATGCGTCAGTACTTCGAGATCAAGGATCGACATCGCGACGCCATCTTGCTCTTTCGCATGGGCGACTTCTTCGAGATCTTCTTCGAGGATGCGCTCACGGCCTCCTCGCTACTCGACCTCACGCTCACGTCGCGCGACAAGGACAGCCCCGAGCCCATCCCTTTCTGCGGCTTTCCGCACCACCAGGTCGACGCGTACGTCGCCAAGCTCATCGCCGCCGGCCGGCGCGTGGCGGTCTGCGACCAAGTCGAAGACCCCGCCGAGGCCAAGGGCATCGTACGCCGCGAGGTGGTGCGGATCGTCACCCCCGGCATGGTCGTCGGTGGCGAGCTCCTCGCGCAGGACCGCAACAACTATCTCGCTTCGATCCAGCCCGGAGACCTCGCCTACGGCTTGGCGCTGATAGACGTGTCGACGGGCGATTTCCGGTACACCGAGGTCCAGAGCCTGCGCGGCTTGGCGTGCGAGCTCGATCGCTACGCGCCGACCGAGGTGCTGCATCCGGAGCACTGGGAAGTACCGCGCGAGATCGCGCAGGGTGGCCGGTGTCTCACTGCGCTACCGCCCGAGCGATTCACCGAGGAGGCCAGCGCGGCGGAGGTGACGCGAGCGTTTCCCGGAGCCGCGATCGGCGATTCGCTCGCCCTCGGCGCGATCGGCGCCGCGCTCGGATACGTCGCGTGGACCCAGCAGCGCATCCCCCCGCACCTCGCGACACCGACGCGCTACGACGCCGACGAGCGGCTCATCCTCGATCCCATCGCCGAGCGCAACCTGGAGCTGGTGCGCTCGCTGGTCGACGGCGGACGCAGCGGCACCTTACTGGCAGTCGTCGATCGCACGCGCACCCCGATGGGGGCGCGCATGTTGCGACGTTGGCTCCTCGAGCCGCTGGTTCGCCCGAGCGCGATCGTCGAGCGCCACGACGCGGTGCAGGCGCTCGTCGACGAGCCGTTGCGGCGTGCCGAGCTCGAGGCTGCGCTGGCGCCGATGGGAGATCTGGAACGACTCAACGCCAAGGTCACCACGGGCCGTGCGCACGCCCGCGACCTGGTCGCGCTCGCCACAGCGCTCGAGCAGCTTCCCGCCGTCAAGCAGCATGCCGCAGCAGCGTCCGCGGCGCGCTTGGTCGCGCTCGCCGAGGCGGTGGACCCGTTGCTCGAGCTGGTCGCGGACGTGCGGCGCACGCTGGTCGAAGCACCACCGCTCGCGGTCACCGACGGTGGGCTGGTCCGCGAGGGCGTCGATCCCGAGCTCGACGAGGCGCGCAGCCTGATGCGCGACGGCAAGTCGTGGATCGCGCGGCTCGAGGCCGCCGAGCGCGAGCAGGCGCAGATCCCCAAGCTCAAGGTCGGCTACAACCGGGTGTTCGGCTACTACCTCGAGGTGCCGAACTCGTTCTCCGAGCGTGTGCCGGCGACCTGGATCCGCAAGCAAACGCTGGTGGGTGCCGAGCGTTACGTGACCCCCGAGCTCAAGGAGATGGAGGCCAAAATCCTCGGCGCCGAGGAGCGCAGCCACAAGCTCGAGCTCGAGATCTTCCAGGGATTGCGCGAGCGCGCGGCGACCCATGCGCTCAGGATCAGCGGCACCGCCGCCGCCGTGGCGGAGCTCGACACCTTGGCGTCGTTTGCCGAGATTGCGGCGGCACGACGCTACGTGCGGCCCGAGGTGGATGGGAGCGGCGTCTTGGATCTCGGCGACTGCCGCCATCCGGTCGTCGAGGCCAACCTCGGGCGGGATCGTTTCGTACCCAACGACGTGCGCCTCGACGCGGACCAGAATCAGGTGTTGCTCATCACGGGCCCGAACATGGCCGGCAAGTCGACCTACATGAGGCAGGTCGCTCTGGCCGTGGTGCTCGCACAGGCAGGCTCGTTCGTGCCGGCAGCACGGGCACACGTGGGTGTGGTCGATCGCATCTTCACCCGAGTGGGTGCCTCCGATCGTCTCGCCGAGGGGCAGAGCACGTTCATGGTGGAGATGGTCGAGACCGCCCAAATTCTCGACCAGGCGTCGTCACGAAGCCTGGTGCTCCTCGACGAGATCGGTCGCGGCACCAGCACCTACGACGGTCTCAGCATCGCGTGGGCCGTCGGGGAACGTCTTCACGAGGGTCCGGTGCGACCGCGCACGCTCTTCGCCACCCACTACCACGAGCTCACCGAGCTCGCGCGGCAGTTTCCGCGCATCCAGAATTTCAACGTAGCGGTGCGGGAGTGGGGTGAGGAGATCCTGTTCCTCCATCGCATCGTTCCCGGGCCCGCCAGCAGGAGCTACGGCATTCACGTCGCGCGCTTGGCCGGGCTGCCCGAAGACGTGATTCGGCGAGCCCGCGAGCTTCTCGCCGAGCTCGAGAGCGGAACACACGTGCACGCGTCGCGTCGTCACCCGCGTCGTGGTTGGGCAGCGGATGCGAGCACTCAGCTCGAGCTCTTCCGGCCTGCAGCAGACGGTCTCAAAGATGCGCTCGCTGCGCTCGCCGTGGAGGCGATGACGCCACTCGAGGCGCTCAACGAGCTGGACCGCTTGGTGCGCCGGGCACGAGGCGACGCGTGACTGCGTGGGGTTGGCGCCGCAGGCTGGGGCTGGGGCTCGCCGTGCTCGGGTTCGCGCTCGGCGTGGGGCTTACGTCGGATCTACCGGTGGCGCGTCAGCGGGTCTTCCAGAGCGACGAAGCCACCTACTACATGATGGCTGAGAGCCTCGCGCACGACTTCGATCTCGAGTATTCGCGCGAGGATCTGGCGCGTTCGCAGCGCGAGTTTCCCGGTGGCCCGCAGGGAGTCTTCTTCAAGCAGGTCGCGGACGGGCGAATCGTCTATGGCAAGGGATATCTGCTGCCGCTGCTCGCGGCGCCGTGGGTGCGGCTGCTCGACGCGCGGGGATTCTTGGCACTCCACGCGGCGCTGCTCGCAGGTTGTGTCGTTGCCGGAGGCGCCTGGTTGCGCAGTCTGGGTGTGGCGCGCGGCGCAGCTGCGACCGCGGCAACCTTCGTCGGTGCCTCGGTGCTACCGATCTACACGCGCTGGATGACCACCGAGGTGTCGCATTTCGCGCTGGTCTTCTTCGCGATGTGTCTGTGGTTTCGACCGCCGTTTCGGCGCGATCCCCTCGACGGGGCGTGGGCGAGGCGTTTCGGCACCGAGCCGCGCGAGGTCGTCGCGGCGTTTTTGTTCGGGCTGGCGACGTTCCTGAAGCCGATGCCGAACGTGGTGCTCGCGGTTCCGCTCGGCCTGTCGTGCCTGTGGCGGAGTCGTTGGCGTGGCACGGTGGTCGTCGGCGCCGTGTTCGTGGCGACCGTGGTCGGACTCTTCGGCATCAACCGCTGGGCGACGGGCGAGCTCAATTACCAGGGCGGACACCGCTTCACGTGTCTGTTTCGATTCCCGCTCGAGGACCCGCGGCTCGGCATCGATCAATGCTTCCCGATGAGCACCGAGAAGCTCGATGACGAAGCGACGCCAGCCGAGTGGCTGGCGGGCTGGCGCTCGTATGCGGTGGGGCGCTTCGGCGGCGTGGCGTGGCATTTCCCGGTGGCCGTCGTGGCGCTGCTGGCGTTCTTGTGCCGGCCTCGTGATCCGTGGCGCTGGGGATTGATCGCCGTGGCGCTCGTGGAAATTGGCTGGGCGCTCTGGTTCATCCCGTTCAACTACGTGGGCGGCGGCGGTGCCATCGGCAATCGCTATTTCATGGGCACCTACGCGCTGCTCTTCTTCTTGCTGGCGCGACCGATCGCTGCCCGCGGCTTGGCACTCGCGTGGGCGGCGGCGGGCGTGCTTCTCGGCTCGGTGTTGCTCGCCCCGATCGCCGCGACGGCATCGCCTGGCAGCCACGCGATGGCATTTCCGTGGCGGTGGTTCACGCCGGATCGCGAGCTGCTGCTCGACCTTCCCACCGACACCAATCCGCATGCCTATGGCAAGCCGTTCGGCAATCCCGTCCGCTACAAGCTCTACTATCTCGACGACTCGTTCTACGGGCCTGAGCTGGGCTGCAACTGGGTTCCAGATCCCGTGGCACGCGGTGCGGGCTGCTTTTGGACGCGTGGCGGCCGCACCGCGGAGTTCCTGCTGCAAGCGAGTGATCCTGTGGGCCAACTTCGGGTGTCGATCCGAAACGGCACCAAGGCCAATCGCATTGCGGTGCGCGTCGAGGGGATCGAGAGCCGGATCGCGCTCGCGCCCGACGAGGTGCGTGTGCTGTCCTTCGCGCCGAGCGATGGCTTCCGCTATCGCCACAAGGGGGTCGACGCGTGGATTTACCGCGTGTCGGTGTCGAGTCGCGCAGGGTTCGTGCCCGCGCTCGGCTCCCCCGATGGTCTCGTCGGCGACGCGCGTTACCTGGGTGTGTTCGTCAATCTGGACGTGGAGACGCGAACGCTGGAGGGTGCACCGTGAGCAACGTGCGGGGGGAGCAGAAGACCGAGCTTCAAAGCCGCATGACCGATCCAGGCCGATCGGCGGTGTCACGCTACCGCGAGACGGTGGTTGGAGACGTCGGGCTCGGACGCTGGCTCGCGTTCGAGCTGATCGTGCTTGCTACGATCGGTCTTCCGGGCGCGCTGGGGTTCGCGGCGCGCAAGCTGCTCTACCCGAGGCTACTCGGCTCGGTGGGGCCGGGCGTTGCGTTCGGTCGCAACATCGCGCTTCGTCAGCCGCACAAGGTGCGCATCGGTGCAGGCTGTATCTTCGACGACGGTGCCGTTCTCGATGCCAAAGGGACGGCCAACCAAGGCATCCAAATCGGCGACTTCGTGATGGTGGGGCGGAACTCGGTGATCGGATGCAAGGAGGGAAGTATCCGGATCGGAGATCGTACCAACGTCGGCATCAACTGCGTCGTGCACTCCGAGTCGAGCGTCGACATCGGGGCGAACGTGCTCATCTCTTCCTTCTGCTACATCCTCGGCGGCGGACGGCACGACTTCGACCGCGTCGACGTGCCGATCATCCAGCAGGGCTCGAGCACCCGCGGTGTGCGAATCGAAGACAATTGCTGGCTCGGCGCCCACGTCACCGTGATGGACGGTGTCACCATCGGGCACGACGCCGTGATCGGCGCAGGAGCGGTCGTCACCAAGGACGTCCCGCCGTTCGCGATCGCAACCGGCATTCCCGCGCGGGTGCAGCGCTCCCGCCTCGACGGCTGATTGCGGCGAGCCACGCCGCGGCAATGCGCATGCCGACCGCAGCGCAGGCCGGCGCTTTCGATGAGCAGTCACACGCTCGCTACCCCTGGGGTAGGCTCGGCAGCCACGCCGCAACCTGTGGGGTTCGATGGTTTGACGGTCCTCCGAGCCGCCGTTACGTTGCGCCGCGTCTTCCCATCCCAGCCGTTCTTGTGCCGAGTTCGATGCTCGGCTAGAGTAGGCGACGCCGCAGATTGCGCGTCGCGTCATACGCGGGCTTTTCATCCGCTCGCTCGCGACCCGCGAGCGCCGCGGTAAGGTCGAACCGCATGAAAATACAGCTCTACG
>CAYUSL010000142.1:0-13255 GCA_964447125.1 uncultured bacterium | reverse complement strand
TATTCGAGGCCCACCTCGATGTCCGACCACGTGGGCTCGAACGTGTAGCGCAGCGCGAGATCGATCTCGATGCCGAGGTCGCGGTTCGACGACGGCGCGCCGAACGGATTGAAGAGCCCGAAGCCGCCGCTCTGGATGAAGTCGTTGGCTGGGTCGACGTAGTCGGTCGCGGTGCGCGCCCAAAGCACGCCGAGTACCCCTTCGAGGGTGGACCAGGGCCGCACGCGCACCCGCGGGCTCAGGAAGATCGCGTTGGTGACACCGCCGTTGGTGGCGAGCAGATCGGCGCCGAGCGTGCGCACGGGACCGCCTTCGCCGAAGACCAGCACGGCGTTTCGCGCCGAGGCCGCGGAGGTTTCGGCGAGCAGGCTCTCGAAGAGGATGAGCCCGACGTTGAGGTCGGGATGGAAGCGGAAGTTCTTCACCTCGTCGTCGAAGGGATCGGCGTCGCCCGACGCGTAGCCGCCCTCGAGAATCAGATCGAACGAATCGAGGAGCACTCCGCCGCGGGCGAGCACACCGAATTGCTCGACGTCGCTCGTCGGGAAGGGTGTGTCGGGCGACTGGAGCACACGTGAGACCGTGAGATTGGTCTCGCCGGTGACGAATGCCAGCTCGCTTTCGGCGAAGAGCGAGCCGCCGTCGAGGAACGCTGGGCGGGCATCGAGCTGCGCGTACGCGTCGAAAGCCCAGACGCGCAAGAACTCGTCGCGCGGGCGACTGCCCGGTGGAACCAGCACGTCCTGGCGTTCGAGCTCGCGGCGCGCGGCGTAGAAGCCACCGCGGAACGGCTCCGTCTCGACGCGTACTGCGCCGATCCACTGGTGGGCGTCGTCATCCTCGGGGTCCGCAACCAGCTCGATGACGCTTCCGGGAGTGGACGCGCGGAGCAGATCGCGCTTGTCCTGCTCCGTTCGCACCAGGTTGTCGCGGACCACCTTCCAGTCGTACGCGAAAGCGAGGACGACCGGGTCCGCGTCCGCGTTCGGCTGCCCGCCCGCGAGTGCCTGCACCACGCTCAGCGGCTTGGTGGCGAAGAGCGCACGATCGACGATGTCGCCGTAGTAAACGTCGCCGAAGTCGTTCCGCCCGTGGGTGCGCGGAGCGTCGCTGCCGTTCGACGCGAGCAGGCCGAGTCCCCAATCGCTGCCGGTACGGCCGAGCACCAGACGCCCCGCAGGCGAATCCCACTCGCCGTAGATCTGGCGCAAATGCGTGGGCACGAAGTCGTCGAAGTCGCCGCCGTCGATCTCGCTCCAGCGCTCTGGCGGCTGCGCGAAATACATGGACTCGCGGCCCGAAGTGTCGCCCGAGAGCATCCCGGTGAGCACGTCGAGCTGGAGGTGGACGCGCGCCTGATCGTAAAACGTGGCGACCGGTTCGAGGCGCAGACGGTGCTCGGTGTAGGTCTGGCTCTCGGACACCACTTGCTCGCCGGCGCGAGCGCCGAACGGAATCTCCGAGAGCAGCATCTCGGTGCGGTCGGTGAGACGGAAACGGAAATAGCCGCCGAGCTCGAGGCGGATGTTTTCGTTCACGTCGTAGCTGAGCCGCGCGCGTGGGCTCGTGCTGCCCGCTGCAGGGGCAGCGTCAGCGGCGGCTGGCGCCGACACTGCGGGGGATTCGCCAGCGACCTCCGCAAACGCCGGTGAGCTCAGGCCTGCGAGCAACATCGCTGCCTGGACGACGTGTGCTCTGCGGCGGCGGTTGCGCAAGACGTCGACCATCGAGAGCGATCTCGCGGAGCACGTTTCCGCGGAAGGGCGCCGCACTCTGAACCACCGCACCACGCCCGTCAACTCGAAGGCCAATCGCGTGGTGTCTCCGTCTCGTTTGCTGGGCCGCCGAGAGACCACGGCCAGTTCCGGGCCCCACCCTCCATCTGGAATTGCTCGAGAGCGCTGTTGTCCACATGCGCTCGAGAGGCTGGAGCGCGCGCGATCCTTCGCGGGCGAGTCCGCAGTGAGACACCACCGCCGAGCGCCGGCGCGAGACGACCTGCACGCCAGCAGCGCGCGTCACATCTGATGAAAGAGGTGCAAAGCGCTGCGGCTGACCGGAAGGACCTCGGGGCGGCCCTTCAGATGGACTTGGCCGGTTTCGTTGTCGGCGCGCGTGAAGTGGCTGACCGAGCGCAGGTTCACCACCACGGAGCGGTGGATCTGCACGAACTGATCGGGGTCGAGCTTTGCGGCGAGCTCCTTCAACGGCGTGCGGATCAGGCCTTCGTTCGTTTTTCCGGCATCGCCGTGCCAGGCGACCAGCGTGTATTTCTCGTCGGACCGCAGGAAATCGACCTCGTCGACGGAGACCAGACGCAGGGACGTTCCGATCGAGACGCGGATCCACTTGAGCGGCGCGGGGCGTTCGTCGCGGCGCAGGCGCGCGGCGAGCTGCTCCACCAGCGCCTCGGTATTCGAAGCGGGGGTCGCGGCGCCCAGCCTCTCCTTCAAGCGCGCGACCGTGTCGGCAAGGCGCTCGGGCTCGACGGGCTTCACCAGGTAGTCGAGCGCGCCCTGCTCGAACGCCTGGACTGCGTACTGGTCGTAGGCGGTCACGAACACGATGTGTGCGCGCCGCGCGACGTAGCGCGCGGCCTCCACGCCCGAGAGCCCGGGCATGTGGATGTCGAGGAAGCACACGTCGGGCTCGAGCTTCTCGAAGAGCTCCACGGCTTCGCGACCGTTTCGTGCCTGCGCGACGACCTCGAGCTCGGGCCAGGCCTCGCGCAGCAGGCGCGTGAGGCTCGACCGCAGCAGCGGCTCGTCGTCGGCGATCAGCGCCGTTGGCTTCTCGCGGCTCACGCCGCGCTCCGCCGTGCCGGAAAGTCGAGCTCGGCGCACACCCCGTGCGGCTCGACGGGAACGAGGCCGAGCTTTGCGTCTGCGCCGAACGTGAGCGCGAGCCGCTCGCGCAGCGCCTCGAGACCGGTGCCGAGCCCGGCGCGGGTGCGATTGAGCCCGATGCCGGTGTCGACGACCTGCGCTCGGCATCGTCCATCGCTCGTCGAGACGCGCACCTCGATGCGGCCGCCCTCTTCGCTGGGATCGATGCCGTGGCGCACCGCGTTCTCCACCAGCACGAGGAGCGTGGTGGGCGGGCATTCGAGCGGCAGCGCTGGCTCGTCGGCCTGCACGCTGAACTCGAGGCGATCGGGCATTCGCATGCGCATGATCTCCAAGTACGCGCGCACCAGCTCGAGCTCTTGTCCCACCGTTCCCGGTCCCTGCAGCCGCGGCACCGCCATGCGCAGATAGGTGATGAGATTTCCGAGCACCGCGCTCGCTTGCGGCGAGCCCGCGTCCACCAGCTCGCGAACGTTGGCAAGCGTGTTGAAGAGGAAGTGCGGCTCGATTTGCGCTTGCAAGAGCCGCAAGCGCGCGTCGAGCGCCTTCCGTTCCAGCTCGCTGCGAGCGAGCTCGAAGGAAAGCGCCTGGCTGCGCGCGGACGAAGACACGGCCATCCACGGCGCCAACAGCAGCCCGCAGATGGTCATGAGCCCGAAGCCCACGACCCGCGCCTCGGTCTGCCAGAAAGGCGGCGCGTCGGATGGAGTCGTGAAGAGATAGACGACGAAAGCGGCAAGCGGCACCGAAAGCGCGACCAGCGAAACCTGCATCGCCCAGCGTGCGACCCGCCGCGGCAGACGAGCCGGCCAGCGCTCGGTGATCCCGAAGGTCACCAGCGCCGTGAACCCGATGAAAAGCAGCCGCCCCAGCAAGATCGCGTACGAAGCGCTCCAAGCCGGCAGCAGCAACACGCTCACCAGCGCGCTCACCACCACCACGGAAACCACGCGCGGCCACGCGAAGATCCGCGCGAGCCCGCGCTTTTCGAAAGAAAGGGCGAGAGAAAGCATCGGCGCCTCCGAGGATTCAGCTTGGCGGCGCCGAAGAGACGCGCAAAGCCCCGTGCGACGAATGGCGGGAATCGGGGGCTGAGCCGCGCCCGCAGCCGACGAGCGGCGAGTTATAGGTCCGGGTCGCGCGCCGCGACGGGAAGTCGTCTCTGCCCACCTGGGTCCGACGCGCCCTGGAGCGCCGACGCTCCGTCGGTCGCGCCGTTTCCCCCTGCCGCGCTGCGCGCCGCGTGCGCTACGATCGACGCCGCCCTCTGCCTGGAAGCCGTCGATACACTCCGTGGCGTGCTCCCGAGCGCCACCGGCAAGGTGGCGGGTTGAACGTCTGCATGAGCGCGCCCCCAACCGATGCCCTCGTGGTGGTGGTCGCCGGACCGAACGGCGCCGGCAAGTCGACCGCCGCCCCGCGTCTGCTGCGGGATACGCTCATGGTGGAAGAGTTCGTGAACGCGGACGTGATCGCGTCCGGTCTCTCTGCTTTTCGGCCCGAAGGAGCTGCCGTCGCCGCAGGCCGGATCATGTTGGCGCGGATGGAGGAGCTCGCGGCGGCGCGGCGCAGCTTCGCCTTCGAGACGACACTCGCGAGCCGCAGCTTCGCGCCGTGGCTCGGCCGCCTCGCGACGAGCGGCTACCGCACCCACCTCTTGTTCCTGTGGTTGGAGAGCGCCGAGCTCGCCGTGAGCCGAGTCGCCGAGCGAGTCCGCGTCGGCGGCCACGACGTACCGGAGGCCACCATCCGGCGCCGCTACGACAGCGGGCTTCGGAACCTCTTCTCGCTCTACCTGCCGGTCGTGGATTCGTGGCAGGTTCTGGACAACTCGGCGGCGCCGATCCCAGGTCTCATCGCCGCAGGCTCGAGGGGCGCGCCAGCCGAAGTGCCGGACGCACGAATCTGGCGCCGGATCTTGGAGGCTCACCGTGCCGAACACTGACCCGGATAGACGCCCAGCGGACCTCGTGCGCGACTCCCGCGTGGTTCAGGAAGCCCTCGCTCTGGCCGTCGCCGACGCCCTGCGCATGCACAAGCGCGCCGGCAATCCCATCTGCGTCGGCCGCGATGGCAAGGTCGAGTGGATCCAACCCGAGGACATCGTCGTGCCGGGGGACGAGTAGGGCGACGGGCTCGTCGTCTCGTCACGCGCACCGACCTCGGGCAACACCCCGACCACGCGGAGAGTGGCGCTATCGCTCTCGTCGTCGACGCTGCTGCGGTGAGTCGCACCGCGCGCGCGAACACCACCGCCTTTTCACTCCCTCGGAGGGTGTGACTCCCGCGCGCCACACGACTCGGCGCCTCGATCTCGGCTGCCGCAGCGTCGGAACCAGCTTGCGGCCGCGCTTGGAACCTCTTGGTTCACTCGATCGCCGACGGTGTGTTGGGCCACGGCGAGCTCGTACCGGACCTGCAGATTGAGCCAGAGCTCGGGGCCCGTCCCGAAGTACCGCGCGAGCCTGAGCGCCGTCTCGGCAGTGATCCCCCGCTTCCCGGACAAGATCGAGGTGATGCGCCCGGATGGGACGCGCAGCGCGAGCGCGAGTCGGTTCGCGGACAGCGCGCGGGCCGTCAGCTCACGGCGCAACACGATGCCAGGATGGACAGGAAGCATCAGGGCCACCCCCGGTGGTACTCCACGATCTGCACGTCGTAGGCATCGCCGTACCCCAGCCCCACGCGACCCAACGAGGCGCTTCCGGTTGCCAGGCGTGCCGCGCGCACGAGCGGCTGGAGCGTCGGCGCTCCGTCGCCGACGAGTCCGCGATCGCGCCGCACGCCAACCAACGGGCGATGGGCGAAGGCCTAGGCTGCAATCAGCCGACACCAAAGGTTGCAATCAGCCGAAGGCAAACCTTACGACTAGCCGATGCCGGACACGAGCTTCCATCGACGCTTTGCCGCCGATCGGCTGATCGAGGCGCTCGAAGACTCTCCAGCGGTGCTGATCCACGGCCCGCGCCAGAGCGGCAAGACGACGCTCGCGCGGCGCGTCGGGGCGCGCGCGGGTTACGCGTACTTCAGCTTCGACGACGAAGCGATTCGCGGTGCCGCAACCACGGATCCGGTCGGCTTCATCGACGACCTCCCCGCACGCGTGATCCTGGACGAGATACAGCACGTGCCGCAGTTGTTCGTGACGCTGAAAGCAGCGATCGACCGCGACCGACGGCCGGGGCGCTTCCTGCTGGCCGGATCCACCAACGTGCTGTTGCTGCCGAAGCTCGGCGACTCCCTCGCAGGTCGCATGGCGATCGTGCGTCTGCACCCGCTGGCGCAATGCGAGCTTGCCGGCGAGCCAGCTTCATTCCTCGATCGCCTCTTCGAACGGGGCTTTCGGATGCGCCCGTACGAGCGTCTCGGCGCGGAGCTTCGCGAGCGCATCGCCGCCGGCGGCTATCCGGCAGCGCTCCGGCTTCCGGCCGGCCGGCGGCGGGCACGCTGGTACGAGGCGTACGTCGAGACGATCGTGCAGCGCGACGTGCGTGAGCTCGCGCGAATCGCCTCGCTCGATGCCGTGCCACGCCTGCTCGCTGCGGCGGCCGCGCAGACGGCGCGCCTGCTCAACGTCTCCGACCTGGCCGCGCCGTACCATCTCAGCCGGCCGACCATCCGCGACTACCTGACCTTGCTCGAGCGGATCTTCCTGGTGGAAGAACTTCCGCCCTGGCATAGCAACCGGCTCAGCCGGCTGGTCAAGACGCCCAAGCTGCACATCGGCGATACCGGCCTGGCTTGTGCGCTGCTTGGCGCCGACGCGAGGACGCTCCAGGCGGACCGCGCCCTGCTCGGACAGGTACTCGAGACCTTCGTGTTTCAAGAGCTGAGGCGGCAGGCGAGCTGGCACCAGCATCCGCTCGCGTTGCATCACTTTCGCGATCGGGACGGCTACGAGGTGGACATCGTCGTCGAGCGCGGTGCCCTCGCGGTCGCGGGCATCGAAGTCAAGGCCGCGGGGACGGTCACGGCTGGCGACTTTCGCGGCCTGCGCAAGCTCGAGGACGCCGCCGGCCGGCGCTTCGCCTGCGGCGTCGTGCTCTACGACGGCACGACGAGTTTGTCGTTCGGCGAGTCGTTCTTCGCCGTGCCGATCCGGGCGCTGTGGGAGGTGCCGTGACGAGATTCGTGGCGCGCTCGGCGCCAACCTGGGCAATTAGCGCGTGCGCACTTACCTGAAGTTTCTGGCCGACACCCTGCTGGTCCGAGCCATCGACCCCCTCGAGATCCGGCTCGAGCGCGACCGCGCTCCCCCGCAGCGCTCCCATCTGTCCACCGATCCTCCTTCGGTGGAGCGCGCCCGCTCCGTCGGGCGCGAGGGCTCGCGCTCGTGCCTCGCCGACCGCGCCCTGCGCGCGCTGGCCTAACGAGGTGGTTCCCCTGGACCCACGACTACTGGCGGCCGCTCCCGAGCTCACGGTGATCGCCGGTCATCTCGCCGAAAGCACAGTCGGCGCGACGCTCTCCACGATTGGCGGGCTCGATCTTGCGCACTACCCCCAGCGCGGCACCGAGCCCGAGGTCGACTTCGTGCTGACCATCGGCACCTACCGCATCCCCGTCGAGGTCAAGTACCAGGCCGCGATCGATCCCGTTCGCGACGTCGCGGGCTTGAACGCATTCCTGGCGAAAGCGGTCAATCGCGCACCCTTCGGCGTGCTCGTCACGCGCACCGACGGCGATTCAATGCCCGATCCGCGGATCGTCGCACTGCCGCTCTCGTCGTTGATGTTGCTCAGGTGAGGGGCGCGGCACGCGAACGACGGGTGCACTTGAGCGGGCGCCGTACGGCTGGGTCAGGCGCTCGATCGAGCTGGCTTTCGGAAGACCTCGCGCCCGTGCCATTGGATGTGAGGAATCGCAGGGGGGGCAGTCCCAGCCTGGGGTGGGCGGAGCGACTGGTTCGCGTGGCGAAGGAGGAGGTGGTCCACCTCGTTGCCTCCGTTCACCTCGCTGGAGACGAGGATTCGTCGCGACTCGTCTAGACCGATCGCGCCAAGATCGAACGCTTTGTGGTGAAACGTGCAGAGAGCGATCCCGTTGTCGGGAGCGTCGGGGCCCTGGAACGCATGCCACTGGACGTGGGCCGCTTCGATGCCGAGATGGGCGGCGCCAAGGCGACCGTCGTAACCACAGACTGCGCATCGGTACTCGTAGTTTCGGAGGACGACGCGGCGGAAGTCGGGGTCTCGTTGTTGCCTCGGTCCGGACACCGGCGCCCAGGGAAAGCCGACCGCATCGAGGATCCCCTCATGCAGCGACGGCGGAAAGTTCGCCTCGAGAATGCGCTGAGCGATCGCGTTCACCAGCGCAGGCCGTTGCCGAAGCGCTGCATCCAAGTCCAGCGGGAAGCCGGCGTCCGGGTTGAGTGCTCGTAGCAGGGGCGCAGGGATGAAGTCGGTTTTCTTGCGATGTCTGGTGAGATCGAGCAGCTCAGCTCGTTTCGAGACCTCCCAAAGACCGTCATCGTTCTGAAGTTTCCAGAACGGATACTCGGGCTGTGCGCGGCCCTTCGTGGGAGGACCGAACTGCTCGAGAAGGGATCGCAGCTCCGGCTCGAGGGCGCGGTAGGGCAGGAGCCTCGATTCGCGTCGCTGAACACGAGCAAGTGCAAGCAACAGCAATAGAGGCTTGTGGGGCGCACGAACGTCGCCTCGCTCGTAGCAACGAATCTTGCCGAATCGCTCCGCGATGTCGGCGACGACTGGGTCCTCGACGCTCGCCACGGTGTCCCGGCCGGGCGGACTGGAACTGGGTCTCCGTGCGCGGCGAGTGCTCGGGGCTCGATGGTTGGCCATGGGCCTCGAATACATCGGCATCCGTTGGGACGACAAGATTTTCCAACGCGCATGCCCCGTGTGACTCGCCGGTATGTCGTGGGGATACTCGAGCCGCAGCCACGCCGGGAGCTGGGCGGTGTGCTCCGAGCGCTCGATGTCGGCTCGACTTTCGTAGAAATGCGTCGCTACTCTTCGGCGCCATGCGCCACGAGCAACGGATGGTCAGACCGCCGAGCAGAGCAAGCGCCTCTTCGTCCGCTTTGGCGCCCACTCGTGCGACTCGGATCGGCGTATTCGTGGCGTTCGTGACGGCGACTTGCCTCGCAACGACGACGGCGCGCGCCGGTGCCGAGGCGCGCGGTGGCCTCGGTCACCTCTATCTCAAGACGTATTACGCCGAGAGCGACGGAACGAGCGGCTTCGCCAGCGACGGCGACGAGGTCGCACTCACCTCGACTGCGTTCCTCGACAGAATCACCAGCGCGCTGGCTGCGGACGCGGACTACCACGACACGAGCTTCGGCCTCTACGCCCAGATCGGTCTCCTCGAAGACCTCGACCTGATCGTCGCGACTGAATGGAAAGACATCGAGAAACGCTTCGCTCTCGACGTCTTCGGTATTCGCTTCCCCGTCGAACAGAGCTCGAGTGGCTTTGGAGACGTGAACGCTGGCCTTGCCTATCAGTTCGTCGCCACGCCGTTTCCCGCGTCGCTGCGGGCAGTGGCCCGGATCCCCACCTATTCGACGTCGGTGCGGGCACTCAGGCTCGAAACGATCAATTCCGCTGACGACAAGATTGCCCTCGGCAACGGCACCACCGATCTGTCGCTCGGGCTCGCGGCTTCGTCGGGCCCGCTCTTGCCCTGGATGTTCGTCGACCTGACGGCCTCGTACGCGATCGCCGATCTCGAGCACCGCGAGTTCTCGGATCGATTCGAGTGGGAAGCCAAGCTCGGAACCAGCCGCTGGGGCTTCGGAGTCGCAGCATTTGTGAGTGGGACCGAGAGCCTGCGCAACGGACCCGCTTCCGACACCATCACCCAGGATCTGCTGTTCCTCGATCCCGCGACCCGGGTGACGGTGCTCAACGATCAAGAGTGGCTCAACGTGGGTGGTCAGCTCTGGTACGCCTGGGAGGGACTCGGCATCCAGCTCGGCTACACCTCGATGCTCGCTGGCGCCAATACCACCAAGACCGATCGGTTCGAGGTTGCGCTCTTCGTGCAACGCTAGGTCGCGCGCGCTGCGCCGCGGACCTGCGTCATGGGCTTGAGAGGGAGCGACGAGCAGCGGTGAACGAGGGGGAACCCACCGCGCTGCCGTTCGAGTAGGATGGGGCGTCGAGGTGGCGCTCGTGCATCTCGGACCGGCGGACGACATGCACTGGCAAGACCACGTCACGCGTGACCCAGCGATCTGCGGCGGCCAGCCCACCATCAAAGGCACGCGCGTGCTGCTCCGAACGGTTCTCGGGTACCTGGCACACGGCGAAACGCCGGAAGTCATTCTCGCGGACTTCCCGACATTGACGAGCGAAGACGTTCGAGCCGTGATCGCGTTCGCCGCTGACTCGGCGAGTGAAGACCTCCCCGCACCGCCGGCCGAGCCCTTCGGCGCCAGGCTGTGATCCGGCTGAAGCTCGACGAGAACGGAAGAACGAATCCCGACCCGGAGCGGCAGCTTCAACGCGCGCGTGAACAGGAACTTCAATCCGTCACGACGGATTGAACCGCTGGTTCGGTAATCGGGTCCCGCGATCCGCGCGGCTCGGCGCGGATGCGCCGCCGCGTATGGCCCGTCGCATGCGGCGGATTGGACGAGCCAGGTCTCTCAGACGGCTCGAGACAGCTCACGCCGCTCGCCGTTCGTCGGCGCATTCCGCCGTTCGGCCGTCGCAGGTCGTGGTTCGTCGCAAATCGCTTTTCGGGGCCGTGTAACGAGCGCACATTCGCAGCGCACGATTCGAACGTCGCTCGAATCGTCCTCGAGGAGAAAACACCATGACCACGCTCGCCGCGCCCATGTTCGACTTCATCGCACTGGTCGTCTCCACGGCGATCCTCGCTCTCGCGGTCGCCTTCGTGCACGTGCTCGTCGCGCAAGCGCTCGATCGCCCCTACCGGCTACGAATGCCGGCGGCCCGTGCACGAGCGAGGCTGCGGGCGCTACCGAGCACCGCGCCGCGCACGCCACGGCCACAGTTCGCCGAGAGCGGCGAGCTCGGGCTCCCCGGCGCGGCCTGACCGAGCGAGCGCCGCGCCGCGACAGCGCGCTTCGTCCATCGTCGCTTGCGAAGCATGTGGAAGCGATGTGCCGGAGGGCGGGGCTCCCGCCCCGCCGGTCGCTCCAACGCTCGGTGGGTCGTCGAATGAGCCCTCACGCTTTGGATTGATTCGACTGTCACGAGGTCGGCACCGGCTTCACTCCCACGCACGCTGCGTCGTCGCGGGCGCGCCGACCGCGCCCTCGTGGACGCTCTCCCCAACCGCTTCGAGCGGGACTTTCAACGATTCCGCGCGTTGTCGTAGCCGTCCCCGTGGGCACCGCGCCTGCTCTGCGTGTCGCACGACGACGTCGCGGAGGGGATCGTGCGGCTGGTATTCGATCGGGGCACCCTGGTCTTCGAGGGCTTGTCCGACGCTCGCGGGGTGGAAGGGCTTCCCGGCGTGCGGTGGGATGGACGCGCGGGCGTGTGGCGAGCGCCGGCGTACCGCTACGCGGAGCTGCGGGAGCGACTTCGCGACCTCGGGCTGGGGTGGGACGAGTTGCCCCGGAAGGCATTCGGCGCGCCTTGCCGCGACTCCGCCATCGCGCTGCGTGACGCAGCCGACGGGCATTTGCGCCCGTACCAAGCGGCGGCGCTCGAAGCGTGGGAAGCAGCAGGACGCCGCGGGGTCGTCGTCTTGCCCACGGGCAGCGGCAAGACGCTCTTGGGCATCGCGGCGGCAGCGCGCGCCGCGTCTGCGCTGTGCGTGGTGCCGACGCGCGTACTGCTCGGCCAATGGCACGCCGCGTTCCGCGCCGCCGGATTCGAGCGCGTCGGGCGATTGGGCGACGGCGAGCGCGTCGTCGAGCGCGTGACCGTCAGCACCAGCGAGAGCGCGTGGCGTCGGGTGGCGGAGCTCGGTGATCGCTTCGAGCTCGTGATCGTCGACGAAGCGCATCACTTCGGCTCGGGGATCCGCGACGAGGTGCTCGAGCTCTCGGTGGCGCCCGCGCGACTCGGCCTCACCGCGACCCCGCTCGAAGGGCGGGGCGCCGAACGCTTGCGCGAGCTCGTTGGGCCCACGGTCTACGAGCTGGCGATTTCCGACTTGCGCGGCGAGTACCTCGCGGACTTCGAGCTGCTGACGATCGCTCTCGAGCTGAGCGCGAAGGAACGCGTGCATTACGACGAGCATCTACGGCGCTTCCACGAATGGCGCTCGACGCACGCGCACCTGGAGCGCGGTGCTCACTGGGCGGACCTGGTTCGTGTCGCGGAGCGGAGCGACGACGGGCGCCGAGCGCTTCGGTCGTTTGCTGCGGCGCGACGCCTCGTGGCGTTCCCCGAAGCAAAGCGACGAGCGCTCGCCACACTCTTGGCGCGTCATCGCGACTCGCGAGTGCTGGTGTTCACCAGCGACAACGACACGGCGTACGCCATTGCCCGCCAGCACCTGATCATGTGCATCACCTGCGAGATCCGGCGTGCGGAGCGCGACGACGCGCTGGCGCGCTTTCGCCGCGGCGAGCTCACGGCGCTGGTGTCGGCGCGGGTGTTGAACGAAGGCATCGACGTACCCGACGCGGACGTGGCCATCGTCGTTGGAGGCGACGGCGGTGGGCGCGAGCACGTTCAGCGCGTGGGGCGCGTGCTGCGGCCGGCGAGTGGCAAACGCGCGCTCGTCTACGAGTTGGTGATGCGCAACACCGTCGAGGCGCGGCGGGCCCGCGTGCGCCGGAGGGCGCTTGGATCCTGCTGAGCTCGTCGTGACGTCCGGTGCGAGTCGCGAAGTAGTGCCGCGATTCCTGACGGAGATGGACCACCCGTGGCTCGCTCGGTTGATCGAAACGCACGACCGATTCGCAGGCCGCCGCTGGGCCGAGCTCGCCGACCACCTGTGCTGGACGCGGCGGCGCGCGGACGATCCCGTGAAACGGCAGCTCGCGCTCGCGACCCTCGCACCGCTCTACCGTGCCCGATCTCCGCTCACCTTGCCGTCCTCTCGCGCTCGAGCGCTGGTGTTCGGCGCCGCAGCACGCGCTCGCGAGCCCGTGGAGGTCGTGCTTCGCGAATGTGCGACCAAGCTGGGCGTGGGCGTGCGAGACCTCGAATCGCTCTTGTTCGCCGATCTCGCGCACGAGCGGCTGGTGACGCCCCCGGCTTCGCCGCTCGCGGCGCACACGCTGGCGCTCGCAGCGAATCTCAAGTTGGCCCAGGGACTCATGATGCGAGCGTCGGCGTTGGCGATCGAGATCGAGGGCGAGGCGCGACGGGTCGTGCGACACGCGCATTTGCGCGGTTTGATCTGCAATGCGAGTCGCTCGACTCAGGGGCCCAACGACTGCGCGAAGCTCGAGATCTCAGGTCCGTACGCGCTCTTTCGCCACACGCGGATCTACGGCCACGCGCTCGCCGGTC